>NZ_CAXYKD010000023.1:0-104581 GCF_964277905.1 uncultured Sphingobacterium sp.
AATGGCGCCAATGACGCGAGCATACGCAAAGGTAACTAGTTTATACCAATAATAGTTACAAATATATACTATTTAAAATATCTTTGTGAAGATTCACGATTTAAAACAAGAAAAATGAGCATACAAAAACTTTTTAATCCATTTGAGTACAAAAACTTAATACTCAAAAACCGCTTTGTAATGGCGCCAATGACGCGAGCATTTTCTAAGGATGGGGTTCCCGACAGGGCTGTAGCGGGTTATTACGAGCGTCGTGCCGCGGGAGATGTTGGTTTAATTTTGACGGAAGGTACAGTTATTGAAAGACCTTCATCAAAGAATTTAAAGGATATTCCAAACTTTTACGGTGACCAAGCATTGGACGGCTGGAAAAATATCGTCGATGCTGTGCACGAAAAAGGCGGAAAAATAGCCCCTCAACTATGGCATGTTGGCTATACCCCAATGCAATGGACTCCGCCTGCTGCGTTTGAAAGCCCAGATACAATGACATTAGCGGATATAGAGGCCACAATACAGGCTTACGCTGACGCTGCAAAATCTGCAAAAGACCTCGGTTTTGATGCTTTTGAAATCCATGGGGCCCATGGTTATCTGATCGACCAATTTTTCTGGGAAGGAATGAACCACAGAACAGACGAATTTGGTGGAAAAACAATTAAGGAGCGTTCCAAATTCGCTGTTGAAGTCGTAAAAGCAATGCGAAAAGCGGTCGGACCTGATTTTGTGATTATTCTACGTTTATCACAATGGAAACAGCAGGACTATACAGCCAAGCTTGCCCCTACCCCTACAGCGATGGAAGATTGGATTCTACCATTGACGGATGCCGGTGTCGACATTTTTCATGGAAGCCAACGTCGTTATTGGGAGCCGGAATTTGAAGGCAGTGACTTAAATTTTGCTGGATGGCTCAAAAAGATTTCAGGACAGCCCACAATCACGGTTGGATCTGTAGGCCTTGACAAAGACTTTGGTGAAGTATTTACCAATTCTGAATTCAAGTCCTCTCCCGCTTCACTGGACGAACTGGTTCGTCGTTATGAACGTGGCGATTTTGACCTTGTAGCAGTAGGCAGGGCCATCTTACAAGACCCCAATTGGGTGAAGAAAGTGCAAGCCGAAAAATACGACGAACTGTCTACTTTTGAAGCTAAGAGCTTGGCGAGCTTATCTTAGTAAGCTCGCGCGATTAGGTGGATTAAAATTACGTTATTCAATATTATAAAACAGGGGCAAAAAATTGATTTTCGAATCAATTTTTTGCCCCTGTTTTATAGCGATAATTCAGTAACTTGTCTCCACAAATGGATACAAACACTTGATTAAATGAAAATCACCGCAACCAAAATATATGTCATCAGCGGATTGGGTGTAGATCAACGTGTATTCAGCAAGATAGACTTTGGCTCGCTTGATATAACCTATCTGGATTGGATTACACCAAGCCGCAATGAACCACTATCTATTTATGCAAAAAGAATATCTGCTAAAATTACCGCAGAGCAACCCATCCTCATTGGGCTTTCTTTCGGAGGAATGCTTGCAATGGAAATTGCCAAAATTATAACTGTTCAACGAGTTATTCTGCTAGCTTCTGCCAAAGGACGGGATGAATTACCCGTACTGTATCGATTAGCGGGTAGACTCAAGCTGAACGTGTTTGTCCCTAATTCACTGCTCAAGACCCATAGCTTTCTGTCGGATTATTTTTTTGGTATACGCTGCAAAGAAGATTCTTTACTGCTGAAACAAATCCTAAAGGATACAGATCCAATCTTTATGGCCTGGGCAATACATCAAATTTTACAATGGAAAAACAATTCGGTTCCGGACAATTTAATTCATGTACACGGTAGTAGCGATCGTATTATCCCCATCAAAAATGTAAAGCCCAACTTTATCATTAAGGGTGCGGGACATTTTATGACTGTGACACATGCACAGGAAGTTGAAAAGCTCTTGCAAGAAATTTGTTCGTAAATCAACACCTTTTAACCACCGAAGCCACTCCCAACTTTTCTAGTCGCTCAGAAAATTAAATCCACGTGGATTCCTATCGGCATTAGTCGCACGACATGCTGATCAGTGTAAAAAAGTATTATTTGGAGAAAAGGACAAACAATAATTGAGAATAGAAGGTTCTTCTATGAGAGCGCGGTCTCTTTATGGAAGCTAAAAATCCCTCTTTATTACTTAGTGGGAACAGTCAAAAGCAATATAGTTAGGTTACAATTATAACAAGAATATGCGAACACGGCTCATATTAAGTTTTTTATTCTGTCACATCTTTTTTCTCACTATGCTGGCACAAGTCAATAATACTACAGCCCCGAAACTGGAGTTCGCAGCAGCCTTAGGTCCATACCGTCCGATCGGTGTGAGCGTTACCTCCAACAATCGATTATTTGTTTCCTTCCCAAAACAAGCGAAAAATTATCAGTATGCACTTACTGAAATCATCAATGGAAAACCTGTTCCTTATCCAAATGAAGAATGGAATTTAAAAGGAAAAGAGAGTTCCCACTTTGTAAATGTCCAGGATATATTTGTCGATACCCAGGACAATCTCTGGGTATTGGATTCTAAACCATCTTCTGCCGGATCAATTTTTGGAAAAGATGAAAAATCAACTCAAGGCCGATTTAAATTGTTAAAAATCGATACAAAAAAAAATAAAATTGAACATATTTATCGTTTCGACGACCTTGATAAAACCAAATCAGGTCTAAATGATATGCGCATTGACCAGAAGCGAAATTTAGCCTATCTCTCCGATCCCGGCCAAGCGGCCATCATTATTTTAGACCTCAAAACAGGACAGACTAGAAAGGCTTTAACTGGAAGCCGTTTTACGCGGGCTGATCCTGATGTAATATTAAGCTATAATGGTATTGAAATGCGTAATGAAAATGGAAAGCCTTTTTCTTCCAACGTTAATGGCATAGCATTGAGTCACGATTTCAAATATTTATATTTCAAACCGATCAATCAAACCCATCTGTATTGTATTGCAACAGAATTTTTAGCCGACGCAAGGCTGACGAATGAAGAATTGGAAGAAAAAGTAGAAGACAAAGGGGAAGTCGGAATCACGCATGGCTTACTAGCAGACATTGATGGAAATATTTACCTAACATCGTCAATAGATTATAGTATTAAATATTTAAATCCTGATGGAAATGTGAATACCCTGGTACGGGACTCCCGAATACTTTGGCCCGATTCTATGGGCATCAGCGGAGATGGATACCTTTATTTCTCCTGTGCACAGCTCTTTAAAGACCCGCAATGGAATAAGGGAGTTGATAAGGTTGAGTTGCCATATTATGTCTTTAAAGTCAAATTACCGAAATTTTGAAAAGAATGTTACAACAAGTGAAGTTCTGAAGCATAAAACTCGCGCTAACACATCTACTTTTTTTACCTAGATATTATCCCATGCGCAGCCTTAACAAAATTCCCTTCGAATAGTTCCCCTTTATATTTGTCCACTTTACCCAGCCACAAGATAAGGTGATAAAATTCAACCTCATAAAAACAATAAAATCGAAGTAAAAGAACAAATCACCGAGACATGCCTCCAATTATAAAAAACAACGGCCTCTTAGACAAAGTATAAAATTTTTAGCAAAAACTTTTTAATACTAATATTTTTAGTATATTTGAATATCAGTTTTAGACAACGCTTTTTATGGAACACAGCGCAGCATATGACAATAAGGATTTACACGTAGGCGACATTGTTCGCTTTCATACTCCTTATCCCGATGAAGATCCGAATACGATTTTCATTGTATTGTGGTCATACTATGATCCTACAGGAAAATCATCACGCGCTGAAGTCGTAAAATTTGACCAACGTTCCAAACAAACGCCTGTTATTCAGAAGTGGTTTATACGAGATTTAGAAAGAGTCCCCGAAGTAAGTCCAGAATTGCTGAAACAAATTGAGCTATTTATGAAAAGTAAACTTGGTAATGCTATTATCAGTAAGCTAGTCATCTAACAAATTTTAGATCTTCAAATTCGACGTAAAATATGGAAAACAAATTCAAAGAGAAGCGAGGTATAGTGTCAGGCCCGACCTGGTCTGACTGGCGCGAACAACTTCGGGAAAGTGAATTAATCGGCTTACAACATAGACTCGAGAAATTAGAAAGAGAAATACTCCTTGATTGGCTGCAATGGCATGATCCAAAAGGAAACTATACAGATCGCAAATGTGTTGAAAATGGCGTGCAGCAGCTTTCCAAATTAAAGGCTGTCGCGTATATACATAAAGAAATCCTGCGCATCCACATGAAAAGAAGATATAATGACTTTTCGAATACACATGCACAACTCATCTTTAACAACTAAAATTTCAAATTATGGAATCTCTTATTAAACAGATCATAGCGCATCAGCTTCCAAAAATTCTAGCCATGGAATCGCATCGCAAGGATTGGCGTTATCAGCTCATGAGTTTAAAAGATAAGACGCTATTCGATAGATTAACGCTTATGAAGAGACAAGAATTACTTGCGTGGCTACAATGGTACGATAATGCCGGGACTTACGCTGATCACGACTGCATCCGGAGAGGTATTCCTTTATTTACGAAGGTTCAGGCATTGACCGCAGCTTATCAGCGGATTATGCGTGAACATGAAGGCTGGGACGGCTACATGGGAACGGAATATATCCGTGGCAGTGCACTTTAAAAAAGACAGTTTTTAAGCGGGAAATATTTTGCTCGCTGTGATATACTTGGCTAATGTATTCAGATTAGACAGTGCCGCTCCGATTGTATTATTAAAATAAGTATAGACTTCTTTTCCCTCTGCAATCCAGTCGTTAATATAGGTGCTGTATTCAAACAATATGTTGTCCGTATAGCTTCCTTTATAGTCACCATTTGGGCCATGGAATCGCATATAGATTATGTTTGCATCTGCGTATTGAAGACGCATACCTTGTATATTCTTATCATGAATAACCAGATTCATATCATAAGATTTTAAAAGTTCAGAAGTTTCTTCCCTATACCAAACGGGATCCCTAAATTCTACACAGATCGGCCACCCCTCACTTCTCTTATCCTGAGCAATACAATCCAGCAATTCAGCAAGCAATCCAATAGAAGCAAATTTAAAAGATGGTGGTAATTGTATGAGCAAACACCCTTTCTTTTGGCCGACAGCATCAATAACGGATAGAAATCTGACGACATCCTGTGGATCAAATTTGAGTTCTTTTTGATGTGTAATTCCTTTCCATAGTTTAAACGTAAACCGAAAATTATCGGTCGTTTCTTCGGACCATCTTCTGACGGTTTCTTCTTTGGGGATTTTATAAAAAGAACTGTTTACTTCCAATGAATTAAATAATAAGCTATATACAGCCAATCGACTTTTATCCTGAAACTCCTCAGGATAGTAGCTTTTATTCTTGTAAGGCAAAAGGATACCGCTCGTTCCAGTAAAATATAATCTTTCCATACCTTTATAACAATAGACTAGCATGTAATTGTTCATTTTTTTTCTTTCACAGACAAATTATCTTTTTATTGATCAGCAATTGAATTGCATATAAAAAACAATTTATCTAAGTTTGAGAAACGAGCATTACAGCAACAGTTATTTATAATCAATTCGCTATCTAATTTATTAGCGGATAATTAATCAAGCACCCTCTATCAATGCACAAAAAATCTTACCTCATTTGTTTCGTTATTGGCACCATTTTGGGCGGTTGTACCGGAAATAAAAGTAACAATACAAATACAACTTCAAGCTCTCAGCCCGAATATGCCGATGAAAATCCGACATTTACCTTTGACAACATCAAACAGAGCTATACGCAGGGCGAGGATCTGATCTTAAAGATGGACAGCGAAAAAACGCCGAAAATAGACTCTGTTATTTACACTATAAACGATAAAAAGATTGGTCAAGTAATCGGAAATGAATCTTTCCATTATTCATTAAAACAGGAGAAATTTGGCAAGCAGATTATTAAAGCTGTCGTATTTAGTGCTGGAAAACGAGAAGAAAATTCGGTCAACATCGATCTATTCGCGTCCACTCCTCCGCTTTTGCTAAGCTATAGCATTGTGAATATTTACCCCCATGATATCAAAGCTTTCACACAGGGATTGGAGTTCTACGGGGATAATTTGATCGAAAGTACCGGGAATGGGATTGGTCCAAGCGGAAATAAAGGTAAATCGAGTGTTCGTATTGTTAATCCAAAAACGGGTCAGCCCACCAAAAAAATTGAATTGGATGATTCAATTTTTGGCGAAGGAGCCACCGTCCTAAATGGAAAATTATATCAGTTGACTTATAAAAACAATCTAGCCTACCTATACGATATAAACACCCTTTCTGTTATTAAAACACTTCCTTACTTTCAGCCAATGGAAGGCTGGGGTTTAACTTCTGACGGTAAAAACTTATACATGTCCAATGGTTCTGATTATATCTATACGCTTAATCCAAATGACTTCTCAAAAATGGACTATATCCGTGCAGCAACGAATACAGCCATGGTGGATCAAATCAATGAAATGGAATGGGTAAAAGGAAAAATCTATGCAAATTTCTTTATGGAGGATGTCATTGGACGGATCGACCCTAAAACAGGTGCAGTGGAGGCTTTAGTCGATCTATCTAAATTACGTGAACATGTAACACAACATGTGGATTTAGATGTATTAAATGGTATCGCCTACAATAAAAGATCAAACACTTTCTTTGTTACCGGTAAAAATTGGGATAAAATGTTCGAAATAAAGCTAACAGAATAGCTTTATTTCGAACATTTAAAAACAGCGTATTGTTATGGAAACATCCAAATTGCGGTATCGCTAACTTTATGGTAATTCTTTCATTTTGTTAAAACCTTCGGTTACCATAGGTACAATTTGCGGTGTAAATAACTGTGGCATAAACGTCTTTGCCTCCATATCTTTATTGACAACCCATTCCGTATACTTATCTGCTAAAAATTCCAATCGCTGTGCTGAAGATAATCCTGGTAAAGTATAATAGATACTTTTTTCGCCTTCTTTCCCTTCCATCTGTACATACCTCCCTTTGGTCACGTTCAGGTGACTGCGGTGTTCAAACTCACGTATAAAGAGCTCATCTTTATCGACGTTATCCCACTTGGGGTCACGCGGGCAACAAACCGATCCGTAACTTTCTCTTCGATAAACGGTAAGCATGCCTTTGGGTGAAATTGGTTTGACAAAATCGAACCTCGCGTTTTCTTCACCAGAAAGCCGGATACTGTCGACTTTAACCGCACCATCCTCTCTTTTTATGGAATAATAAAAATTGGTCGTCGCAGGTTCTATACACATTCCATTTTTCGAGGCTTCTTTGGCAACCTCATCATAATACTTCCAATCGGGGACAATCAGTACAAAATGTTGAAGATCGGGATAGAATTCAGTTGACCTTTTTAGTAACTCCAATGGAATTCTAGTACTCAAAAAGAAAACGTAAGTGGAATCTGGCACGATCTGCAAAGGAAGATCTATTAAATAACTGCCATTTTTCTGAGTCACAAATTCATTGTCGATCATCACAACCTGACCATAGTATTCGCGATACCAATCGGGTTTCACAGTATCAGCCAATGAATACGGGGGTATTGGCTGATGCGCAGCTATTTTGCTCTTACAGGACAATGCCATCATGGGTAAAATGATAGGCAAATACCACTTATTTTTTAGTGTTAACATTGTTATAAAATTAAAATATATTTCAACTACTTTCCTTTTTGACTATCTACTTTTATTCCAGCTTGATTCAAGAAGGCTATTTGATGTCCTAAACACGACTCAGCTAAGGCTGCAATTTTCTCTTTTTCATCTGTAATCTCCCGCAACAGACTTTTCCGAGTCCCTTTTTTCTGTTCATCAATATATTTAATTAATAAAACACCATATCCATCAACGATCTCCGTCATATAACCAATTGTAGCGATGTGAAAACTTTCGGCAGTTTTACTGTATTTCAATTGAGAAGCTTCGCATTTTATTCCTTTTATGTAACTACTCAAAGCACGTGCCTCATTCAATTTCATGTGATAGGAATAGTCTGATTTATCGACATCATATTCCCCTTCCAGCAATTTTCCATAGCTCTCATCCATTTTTTCTCGACAGCTATGAAAGAGCTTAGCCATTTTCTCGTTGTACCCCGATTCCAAATTACCCCTACAGGAACACATAGTACACAGCATAAAGATTAAAGCTAGCATTCTCATTTCTTGATTTTTTTCACAAATAACAGCTTTTTAAAACAGTCTTTCCGTCTCGTTTAATATTCGTGGTCTTTGTTTTAAGATTCGTTATTTTCCGCACAATCCACTTGTTCAAAACAATACGCTTATACCTACTTTAAACAAACTGTTCGTTACCCCGAAAGATGAGAAGGTTGCTCTTTTAAAAAATGGAATCCATAATAATCACCTTATGCTCTGTTATTAAGAAAAAAGGTCCTTCAAAACCTACTATTTTAGCCATTTAATTAATCTTTTTTTTAAAAAAACAAGAAAAACGTTATATTTAATAAGATTCACACATCATTTAACGCAGAAAACTTTGTTTCTTAAAAAGAATTACGGAACTTAGAGACTATAAACCACCGAAATATGAATAATAGACCTTTAAACGGAATGACTGACGAAGAGCTTCAAACCAACAAAAAAAATGCTCTGGTAATTACTTGGATGCTCACAACCATGCTTTTTATCCTATTAGGTATGGGAATTTACACCTCAATTAGCAAAGGATTCAGTGCACTGATGGCCATTCCTTTCGCCTTATCTCCCATTGTTATTCTGAATTTTAAAAGAATAAAAGAAATCAATGAAGAACTCAAAATAAGAGGAGCTCAATAAATTCGTCATGAAACACCTCTCATTATTCGTATTCTTTATATTCATCGCGGATATCGCATTTGGTCAAGAGATAAGTAAATCAACGACACAGACGATCACACAATCGGGTATTGGACTCGGTTCTGTAATTGCCGTTGTCACCTCATGGGATCGCAATAAATCCATACTCTGGGCTTTAATTCATGGAATACTTGGCTGGCTATATGTCATCTATTTTGCATTCACCCGCAACGAGTAACGATTCTTAAATATGATTCTCACCAGAAGAGCCAAGCCGATCATGACCAGAATGTCTTTTCTTACATAACATCGCGATCAATACCTTTTCTATATCTCGTCCCCAATCAAACCCATGAGTTCCTCACCTATTTCCCATACAGATTTTGTCATTGAAGAAGTCAAAGAATCTAGCATTAACTTAATTTCTGAACTAGTAGACCTGACTTTTAATATTGTCCAAGGAGGTGCCTCCGTAGGTTTCATGGAAGATATAACAGTTGAACAGGCAAAAAAATTTTGGACTAATGTACTGAACAAGGTCAAGGAACAGAAAATAATATTGATTATTGCAAGAGATGCCTTTACGCATCGAATCGCAGGAACTGTTCAACTGCAAATCGACCTCCCATCAAATCAGACACATCGTGCAGATGTAGCCAAAATGTTAGTCCATACTGACTTTCGAAGAATGGGCATTGCACAAAATTTACTTCAACACATTGAAAATATAGCCATTGATCTAAATAAGACTCTACTGGTACTAGATACTGTAACCGATAGCCCGGCTTATATTATGTATCAAAAATGTGGCTGGACGATAGTCGGAGATATCCCAAATTATGCGCTCTTCCCGAATGGAACATGGTGTAGCACGACATACTTTTACAAAAACCTGATTGTTCCAGCAGACAAAATAAAAAGCCTCCGAAACGATTAAACATTCATTTGGAGGCTTCTCTTAATTATTTGGGAGTTTCACATAAGAAACTCCATATACCTATAGACCCTATCTATTTTTGTACCATACCGGTCCCGGTTTTTCGCCCATTTCTAGCACCAATGTCGCTCCAGACATAATTTGTTCATGTGTAATATAACTTGTTTCAAGAGGCTTACCATCGATCGTAATGGCTTGTATATAAATATTGGATTTACTGACATGGTTCGCTTTCACGGTAAATTTCTTTCCATTGGACAACTTCAATTCAGCTTTTTCAAATAAAGGGGTACCGATTTCGTATTTTCCACTTATGGGATCTACAGGATAAAATCCCAATGAGCTAAATACATACCAAGCCGACATCTGCCCGCAGTCATCATTTCCACTTAATCCCGAAGGTGTATTCAAGTAAAGTTTGTTCATTACCTCTGCCGCATATTGCTGCGTTTTCCAAGGCTGTCCAACTGCATTGAATAAATAGAGTGCATGATGGCTCGGCTCGTTACCATGCGCATACTGCCCAATCATTCCTGTACTAAAAATTGGCAGTTTGCTGGTGTCAGAAGGATGAAATGTAAACATGCTATCTAACTTCTGTCCAAAGCGCTCTTGTCCACCAACGAGTTTAATCAATCCAGGGATATCATGTTGTACAGACCAAAAATATTGCCATGCATTACTTTCACAGATATGCGCGCTATATTCCTCCGCATCAAATGGAGTAATAAATTTACCATGGCTATCTCGAGGTTGCATAAATGAAGTAGCCGGATTATACACATTTTTATAATTTTGAGCTCTTGCAAAAAATGTTCCCGCAATCTCTTTCTTTCTCATCTTATCGGCCATCATTGCGATGCAATGATCATCATAGGCATATTCAAGTGTTCTTGATAGGGACCAGTTTTCGGCATTGTATTCATCTTTGACATCATAAGGCACATAGCCTAGCTTTTTATACAGACCTATACCCCGGTAATTGTCAATATTAGCTGTGGCAACACAAGCTTCTAACGCTTTTGATGCATCAAAATCACCGATTCCTTTTAAATATGCATCTACAATGACAGGAATTGCGTGATTCCCAATCATCATATCCGTTTCACTCCCGTAAATATTCCATACCGGCAATCGGCCGTGCTGTTCATAAAAGGCTATGAAGGACTTAATCATATCATTTACTCGACTAGGGTCGATATAGGTAAATAACGGATGCGAAGCTCTATAAGTGTCCCAAAGTGAGAATGTGCTATAATTAGTCCAACCTTCGGCCTGATGTACCTTCCGGTCAGCCCCCATATACGCACCATCAACATCACCGAAAATCGTCGGTGCTAACATGGAATGATATAACGCTGTATAGAACTTAACCTGCTCCTCTTTGTCTTTGGTCTCGATCGCTACCCTACCCAATTCGTGATTCCAATTTTGCTCGACCTCCTTTAAATAATAATCAAAGTCATCTTTTGGAACTTCTGCTTTTAAGTTCTTGGAAGCGCCTTCCATACTAACACCCGAAAGAGCCGTACTTAAAGTCACTTGTTCTCCAGCTGCTGTCTTGAAATCAAAACGTGCTTTGAATGCTGTACCAATTCGTTTTGCACTTTTTGCCGTTGTATCAGCGCTGGATAAAATTGCTGAACTATCGATATGAACGGCCATAAAAGGCTTAGAAAACCGAGTTTCAAAATAAACGCGTTGGCCCCTTGCCCAGCCCTCCGAAAAACGATAACCACGAATAGTGACAGAATCGACCACTTCGATGTGCGAATCCGTGGTAGCATCCCAATTCATTGCTTTCTTTAAGTCTAAAAATACAGCAGACTCGGCTTTTGGAAAGGTATAACGTTGAATTCCGCAGCGTGCCGTTGCTGTCAGCTCCACATTTATATCGTAATCAGTAAGTTTTACTTGATAGTATCCGGCGTGAGCCTTTTCGCCTTTATGCGAAAATTTGGAATGTATACCTAAGGGAGCCGCAGCTTCATGATATGGTAAGGTAACCGGCATAAAAGATATGTCGTACAAGTCGCCGGCACCAGTTCCACTTAGATGTGTATGGCTAAAGCCGGAAATCGTACTGTCAGGATAAAAGTATCCGGAAATACGGTCCCAGCCGGGTAGTCCATTATCTGGGCTAAGCTGTACCATTCCAAAAGGTGACTGTGCTCCAGGATATGTATTGCCCGTAAAATCCGTTCCGATAAAAGGATTTACATATCCGACATAAGAAGTCTCATCGGAGTTTTTTAGTGAAGCACAACCAATTAAGGACAAAAGGCCTGCACAGACCGCATAATTAATATATTTCATCGTGTAGATCAGTTTTTCAATTTAGTTTGCCTAATTATCTATTTCCAGTAACGATTAGAATATCCTTACTGTTGACCAAAGTTTGATGGTTGATTTTAAATCCATTGAATGGTTTTCCATCGATAACGATCTTTTTGATATAATCACCAGCACCCTCTTTTTGACGTCTTATCGTCACTTTGTCGCCGTTTGGATAATATTTCTTATCGAGTTGGATGGTCACTTTGTCGAATACAGGTGTTACAACGGTATAATCTGGTCTACCTGGACAAAAAGGATAGATTCCAATCATGTTCATTAAAGCCCATGTAGACATTGTTCCCGTATCGTCATTTCCCGGTATCCCCCCAGGGCTGTTCGTAAAATGCTTTTCTAAAATTTCTTTGACTAGCTTCTGGGTACGCCATTCTTCTCCTTTGATTTCTGAAAACACATGTGGATACAGCATATCTGGTTCGTTAGTAACATCAAAATACCCTTTATCAAACGTTGCCTGCAGTCTATCCACAAATTTTTGCTTTCCGCCCATCAATTTCACCAAACCAGGGATATCAAATGGAATGGCAAAGCTATAGTTCCAAGCGTTACCCTCATGGAAACCATGATTAGGTTCAAAATTGGCACCCATCAATGGGCTAAACGGACTTAAAAACTCGCCGTTAGGAAGAATGGGTCTAAAAGTCCCATACTCCGAAGAATAATAATGTTTATATCCCTGCGCTCGCTTAGCAAAAAGCTGGGCATCTTTGGTTTTCCCCAATGAACCAGCCAACTGCGCTAGATTCCAATCTGCAACATAATATTCAATGGCATGAGATACCGAATTATCGAATGAATCGCGCAATGGGACATACCCATACTTCACATAATCCGCATTGTCTGGTCTAATTTTATTCGTGGAGTCCGTAGTCGTTGCCGATTTCAGAAACGCTTCATAAGCTGTATTGATATCAAAATCCCGAATGCCTTTCATCCATGCATCGACGATTACTGGAACTGCAGGGTCGCCATCCATGGTATAACTTTCTCGGCTATACAACTCCCATTTGGGCATCCAACCACTTTCCTTATAAATATCGATCATGGAACGTATCATGCCCACCTGCTTATCAGGATAAACCAGTGACATTAAAGGCTGAACATTTCGGTACGTATCCCATAGCGAAAACACGGTGTAACGATTGTGATCTGCAACAAGTGTCTTCCGAGTTTCCATAGCAGGATACTCTCCGTTTACATCCTGCAAGAGATTTGGATGAATCATGGCATGATATAATGCTGTATAGAACACTGTTTTTTGGTCCTCTGTACCACCTTCTACCTGTATCTTTGACAATGCATTGTTCCAAAGCGAAGCTGCATTCTTTTGTGTTTTTTCAAAGCTAAAGTCTGCTTGCTCAGCATCTAGATTTTTACGCGCATTCTCAACGCTCACAAATGATACGGCCAGCTGTACTTCTAAGCTTTCATTTTCTTTGACATCAAAACTAAAATATGCGCCAAGATCATCGCCGGAAAGCTGATCGGTATAGTCCGTAAAAATTTTATATTTTCCGGCATCTTTATTCCAATCGTTTTCCCATTTTTCTCCGGCACGCTGGAATTTCCAATATCCTCTTTTTGACGGTTTTTTATTGACGCGCATAACAAAGAAGATCGGGTAAACAGCCTGATTGTTCGTGTAACAGAAAGAGCCCAGCAACTTAGATCCTTCTATTTCGGTATCACTTACATAACGAACTGTTGCTCCCGTTTCATTTGTTAAACCTTCGCCCAAATTAAGCAGGATATTTGCCTGTCCTTTTGGAAAAGTAAATTTAGAAACACCTACACGGGTTGTTGCTGAAACTTCGGTCTTGATACCGTATTTCTTTAACACATTGCTATAATACCCTGGATGGGCAACCTCCTGCGTATAGGTACTTCCATATTGATGATAATCTACCTCTAATTTCCCTGAGGTTGGCATCAACAACAGACTTCCCATGTCTGGACATCCTACCCCACTTAAATTAACATGAGAAAAACCTGTAAAATAACTGTTGCTATGTTCATAGGGAGTAGACCACCATCTTGCATCCTTATCAAAGGCATTAAGTGATGATCCCATTACATTAAACGGAGAAACATTCATCAAGCCGTTGGGAACCTGAGCACCCGGATTAGTTGTTCCATAATTGCTGGTACCGATAAACGGGTTGACATAGTCTGTAGGAAGCTTTTGGGCAGAAACGTTCTCCCAAAGAAATAATCCTAAAAGTAAAAAACGAATAGATTTGATCATATAATCTTGATAGACGACATTGTTAATTGCTTTCATTCAAGCAAACACCATAGGCCGCGCATTTTAGCGTGTACCTACAATACTACAGATAATCGCAAAGATTTACAAATCTTACAAGTGGTTATATCGATGATTTTACGTTTGTTAATAGGATTTAGCAAAACTATACATGTTAAGCAAAGAGATTTATGATGGCCAATAACAACAAAAGCCTGAAGTGGGGAACTTCAGGCTTTTACTAACTAACCAATTATTAACCTAAATTATGAAACTAATGATATAACGTCATCAAAAATGAGTTTCTTATATCAGGTCTCTTAGTTTAACCAAATTTTAACAAATCATTGTTATAGGTCAACTCGGTCTATTGAGATCTAGCAGTAAATATATTTTTTATTGATACAGTCCCCATTGTTTATTCGGGGTAGCGCCCATTTCTAAGACGAGCTCTCCTCCTTTTAGCAATTCGGAAGCATCAAAATAAAAGGTATTGAGCGGTTTTCCATTTAACGTAGCGCGTTGCACATACATATTTTTCTTATTTGCATTTTTCGCTTTGATAATAAACTGTTCACCTCTTCCATATTTACCATCCAATCTAATCTTAACCTCCTCAAAGAGTGGGCTTCCTATTTCATAAATTGGCTTGACCCTTGTTCCGCCATCGATCTGAAATAAACCAATAGCATTCATGATATACCAAGCACTCATTTGCCCCTGGTCTTCATCGCCGAGATAAGCATTCGAAACCCCTTGGCCATAATAGCGCTCACCTATAGAGCGGCTCCATTTTTGTGTCAACCAGGGCTTATTCAACCAATTAAAAATATAGGCAAAATGCATTGATTGCTGATTTCCCTGAACAACAGGATAATCCCAATATTGATCATTAGGGCCGTTATAGCGCCATTTTTCACTTTCTGGAAATCCCCATTCCAATCGTTTTAAAAACACATCCTGTCCGATCATTTTAGCTAACCCGGGAATATCCTGTGGCACAAAAAAAGTCAGTTGCCATGCATTTCCTTCTACATAATGATGGTTAGCTCCCGATTTAAAAGGATCAAAATCTTTATACCATTCTCCTTTTGAATCCTTCATCCGGGCATAGCCACTACTGACATCTATCGCATTTTTCCACCAGTTTCCGCGATCATTAAAATAGTTGTACTCCTGTTCCTTTCCTAACGATTTTGCAAACTGCCCAACTGTCCAGTCGTCAAAACTATATTCCATTGAATTAGAAAACCGGCCCAAATCATAAGGAACGTACTTATATTTTAAATAGACATCCAAATCCCTATTGCCCGCAAAACCGCCTTCAAATTTCAATGGACTTGTTGTCTGCATTTTTTTAACAGCTTCAAATGCCTTTTCAGTATCGTAATCTCTAATCCCCATCTGGTATGCCCCAACAATTAACGGTATTTCATGTTCAGCTACCATGACGGGAATATACTCCATTCCAGCCGGCCCTTTCGCCAACCATCCATTTGCGTCATACATCGCAAGTTGCGATCTGACCCATTTATTGGACCATTCCGGCGTAACCAAGTTCCAAAACTGATTTAAATTCCAAAAGGTATTCCAGAAAGCATCACAACCTAAAGCGAGATCCCCTTTATGGGCTAAAGTTCGTATCACTTCATCCGAAGATCTCCATTGACCATTCACATCACTAAATGTGTTTCGGCTTGCCAAAGTGCGATACATATTGGTATAGAATTTCTCTTTTTCAAAATAGTCTGAAGACTTTATCGCCAATCTACTTAAAAGTTCATCCCAAACTTTATGTTGATTTTCCACGACCCGATCAATCGACCATCCGAATGGCTCCGACAGTTCCGTTTTTAGATTCTCCTCTGCATTGGCTAAACTCACATAAGAAATCCCTGTGCGCAGTTGTACAGCCTTATCTTTATGCACATCAAATTCCACGTACATCCCCGCAAATTGAGCGCTATCAGCAACCAAATCAGCCCGTTCAGTCAACCGATCATTATGCCATGTGCCATAGTTTATGATAGGTTTATCAAACTCCATCACAAAGTATACGACATAATCCTGTTTTGCATCTGTGGACCAAACGTTTTCAGATAATTGATTACTGTATCCCACAACCTTATAGTCAGAAACCTTTTTCAGCGAGAAATCTTTAATTTTATAATCATATTCTCCGTTAACCTTGAGATCAATCATGATACGTCCTGTGTCCGACTTATGATAGGTATATTGTTGAAAGCTGGAACGTGTACCAGCCGTCAATTTTACGTCGATATCGTGATCAAGGAGATGAACAGCATAATATCCCAATGGAGCTTTTTCGCTGGTTTTATCTATTGCTGATCGATATCCTGAATTTGTACTGTACTGATCTCCGACCCGAGTTTTCAATTGACCTGCTGTCGGAAATGTTCCCAATCCAGCCATTGTCCATTCGTGAATATGGCTAAATGTACCAATAGATTCGATAGAAGGTTCATAACCTGCCTGCCAGCCAATATTTTGGTTATCTGGACTTATCTTTACCATGCCAAAAGGCATCCATGGACCCGGGGCTATCATCCATCTGGAATGTGCTGCCCCCATCATCGTGTTCACATAATCTGAAACTCCACCTAGTCTTTTTGGGCCCCGCTTGATTGTTGAAGACTGTATTAATTGCCCACTGCTATAAATTTCATACTTACTCCATATATCCTTAGCGACATAAGGCATTGGTATTTCCAATTTCGCTGCACCTTTTTCACGTGTTTTCTCATAAATTTTCTTTCCATCTAAGACTACTTTCAACTGTTCATCATCTTTCAATGTCAAGAGATCAACCAGCATATTTTGGACGGGTTTCCCTGCATTTAAGATCTCAAATTCAGCTTGCTGTACATTTTTAACAATTACAGAACGATTGGCGATTAACTTTACTTGCTGTGGCCCGAGCAGTTTAAAGGAATCAAATTCAACCCAACCTCCCTTTATGACAGTCATCGTAATCTGATTTCCGCCTTTCTTAATGAGATCAGCTTGTAATGGTATATTTATCGTAGAATTTCCAGATTTTAAAGGATTCTCTAGTGGCTCACCATTTCCTGCTCCCCGCTCCACCTCAAAATTATAGGGCTTGCCATTGATTACGATCTGTAGTGTGGGTTTATTTTTAGGGTCACTATTGGCCAATTTAACCTGAAGTGTGCACTGACCATTTTTTGTACTATTGTTTAACACATAGTATAAATTCAAAAAATGTGTTCTCAGACCAGAGGTTCCTCCAGTCCCGCCCCATTCATTAGCCGGACCGGGCAATACATAGGGTAAATCCCTTGTTAAAGAAGATTGACCGATGATAAACGCATTGTCTTCATAACCGAAATCATGTTCCAAAAATTTCTTATATCCATTCGGGGACAAGGCAAATTCGCTGCTCAAACCGTCTGAATTTCCCAATTGCCATATTTTGTGCTCCTGGCCAACAACAGACTGAGCACACATGAACAACAGACCGGCGGCAAAAGAAAGTGAGAAACGTAATTTCATAAGTATCAGATTTTATAATTTTTAATTACATCAGTTGCTTTCCTCATAAAATGCACGAAACAATTCACAAAACACATCACATTGTACATACATTAATAATCTACAAAAACGTTTAAAAGCAAAACTTTAAGCACAATATTACTACAAAAAAAACAAATATCAAATGAATAAAATTAAAATGTATATACATATAGAAAGGGAAAAAAAATGAACTGAATCTAATTAACACAAGCTGGGAAAATGAAAGGTTTTGATTCTTGGATAGAAAAGTTAGGTCAATTTGTAGTTTGCGCCATATCGATCCTGTTTCCTAGTTTTCGGGGAAAAATTGTCTTTACTTAGAAAAGTGTTTCTACAGATTATTTATGATAAAAAAAAACTTAATAGAAGGGTGCACATGGCAATAATTTACCTAGAGTTCATTATTCTAGGATTAAAACTTTGTCAAAACTCAAGTAAAGCAATAATTAATATTGGCTATTTGGATCTAATAAGTTATATTTATACAATTATTTGCTTTGAGACCTTAAAGATAAGAGTATTATCTTTTGTATTATCATTATAAACAATATTCTACACATTTGTGTAGAAACTTATTTCATTGCTGGATAGAGATTTAATATTTTAAACAAGTTCCACTATTAACGTTGACGATGATTACAAAGTAAGGATAGGAACGTGAAAAAGCCTATTACTAGCGTATAAATTGAGATTATGCCCTTATTTTTGTAACTTGCACGCCAGGACAACATCGATTTTACGTGGTATTCAAAAGCGATTGCGGATCATCTTTGTAATTTACACTATGAAAATTAAGATTGAAGATTTTTTCAAGCCGGTACAAGTTAAAGACGACTTTAGCAAAGATGATTATGAGATTGTCGAAGCTTTTATAAATTTTGCCAAATCCTTAAGCAGGTTAACCTACCAAAGTATATATTTAATTGACTATTCAAAGAAAAGCTTTTTATTTGTTTCTGATAACCCAATCTTTTTGTGTGGAAGCACTCCTGCGGAAGTCATGCGGGAAGGCTATTACCACTATGTGAATAATGTCCCTGAGAGCGATTTACATTTACTAAAAAAGATCAACGACGTTGGTTTTGACTTTTTTGGAGATTTGGATGCCGAAGATCGCTTAAAATTCTCGATATCTTATGATTTTCATTTAAAACAACCTGGAAATAAACCACTATTAGTAAACCATAAACTAAAACCTCTGCTCCTAGATAAATTTTCCAACCCCTGGATCGCGCTCTGCTTGGTTTCTATATCCTCACATGCAAACTCGGGAAACATTAGATTTAAATCTGATGAGGATGGGAAACAGTTTGAATATGATTTGGATAAAGATATTTGGGTAGAAACTCCTCGCATTAAATTGAAACCCCGTGAAAAGGATATTCTTCTTTTTTCCGCACAGGGTCTTACTATGGATCAAATAGCAGATCGACTTTATGTATCAATTGATACAGTAAAATTTCATAAAAAACAAATATTTTCAAAACTGAAAGTCAAAAGCATTACAGAAGCTACAGCATTAGCAATTGAACTATCTCTTTTCTAATGTTATTCACTATTTTTTGAACATAACAGCATTAGTTTAGACATCTCAACAAATTTTTGAATATCGACCTGGTTTCCCATACTAAATTGGGAATATTTATTTTTCTCAATAAAAGTGTCCAGCCATTCTGATTTAATATAGATCGGTAATGTCTCAGAATAGAGGTAGATAATTGGATCACCAAGTTCAAAAGATTCTATTTCTAATTTCCGAAGAGTATTTACCACCTTTCGATCACATTCTGCAATGACTAGTCCGCTACCAAGGCTATAAGGGCCATAAAATGCGTCAAAAAGCATCTTTTTCAGAATATTGATCCGATTACCTATTATCTTTCCAGAAATTACAAAACGCCCAATGTGCCAAAAATTCTTTACATGCGGAATTAACAAACTTTCTGTCTCGATATCAAATAATTTCTGAATCGGCAAACTCGTTTCCTTATCCCAAAATGTAATTCTAATGGATGCCTGAATACAGTCATCAAGCTTACTTCGAAGCACATAATAAATGGAACGATCAAAAAAAATCTGATCCTCTCCTATCAATGACTCAAAATCAAACGCATATTCTTCTTCGGAATAACTATCCAGTTTGTAATGCTGCTGAGTCGTTACTAAATAAAAATGAATAAGTTCAGGAAGTTCGTTTTTATTAAGCTTGGTAAAATAATAATTTTCAGGCGTCCAGTTCATGCAAATGTTATTCGATATGCAATTATAAAAATAAAGACTTTTCGTTTAAATTCCCACAGAGACAAATTTACTACACAAAAGTGTAATGGAACGAATGTTTTTTTCAATTATATTAAGTTCAACTAATCATTGATAAATAATAGGAATCTGGAAAGAATTTTACAGGTTTAGATGTCGCTAAATTAAATACGATATGAGTAACCATTCCCGATAATAAATACAGACCTAATGATAACTGCGGAGGAGAAGACTTCAGCGCTATTTTACCATATTCTACCAAAAATTCCTCAAACCATTTCGTTTCTATTCCCTTTGTTTTTAAACTTTCTACAATAAATTTACCGACATTTAATTCAAATGTCTTGTGAGCCTTTTCCAGTGAATGTAAATTAAGACCTTCAGGTGGAAGAACTGTTAAAAATCCTGCCCAGCCCAAATTATAAGGATGTACTACCGGTATATTTCTTTTTGCCATATACTGGTCAAAAACAAAAGGAATATCGGAAGAAAAATCCAACGCATTAATGGCAACCTTATGGTTAATATCGATATTATATAGATTATCTTTGTTAATAAATTCAGAAAACACGGTTATTTTGGCTTGCGGGTTAATTGAATGTAAACGTTCCTGCAAAGCAAATACTTTCTTAATACCAATATCCTTGTTTGTGTAATTTTGTCTGTTTAGATTTGTCAATTCGACAACATCTCCATCGGCAATTGTCAAATTTTCGAAACCCATACGCAATAAGCACTCTGCAATGTAACTTCCTATTCCACACCCTCCTATCAGCACAGGAAAGTCTTTGATACGTTGTTGATCCTCTTCTTTAATATGTATGTTATTTCGAATATACCTCAAATCCATATATAATCTTTCAATAATTTTGTATCACATAAAGATAGAATTATAATTTATATTATTATTAAAGAAATTGCTAAGTAAATTTTATAGTTACGTAGCAGCAATTAGCAATGATCATGCTTAATTTAGCCAACTATCCTTTGTTTCTATTTTCATTCAAAATGAATACCTTTAATAAAATCAACGTGTAAAAATGGATAATACAAGAATATATCGCATGTCATTTGCTGGTGTATACCCGCTTTATATACAAAAGGCCGAAAGAAAAGGACGCACAAAAGAAGAGGTTGACGAAATCATTTTCTGGCTTACCGGCTATAACCCCATATCGTTACAGCAAACGATTGACGATAAAATTGACTTTGAACATTTCTTTAAAGAAGCACCAAGTTTAAACCCGAATGTTTCGAAGATCACAGGCGTAATTTGTGGCTATCGCATCGAGGACATTGAAGATCAGCTGGTTCAGAAGGTTCGTTATCTCGATAAATTAATTGATGAACTGGCCAAAGGTAAATCCATGGAAAAAATTTTGAGAAAGTAAACCCTGCTACGATTCGTAAATAGCACGTACTTACTATTCCAATGCATAGATGGCACCGTCAGCGGAACTAAAATAAAGCCGATTTTCATCAATCCAAATTGTTGAAAAGATACTTCCCATCTGCAGGTAGTCTGCAAACAGTCTTGTAATATCATCCTCATATTTTTGTTGCAGATCAGCGCGCAGCACATTTTCATCATTTATAAACAATTGCCTATTCTTTTTACTTGACTCAGTTTGAAAAATAGGTACAACCCCTCCATTTTTTATATCCAATCTATAAATTACACCATCCAGCGTTCCAAAAAAGGCCTCATTACCTACGATAGTGGCACTGCTAAATGTATTTAAAGGCACTTTAGGTTCAACTATTTTCACACCGTCCATTCTATTTAAAACAAGTATACTATAGGAATCCGACATGGTTACGACAAGCTTATCGTCAAAAATACTAGGAACACTCGTCCAGCTCCCCGGCTGATGATATACCCAAAAACCACTTCCATTCGCGGTATTAAGCGCATATACATTAAAGTCACGAGCACCAAAATAGACTGTACTGTCGGCGACTGCTGCATGGAACTGAATCTCGCCTTTTGGAAAATAACGTTCGCCAACCGTTTTAAACTTCCAATGAAGGGTACCATCTTTTTTCAAACAATAAAAATAACCATCAAAACTACCAATGAAAACACGCTCTTGTGTCAGCGTTGGGGCTGCATGCACAATGCCCCCAGTCAGGAATTTCCAAACAAGTTTTCCTGATTTAGCATCTACGGCATAGACATGGTGATCCCCAGACCCAAAATAAACTACACCATCTGCAACAGCAGGAGATGAGAGGAAATAGTCCCATACATCATAACTCTTTTCACCATCGGTTGAAAACTGCCATAATTTTCGACCTGTTTGGGCATCCAGGGCATACAAGTAGCCATCAGTGCTTAAAAAATACACTGTTCCGCCATCAATGGCAACAGTCGACCGAATTTCACCGGTAGTTTTATACTTCCAAAGTATATTACCGCTCGTTTTATTCAATGCGTAAAGATTACTGTCGCAAGACCCGACAAAAATAATGTCCCGCCAAACGACGGGCGAAGAAAACAGCCTTCCCTTTGTTTTGAATTTCCATTTCAATGCGGGATTTAACCTAATGTTGGATTGTGCTGTATAATTTTGGCGATCTAGGCCTTTAGCCAGCTGCTGCGCCCGTAATTGACAAAAACATCCCACTGCAATAAATAGGATAATAATTGGGCGCCAATCATATTTTAGTCCAAACATCGATGTACTTTTATTCAGGTTATATTATTGATAAATAAGGTATTTTTCCCTAGTCTTTCTATAATTACTTAGGCCCGGCTCCCAGCTTTTTCGGATTTCTTCTTCCGAAACACCGGCTTCAATTTGCTTGCGAAATAAACCTACGCCCACCAGCTTTTCGATACTGCCAATCTGTTTCGAAAATGATTGATCAAAAAACTTGTCTTTTTCCGGAGAATTCCGATACAGCGCTATCATCCAGGATAGGTTTATTTTTTTGCTATCTACTAGCTGCTGCAGATCATATTTACGCAGGTCTATTCCATAACATTCTTCATTCATAAACAGTGGCGATTCACTCATCCCTTTTTTACTGACGGGGACAAATGAGAAATCATATATACCCTTATAGCTTGGGCTACCGATCACAACAAAGGGATAATCGGTGCCTCTACCATGGTTCACTTTCACACCTTCAAAGAGGCAGGTACTTGGATATAAGAGTATGCTTTGTTCCGTATTTAAATTGGGCGAAGGATTGACAGGTAACTTATAAAGCATACTATGATCATAATCTGCTACAGGAATAATCTTCAATTTACACTTCTTTTTAGTATTCATCCAACCTTCTCCATTGATCATCTGGGCAAATTCAGCTGTAGTCATCCCATGTGCAATAGGAACAGGAAATTGCCCAATACCCGACTTATATTCTTCCTCCAAAATAGGACCGTCAATTAGATAGGCATTGGGATTGGGCCGGTCTAAGATCAAGAGCTCCTTATCATTTTCTGCGCAAGCTTCCATAATATCCCGAAGGGTATTAATATTGGTATAAAATCTCACCCCCATATCCTGCACATCATAAATAAACAGATCGATATCTTTTAAATCCTTCGCTGTTGGCTTTTTCTTATTTCCGTATAAAGAGACAATAGGAATTTTGGTTGTCGGATCGATTTCGTCCCCCACTTCAGTTCCATTACTTGCATTGCCTCGAAATCCGTGCTCAGGTCCAAAAATTCTCACAATCTGAACCCCGCGCGCGAGTAGACTATCAACAAGATGTCTCCCTTTAATAACCGTAGATGGATTTCCCAATATTGCAATACGTTTATTCATTAAATAAGGAAGATAACGCTCGGTTTGTTCTGCTCCAGTTTGTATACGATCATTACAATAATTCAACGAGATCTGTGCAGTTGCATTTCTGAACAGGAATAGAGTCAAGATAGAAATGAGCACTAGTTTCATATTCATTTGGTTATAATATTAAAATATAGCCCCTGAGCATCAGGCTATTTATCCGATTGCAAAAACTAAACTAAGGATAAAGCTTTATTTTAGCAAATCATTTGTTAAAATTGATAAACAAGTTTTATCCAGCTACCTTTGGAATATTATTGGGAGCATGATTTGCACATGAAACAATAGATGACATTCAGAAGCTGTGGCATACTAAATTTTATAATAATAATTGAGAATGGAAAAGCAGGTAAATGCGGGTGAATTTGTAGATCGTTTTATGACAGGTAGTTTGGAGCACCTTCGCTACCAGCAATCGCCGATCAAGATATTTCAGCTCAGTGAAATCGCTCCTTACATTAAATTCCCTACCCCACCTATTTTCTTGGGCTATAACCTCCTCGTTCATATAACGGAAGGTTATTTTAAACATCAGATCGGTGCCAAAGAATATGTCGTTCAGGCTCCGGCAATTCTTATCAGCAATTACGGCAATATCTCAACAATAAAGTCGGTCGATAAATCTGCGAAAGGGCATTGCGTTTTAATAAACGACAATGCGATGACTTCCATATTCCGAGAACAGGAGATTTTGAATATCTTTAATATCTCACCCTTACTGAACTTAACGGCGCGAGACAGCAGCGATCTTCAAGAGCTTTTCAGATTACTTTATGATGAATTGCTTTCGGAATTACCTTATAAAGAACTATTTGAAAATTTATTAAAATCTGCAATTCTAAAAATTATCAAGCTATCTTCATCCAACCTAGCGCTCAATCGGAGACAGGAAATTGCTATGATGTTCAAACAGCTTGTGCACAAAAACTTCAAAAAGCAAAAAAATATTTCATTCTACGCGGATAAACTCGCGGTATCTACAAACTACCTTAATCGATGCGTATTTTCTGTATTCAAGAAATCGTCCAAGGAACTCATTCTTGAAGTGCTGATTATGCACAGTCAATTTCTATTGTTTGAGTCCACTAAAAGCATTGCAGATATCTGTTATGAATTGGATTTTTCTGATCCCTCTTATTTCTCACGGCTTTTCAAAAAAATAGTTGGCGTTTCTCCTACTTCTTATCGAAACAGAGCAACTTAGGTTTTCAATATGCACGATTTGTCCTATCTTTTATACTGAAGTACACAAGAGAATCAAATTGATTGGAGTTATTTTTGTGTAAGTGATTGAAGCAAAAGAGAATTTTTGGTCAACCGGCAGTTCTTCTTCATGTTTCAATTTACATTGTTCCATCATTTAATTACATATTTAAAGATGCTTAAGGTTTCAGAACACAACAATATAACCCAAGATTTCGATTTGTTTATTGCGGATTTTAAAACTAGGCTATCAAGCTTATTTAATAAAGAGTATGATTATAACTCGCTCAGTTTAACGCGTGGGCTACCGCCTGAGTTTTTAGCTGAGATCATGAAAATGCAACCCTTGTCGGTTGCTATCCCAGAACATCACGGTGGTCGGGGACTTCATGTAAAAGAATGTTTGGGTGTACTGGCAGCTGCTTCTTATGAATCACTATCTTTATCGCTAATCTTCGGGATTAATATTGCGCTATTTTTGGAACCTTTTGCCAAATACGGCAACACCTTACTTCAAGAGCGGGTATTCCATCAATTTTTGGAAAACCAGGCAATGGGAGGATTAATGATTACCGAACAGGCTTACGGCAGTGACGCACTCAATATGCGAACATCTTACGAACAAAAGGACGATAAGTACTATATAAAAGGTGAAAAACACTGGCAAGGTCTTACTGGAGCTGCAGACTTTTGGCTCGTGACGGCACGCAAGAAAAATGAAAATGGAGAACTGGTGCGGGATATAGATTTCTTTGTCACAGAAAATGCCGTCGAAGAACAAAAGATTGTTGTTACAAAGAAATACAATAGCCTTGGGCTCTATGCAATTCCTTATGGTGTGAACAACATCGACATTAATGTACCCACGGATCACAAACTAAACCCGGAAAGTACAGGAATTAAATTGATGTTAGATACCCTCCACCGCAGCAGATTACAGTTCCCAGGAATGGGCATGGGTTTTATAAAACGGATGTTGGATGAGGCCATGACACATTGTTCCGAACGTCGTGTAGCAGGTATTAGTTTAAATGAATTAGACTCTGTTAAATTTCAGTTGTCGCGCATACAGGCTGCATTTACCTTGTGTTCTGCAATGTGTTCATACAGTGTCTCGATCAGCTCTATCCATAATGACCTTTCAGCCTATGGTGTAGATGCCAATAGTGTGAAAGCATTTGTGACAGACTTAATGCATGAAGCCGCGCAAATATGTGTGCAATTATCCGGTGCTAATGGCTACAGGTTAGACCATGTTGCCGGTCGTGGCCTCATAGACAGTAGACCTTTTCAAATCTTTGAGGGATCAAATGAAATGCTATATTCTCAAGTTGCTGAAGCGATCGGTAAACTTATGCGCAAAACCAAAGAAAGCAACTTATTGTCTTTCTTAAAAAAATATAGCTCAACTGAATTTGCAGCACCATTTTTCTCATCAATCTTGAATTTTGACTTTCCGCTACAGCCGAAACAACGTGAGCTGGTTACACTTGGAAAGATAATCGCTCGCGTCATTTGTTTTCAGTATGTTTTACAAATTAACAATGCCGGGTTCAATGATAAGATGACAGAAATAACACGTCAACACGTGAGCATGGATATTTATATGTTGGTAGGCCAATTATCAAATAACAATAATGCCGAACCACTTATGAACTATGACGATAACACGGATTGGATGAAGTTCACTTCTTAATAAGGAGTGACTACATAATCAATCGAGTCAGTAAGTTTCAATATAACGCAAGATGCCACTTCCTATGAAGTGGCATCTTGCGTTATATTGCTGAAATATCCCATTCCCACACACTATGATAGTGCCCTATCGACTCGGTATAGGCAATAAATTCTCGGTAAAACGGATGTGAACCTATTGTAGCACTATCTCCAATAACAACCAATTTCTTCTTAGCCCTAGTCATTGCCACATTCATCCGGCGAACATCAGACAAAAAACCAATCTGCTGTTCAGCGTTACTTCTGGTCAAACTGATATAAATAACATCCTTCTCCTGTCCTTGAAAACTGTCTATTGTCTGTATTTTAATCAAGTCGTTGAAAGGTCGTAGCGCTTCTTCCCCATCCAATATCTCCTTCAATAAAGTGGCCTGCTTTCGATAAGGTGCAATCACCCCGATGCTCAGGCTTTCATTTAGGCTCAAGGAAGCTTTCCAAGCTCCAATATGGTCGTTCAGATGAGCTTTAATAAAATGAGCTTCTCCTAGATTGAAGATTGCGCCATCACTTTCTGTTTCTTCAAACCCCGCTCCCGCTGTATCGATAAATAAAACCGGCTCGGTATCCACTGCTAAGCTCCATTGTGCCACTGTACTATCTGCTCTCAACAAACCATTATACAAAGCTGCGGACGGGTATTCCATAATTTGTTCATTCATGCGATACTGCACATCTAACAAAGAAACTAATTGCGGATTATGGTCCACCAATTTTTCGAATAATGTATGGCTCAGGCCATGGTGAGGTACCCTACTGGATTTTACAGTAGGAGGCAATTGATTGTGGTCTCCCGCCAAAATAACTCGATGTGCCTTTAATATCGGTATCCAGCAAGCAGGCTCCAACGCTTGTGCGGCCTCATCAATAATGACTGTTTCATAGTCGCGATTGCGAATAACCTCATGATTCGATCCAACCAAAGTTGCAGTGATTACCTGCGATTTATCCAAAACATCTGCACTGATAAAATCCTGAATCTTATCGACATCTTTTCTGATTCGATGGGCCTCATCAAACAATGCTTTTCTTTGCTCCCGCTCGGCCTTTCCAAAATTACGTTTATATTTTTGAGCCATCTCTGTATACGTCCGCACTTGTTTTTGAAGTGTTTTAATATCCTTATTTGCGGGATGTCGATCAATCTTTGCATCGAGTGTCAATTCTTGAAGATGTTCCGAAACCTTAACAGGGTTTCCTATTCTTGTTACTGCAATTCCAGCAGCGTCTAAACGTTCGGTTAACAGATCAACGGCCGTATTGCTCGGCGCAACAACCAATACTTGTTTGTTGTATTGTTTTAGCAATGCGCTCACGGCCTGAACCAATGTTGTTGTTTTCCCTGTCCCCGGCGGCCCATGCAAAAGAGCCACAGTACTTGCTTCCAATAGCTGTTGGATCGCTTTATTTTGTCCCGTATTTAAGTTGGGATGCTCAAAGAATTTTCCAATAGATTCAGTTGGAATCACCTCTTCACCGATTAATCTTCTCACAAAACTACCTTGCTTTGCATCACGGCTCAATTCCTTTCCTTTCTCCAATGCATTGAACATCTCCCGATAGGAATACTCATCAAATAACAAATCAACACCAAGCTTCCCTCTTCTGCTCCATTCTGGAAGTTCATCGACACGAAATGAAATTCGCATCCCATCCCTATTGATCGAAGATATGATGCCCTCTATTCGATCTCGGTCGGGATCGTGATTTGAGAACAGACAAACTGGCATACCAAAGCGAAACTTATGTTCGACCTCATAATGATTTGTTCGATTTAAATTAACGGACAAATAGTCTCCTCTTCCGAGCTCCGTATCTGTTATCTGAATCGGAAACCAGGTGACACCTTGCATTCTTCGTTCATTCAAACTACTTTTCAACAACAAGTTTTCATGTTGTAATCGATCAAATTGCTGCTCTTCTTGTAATAAAGTAATAAGCTCGTCGAAATAATTCATCGTGTAATATACATATTGCTCAAGCACAAAATAACTGTTTTTTCACGTATTTAGACCATTTGGTTTTTAATTCAACCCATCTTTTGTCAAATTTTATAAAGCAAATTGATATGCTTCAAAAGAAGCAATGGATCTGGCCGTAAATTCGTAATTTTTTACTATAATTGGAAAAAAGAGCGTTTTCCAATCAAAACATCCATAAATCAACAATTAGATGAGCGAAATATTCTTACACGACAGCGAGCAGCAATGGACAGACCTGGGCGACGGCGTTATGCGAAAAATACTCGTTTTTAATGATGAACTCATGCTCATGAAAGTTCGTTTTAAAAAAGGGGCCATCGGTGCACTTCATCAACACCCCCACACACAGATTTCCTATGTGAGTGCGGGAAAATTCCGATACCATATTGATGGTGTTGATCGCATCCTAACCGCAGGTGATTCTTGTATCATCTATTCGCAATTGATTCATGGATGTGAATGTCTTGAGGAGGGTGAACTGATCGATTCGTTCACTCCTTATCGCGAAGACTTTGTTCAGTCTACCTAAAAAATGTATTAATAAGATCTTGAAAAAATAATAATCATTTTGTTCTAACGTTAATGCAATAACATTCAAAAATATGATCTCACTTCTTTCTCCTCATATTCGCTCAACATTTGCTGGTGTATGCCTGAGCATTGGTTTACTCGGTCTTTCCCCATCTCTACAAGCGCAAGAAAAGCCTCTTTTAATAGAGAAGATAAATCCGCAACTGTATCTTTACACGACCTTTAATACATTTGAAGGGACCAAATATGCTGCTAATGCGGTATATCTAATTACAAAAAAAGGCGTTATCCTTTTTGATACACCATGGGATTCCACACAATATCAACCCTTATTGGACAGTATCAAACAGAAACATAATTTACCCGTCATTGCTGTTTACGCGACACACTGGCACGAAGACCGGGCAGGTGGCTTTGCTTATTACAATCGCATTGGAATTCCAACCTATGCAACAAAAATGACGAACGACCTGCTAAAGGCAAATCACAAAGCCCAGGCCACTCATCTTGTTTCCACCAATAAAACCTACAGCGTCGGCGGACAATCTTTTGTTTTGAACTTTTTTGGTGCCGGACACTCCATGGACAATGTTGTTGTCTGGTTTCCCGAATATAAGATCCTAGACGGTGGTTGTTTTATAAAAAGCTCCGAAGCCCAAGATCTAGGATTTACGGCAGATGGTGATATAAAATCCTGGAAGCCATCCCTAGCGAGGTTATTGGCAAAATATCCCGAAATTAATATGGTTATTCCTGGGCACGATGCCTGGAAAGATAAAGGTCAGATAAAGCGAACCGAAGCTCTGCTTACAGGAGGACACTAATACATTGTTCATATCCTCCAGTACGCCGGTAAACTCTCTTGTTTTTCAATAGGATAAAAATATCTGTAAGGAACCAAATAGATAAAACCATTGATTATAATGCATTTAGGTCGTCAAAAAAAAGCAACTAGATAACAGATCTACAAAAAACAGTAGAAAAATAAAAAAGAGGCTTTGTTTATCCAAAAAAGTACTATCTTAGCGACACCAAATAAAGCAGGGGCATTAGCTCATTTGGCTAGAGCGCTTCGCTGGCAGTGAAGAGGTGATCAGTTCGAATCTGATATGCTCCACAAAAAAAAGGGTACTTAAGTACCCTTTTTTTATTTTTAATCGACCAATTTTGACAGCAAATTCTTATTTATAAGAGTTTACAGATTTAGAAATTTTCCAGGTTCCGTTTTCTTTAACAAGTGTGATCAGATCTGTTTTAGCAAAACCATCAAATTGCATCGTAACTTTCGCTATTGCATAATCAGGTAATTCTTCAACGATCTGTGTTGTTGTTCTGCAGTTCATCTTGATTCCTTTTTGTTTTTTCAAAAATTCAATCATCTCATGACGGCTATGTTTCAAATCTTGTTTACCGCAAATTTTCTGGTCAAAATCAGCTGTAAAAAGCTTGTCCAAATTAGCTACTTGACCTTCGGTCATTGCACCAACGTATTCATCGATGGCTAAATCAGCAGTAATTAAATTGCGTTCTTCTGGTTTAACTGAAGCCATTGAGCAAGTAGAGATTGCAATCATTGCCGCTGCTACAAATGTTTTTACTAAAGTTTTCATATCTTTTTCAATTTTATAATGTATTAGTATATTTTCTTATTTTATTGTCGCTTACTATATAAATTTGTTGCGTACTTTTTTTATTTATTTTCTGATTCAAAGTTAAGACAACGCATATATTGATTTCATTACATTTAGATTAACATTACATTAAAATCGGTAAATGATATTTTTTTCTAGGCGAATGAAATTTCCAGTCAATTCTCTTTATAGCCAAAACGTGACAGAATGAATAAATTATTGGTTTGAATATTGTTATTCTGTCTATTTCCTACTAGATTGCATTCTTTCATGACACACTACGATAGCGCATATCTTTTTTATATTAAATGGTCTATTTTGATGGTTCTACTTGTACTTGCCGATACTGCATATGCACAACGTCCCGTCAATGAAATAGAAACTACCAAACATCTCGCTGATACAAGTAAACAACGGGACCTGATTGATATTGGAAAAGAAATATTACATATCAAGCCTCCCCAACATGTCGATAGTACAGGAAAGAAAATCTATTTTTCCTTTTTACCCTTTTCGACAAATGTTCCTGGAGGAGGGCATGCTTTAATTACAAGTACAACCGCAGGGTTTTATTTAGGAGATCGTTCCGATACCTATATGTCCAAAATGACATTTACGCCCTACACAAATTTTGGAAAACGATTTGGCCTGCCAATCCGTTCTTACATCTGGTTAAAAGAGAATACATGGGTGATTGATGGCGATATCCGCCTATTAAAATATCCGCACGAAACTTGGGGTATCGGCAAAGAGCATCATGGCGACCAGCAGATTAATTTAGATTACACCTACTTTCGTTTATACCAACATGCATTAAAAAGAATTCATGGGGGCCTTTTTATGGGAATTGGTTATGACCTGGATTATAGAATGAATATTAAGTCTACGAGCAATACCAAGCTCGAAGACTACACTTCCTACCCTTATGGAACAGATTTAAAAGACAATACCATGTCTTCAGGAGTCAGCTTCAATTTAATTTACGATACGCGCGCCAATTCGATCAATACTTGGTCGGGTAACTATGCCAATTTACAGTTCCGTGTAAATCCGACATTCTTAGGAAGCGATCAGAACTGGAAATCGCTATTTCTCGAAGTTAGACGATACCATAGGCTTACCCAAGACAGAAATCGTCAAAATATGATTGCCATAAGGAGTTTCTTCTGGACTGTATTTAATAGTAAAGCGCCCTATCTTGATCTTCCGAATTTAGGATGGGATCCATACAATAGTTCGGGAAGAGGCTTTCCAGTCAGCCGCTTTCGTGGCAAATCACTTTACTATTTAGAAACGGAATATCGTCGTGATATCACCCAAAATGGCTTATTTGGATTTGTTGCATTTATGAACTTTACCACATTAAACGGACCAAAGAATTCCATGTTCGAAGACTGGAACGTCGGCACTGGTGCTGGTGCACGAATTAAATTTAACAAAAACTCGGGCACCAACATTGGAATCGACTATGGTATCAGTAAGAATCACCGCGGCGTTAGGCTCACCTTGGGTGAGGTCTTCTAATTTCTAACTTAAATGATAGCTCTGGTTTTTAAACTCCATTGACGCATAGTACTGATATTTCCTATTGTCCAAGGGATAATCCCAACAGCCCATACGATGGTAGATTTCACCACCAAATCCTGTTTTGAAACGATAAAGGCCATATAAAGGGTGTGAAGGATCTGCCTGTGGCGATACTCCAAAGAAATCATATTCCGTACAGCCTTTTTCTTTCGCAAGCTGCATCGCACGCCATTGCAAAGCGTATGTCGCCATATGATTACGATTTTCGGAAGCAGAAGCTCCATATAGATAAGTCCCCCGATTTGCCGCAATTACCAAAAACATAGCGGCCAAAGGCTGGTTATCCACTTCGGCTACTAAAAGATATACATCTGCGGGAGATAATGTATCACTTGCCCTTGCAGAAAGAACGATCTTAAAATAGCTTATATCATGTAAAAAAAAGTTGTTTCGAAGAGCTGTCTGCCGATAAAGCTCATACCAAATCTCCAAACTTTCAAGCCCCAGCGAACGCACACGTACTCCTTTTCGCTCTGCTAAATTGATATTATATCTCGTCTTAGATTTCATATTTCCAAGCAACATATCCTCACCCTTTCTAAGATCCATAAAAATAGTATTGGAAGGCAGTATATCTGTATTGGCTTTATGAAAGTTCCAGTTTTCTGTATTAAAATTAAAGCGCATTTCCTGAATACGTTTCTCCGGTACCCCTAGCCAGTTACCATGAAGATCATAACAATCATCCTCTTTAGCCCAATGTGATTCCCAAGATAGATCATAGCGTATCATGATACAATTTGGTGGCAGATGGGAACGTAAGCTCTCCGATAACTGTTCTAAAAAATAGCCTTGGTTTTCATCTGAAGGTTCAATCTCAGGCCCATAAGGTACATAGGCAATGCTATGTTCCTGATCTATGGCTTGTATGATAATTAATAGATCGCCGATAAAATAGGTATCGTCTTCGACCCCAACATACAGATCGGATTGTTTGGATTTAAAATTAAATGCCTTGGATTGTATACCTTGCATTTTTTTTACTGCAGACCAATAAGCAGTTTGTTGAATAATACCTGTTTTATAAAGCCCACTGATTTCTTTGTCACTAATGTCTGCTATCATGACATTTTACTATTTAATAGGGTTGTTTTTATAGGATATGCTCAAAATAACCACAATTTTAACACCCAAAAACGGCAAACATAGCCAAAATGTTTGGTTAAGCACACATGCATTTGTCACTTTGTTGTTAATTTCAAGAAATAGAGAAAAACAGGCATTTAAAGTAGCTTTTTTACATTATTTAACGCTATAATATCCGTATTTGAATTGTTATTTTGACCTAAAATTTAAGATATTTGTAGCTTAACAATTCAAATACGATGGACAATAAAGCGATCTCAAAAATTTTCAAATTATGTAGCCAATTGATGGAGCTTCACAACGAAAATCCTTTTCGAACAAAATCCATTGCAAGTGCCTCTTTTAAGTTGGACAAGCTACCTTTCCGTATTGAAGAGGCCAGTCTTGAAGATTTGAGTGCACAGCCAGGAATAGGAAAAAGTACGGCCGAAAAAGCCAAAGAAGTTGCCGCTACAGGAACTTTCAAAGAGCTTGAGGATCTTATTGAAAACACACCATCCGGTATTATTGAAATGTTAAATATTAAGGGCCTTGGCCCTAAAAAGATTCAAATTATCTGGAAAGAACTCGAGATTGAAAGTGTGGGCGAATTACTTTACGCCTGTAATGAAAACCGTCTCGTAGAAGCAAAAGGGTTTGGTCTTAAAACGCAGGAAGACATCAAAAAATCCATTGAGTTTTCTATTTCCAACAAGGGATGGTTTTTATATGCAAAAGTACTTCCACTCGCAGAAAAATTTTTCAACGAATTGAAATTGCATTTCCCTTCTTCGCTGCTGTCATATACAGGAGATTTCAGAAGAAAATACGAGGTTTTGAGTACCGTAGATCTTTTAATATCGGAAAGTATAGACAACGTCGAAAAATTCCTCGATGGATTTACTTTAGTGGAAAAAACAGAAAACTCCATAGAACTGACCGATGAATTGGGGTTTACTTTCAAAGTATTCAGTAGTAATATCAATGATTTTTATCGCGACCTGATTCTTAGTACTGGATCCACTGCACATCTCAATCTTCTATTTAATATTCTACCGGATCTTCCTTCACTTTCCAGTGAAGAGGCCATTTACCGTAACTTGGGTTTAGATTATATTGAACCCGAATTACGAGAGGGGTTGAATGAAATAGTGCAGGCTCAAACGCATTCACTGCCAAAGCTGATTCAATATAAAGATCTCAGGGGAACACTCCACAATCACTCCACCTATAGTGACGGCGTACATAGCCTCGAGCAAATGGCATTACATTGTAAAGATGTCCTGGGGCTAGAATATTTGGGTATATGCGATCACTCGCGAACGGCAGTTTATGCCAACGGCCTCTCCATTGAGCGATTGGAGCAGCAGTGGAATGAGATTGCGACATTAAACGAAAAATTGGCTCCATTCAAGATTTTCAGGGGAATTGAATCTGATATTCTAGCTGACGGTTCATTAGACTATCCCGATGAGGTATTGGCTAAGTTTGACTTCGTTGTCGCCTCCGTACACTCCAATCTGAAAATGGACGAAGACAAAGCCACAACAAGACTAATCAAAGCGATCGAAAATCCGTATACAACAATCTTAGGCCATCCAACAGGAAGACTATTATTAAGTAGAGCCGGATATCCCTTAGATTTTAAACGGGTAATCGATGCTTGTGCGGCAAATGGCGTTGTCATTGAGATAAATGCAAATCCTTTACGATTAGATCTGGATTGGAGATGGCACCGTTATGCAGTAGAGAAAGGAGTTTTACTTTCCATCAATCCCGATGCCCATCGTACAGAGGGATTGCACGATATGCAATATGGTGTATTGGTGGCGCAAAAGGGTGGTATGCAAGCAAGCAACTGTTTGAATACATACACGCTAGATGCCATAACGACCTATTTTAATAAGAAAAAACAAGGCTAGGGTATGTCGAGTAAAACAAATGCTGTTCGGCTGTTGGACACAGCAAAAATAACGTATGAACTCAGAGCATATGAGGTAGACGAACAGGACGTCAGTGCTGAGCATGTCGCCGAAACCCTAGGTTTGTCGCCCGAGACACTTTATAAAACCTTGGTCTTAAAAGGCAACAAAGATCCTTATATTGTAGCCGTAGTTCCCGGAAATGCACAGCTCGACCTAAAAAAAATAGCGAGAGCCTCTGGGAATAAGAACTGCGAAATGCTCCCGATGAAAGACCTTTTAACGGTGACCGGCTATATTCGTGGTGGCTGTTCACCTATTGGCATGAAAAAACAGTTCCCAACCTTTGTTGAAGAGGCCGCACAATTGGAGACAGCGATTTCGGTAAGCGCGGGAAAAAGGGGGCTTCAGATTATTTTAGCCCCAACAGACCTGGCTACGATCACAGCTGCCCATTGGTCCGATTTGATCGATATGTGAATTACCCTTTACGCCCATATAATAAAATGCGCTTGAAAGAATAGATCGCTGGAAATTTAGTGAAATGTTTTTCGATGCGTGTTTTAAATTCAGTTACAAACACAGACTTCTTATCTTCCTCCAATTGTTCCATGTAAGGAATCAAAGCAGACCCAGCGATAAAATTATAAAGCATGTCTGCATCAGCAGCGATGAGCGGATAGACACGAAGAGAAAGGTTTAGTTGATCCAAGCCATTATCAAATAACAATTGCGCATATGTATCAATATCCAATACCGAAGAAGGCCTATTCCAGCCCCTTAAATAGGATCGATAGGGTTCTTCCGTCGCCAATTCAAATAAAATTTTATTGAGTATATTTTCGGGCTGATAAGGCATTTGTATCGCCAATTGCCCACCAACATTAAGCTTAGAAATAATTTGAGGGAAAAGAACCTGATGATCTTCCAGCCATTGTAAAGCAGCATTACTGAATATAAGATCCCAGGTTTTTGGCTCTGCAAGGAAGGTCTCGACGGAACTTTGCCTAAATTTCAGACGTTCCGTTTCCAACTTATGGCTTTTAGAAAGCATTTCCGCAGAAGAATCTATCCCAAGAAAGGTCGCTTGAGAAAATTGTTCGCTTAAGATAGCTGTCTGTTCACCTGTACCGCAACCTAAATCGACGGCATGTTCCATTTTATCGGTAGTAATTAGTTCAGATAAATCATAAAACGGTTTAAAACGGACATCTTTAAATTGATTGTATATAGCTGGATTCCAAGGCATATATTTATTAATTAACACCCGTATCGGGCAATACTACATTTTCTATTTAAACAAGGTAAGAATTTCTGCGGGTTCAACTTTTCCAAAATACGTCGTCAAATCAATTGATTTCAGTAAGGTATCAATCTCTCCTACTTCATGCTTTTCACCAATCAATAAATTTTCAAGTTCATGAATTGATCGGGATGCAAAAAAATCACCGAAAATTTTAGCCCTTTCAATGTATCCTTTATGTACATCCAAATGCAACTCGATGAATCCCGCAGGGATCTTAATTGCTTTTTTAAAGTTATAATTTGGTGAAAAACCGAAGTTCCAATCCCATGTTTCATACTTCTCTTCAACCAATTTTTCTATATTTTCAATATCCGAAGCAGTAAACTCAATCATTTTGGCTGCCGGATTCTCACGTTTTATTTCTTCAATCAACAATTCCTTAAAATCTCCAGTCGTAAAACCAGCAGGTAGATATTCAATTAAGTTTGTGACACGTGCGCGATTCGATTTTACCGCCTTATCTACAAACTTCAATGGATTGACCTTTAAAGCATCGCTTAATACCTGCATCTGCGAATCAATCAATATCGTACCATGTTGAATCATCTTCCCATTTTTTGCAAGCTTGGCATTTCCGCTAAACTTCTTCCCATCTACCAGGAGGTCATTTCTTCCTTCTAATTTTGCAGGGATATCCAATTTGTTCAAAATATGTACAATCGGCTGTGTAAAGGTCGAAAAATCCATAAAATCATGATTTCCCAATAAGGTATGAAAAGAAAAATTTAAGTTTCCAGCATCATGATAAACAGCACCACCGCCAGACATTCGTCGCACAACCTTAATCTGATGCTCGTTGACATAATCAAGATTGATTTCGGCCAAGGTATTCTGAAATTTACCCACGATAATTGAAGGGTCATTTACATAGAGTAAAAAAATATCCTCTTCAGGAAATTTACCCAATAAATACTCCTCTGAAGCGATGTTAAAATAGGCGTTGCGGGATGGAGAATCGATAATCAGCATATTTTTCTTTTTTCAAAAATAACAAGAATTTAATTCCTGTAATTCATTTCAAATTCATAATTACCGCAAATCATTAGCTTAGCACTCCCGCAGCGATTTCGCCAACATCAATTTTCATTTATACAACTGTCATCAACCTCGTTCTCTGAAAGCAACCTTCTCCGCTAATTTTTCAATAATAAGCGCCGAAAAATCCTCTTTTACAATTTCTTCAGTCTGGCATAATGCACCCGGACTAAATACATTGATTTCCATAATACGATCTCCTACCACATCCAAACCAACAAAATACATTCCGTCTTGAACTAATTTATTCCGGATCTTATCGACCATAAGCAATAACTCCGGTGAAATAATAGCTGCTTGGGTCTTTGCACCTTGATGCACATTGCTCCGAATCTCATCCCCTTGTTGCACGCGATGAACAGCAGCATATTTACCATTGATCGAAATAGGCTCTCCATTTAGTAAAAAGAATCTAATATCACCGCGGGCAGCTTCCGGAAGATATTCCTGGCCAATCACATAACCATCTCGAGCAATAGCCTCTACAGTTTGCTTGAGGTTTTGCTGATTATCCTTATTGATTAAAAATACGTTTTTGCCGCCGGACCCCTTCAAGGGTTTCAAAATAATAAGCTTATTCTGTTGTTCAAAAAATTCAATGACATCGGCATAGTTTCGGGTTACAATTGTTTTAGGTCGAATAGATTCATCAAATCCCTCGAGATACAACTTATTACTAGCCCGACTAAGGCTATCGGGATCATTGATAACCAATACACCTTTTTCTTTTAGGAGAGCGGCAAATTGTAGGGCTGAAGCGGCAGCCCAAGGTCGGCTAACCATATCGAGGACTGGATCAAACCGTAGCCAAACCACATCCATATCTTCCAAAATCATCTTCGTTTTCTCTGTTGCGCGCAATACTTCCATGAGGCTATTGGTAGAGGTAAGCATCTGATCAGGGAGTACTTTTCGCACATGGGCGGCAATATGGGCCGACTCATAGTAGAAATCGGCCAAGCCAATATAATAAATTTCATGTCCCATTTGATGGGCTTTCAATGCCAAAACAGTCGTCGTGAAACGAGCAGTTTCTTTATGGGTTTGGTTGATCACGAATGCTATCTTCATATAAAATATCTGATTACTGAATCATTTGAAATATTCCATTACTTTTTTTGAGCTGTAACAAGGCATCCTTGTATGGATCCATTAGATACCTTGGTGTCAGGACCGGGGCCTTCAAGACGCCCTTTAACATGAGTTCTTCAACGATTGGTATATAATCTTCGCGGATTTTACCCATCGTCAACAGGGATAGATCTCGCCCGCTCTTGATATAATTAGTCAATTCGATTAAACCACTCAAGTATAATGCATCTTTGGTAAGCCCACCACTTCGATAGACCCGCATCGTCATTTGAAAAGCTGTTTCGGTCAAAAATTGGTACTTATCTACCAATACTGAAAATGTATCAATAAATGAACCGCCCTGCTGCATATGATGGACAGCGATAACTCTGCCTGCCAGAATACGTAGTCTATTATTTGTCAGACCGCCCACCAAATACTCAGCAAGTACAGCGAGGCCTTCCTGAAGTTTTTCATAACCGGGAACCCCTAATCTAAAGAGACTGAACGGCTGTTGCTTCCCATTATAGTAAGTAACAATATGTGTACCGACCTCATGTTGAATCAATGCCTTTACCCTATTCCTTGGCAAACTATACTGCTTACTTATATTGAGTACGCCTTGATTCACCATCACGCCATAAATATCATCCCGTAGCCTCACTGTGGTGCCAAAGCTTGGATCTTGGTTTTTCAGATAATCCAATTCTTCCTGGGCGAGCTTAGCGAACTCTTCGGCATAGACAATATCCTCTTCTTTCGTTCTCACTTCTCGATCCGTTGTCGTAATGGTCAAAATTGCCTGAGCCTTTTCCAACAATTTTTCATTGACAGTACCAAAAACCTGCATACTGCCCAACAAAAATCCTTCTTTTCCCCGCTCACTCAACATGGTCATCATCTGATCAAGCTCCTTGCGTTTATCACGAAACAAATAAGCAATGGATGGATCAAATAAATCTTCGATATGCAAGTTATAGAGGTTTCTCTTGATAATATCTGGATCAATAGGCATGGGCCTATATCGAAAAACAGGAGTTTTTCGATAATTTCCCTTCTTAAATTGCTGCCAGGCATCATAAGAATTTGTTGGTGTAACCAATAATAAAAAATCAAATCGTTGGCTTTCCCGCGCTAATTTCTGATCAATCTCCCAAGCTAAAGGAAGCATCTTTTTAGGCTGACTTATTTTAAATGCCGTAGGTTTAGATAAGGTATGTATACGAATGAATTCAAAGAATGTTTTCGACAGACTCCTGGATATGGCTTCACGGAAATGACGCAGATCGATCGGTAAAATTTGCTGATCTACGCCTAAAAGGTATTTCGGTTTTATCTCCAGCCCCATGTAAAATATATTGGTGTTCAGATTATCCAACTGTACACTCGAAGGGGATAAACTTTGCGTTGCATTTGTTTTGGAATCTGTCAATATCTCCACTTTGGAAATCGATTCTTCTGTTGTTAGTTGCTTACCTAGATACTGAGCGATAGCTTGTACATTTTTCCGTGCAATATGAATTTGGATATCTTCCTCCTGTGCTGAATCCGCTGCCCAAGCTTCAATAATCAAACAAGCACCAAACTCTTCGACAAGTTGATTGAGGATTGGAGCGATCCATTCAGAAACATTCATCTGTGGATCTCTTACCCTAAAATAAGCTGGTTCTGATTTAACCAACTCTGCCAGCATAGGATCTTGACTAAAAAACTGTCTGTATAAAAACAGATAAGGAACAACTTGATTAAATACCAGTTTGTTTTTTGGTGGAATCTGTACGTGGAAAACCTCCTTATTTTTGATCATTTTTAAAATGCCAGCAAGTTGTTTCGCATTATCTTTCATAGGCAAAATAATTTTCCAGTGTTCCAATGCTGTGCAAGAGAAGTTGCTTATATTCCTGAAGCTTTTGCGGATATACTTCCCCAGTCCATTCGTCCATAAAGTCTTTCCGAAATTCGATAGAAAAAATACAGCCTTTATCACCAAACTTAGCATTCAAATACGCAGAAAGGAATCCGCCCTTAAACTTGACATTCTCACGTACGTCGTAAACTTGTCCATCTTTTCCAGTCTGTAGTGCTTCCAAAACCTGATCAGTCAGCGTTCGCCATTTTTTATGATTATGTTGTGTCCCAATATTGATCTGAGGGTCGGTTTCATTATTTAAACTAGTTTCAGCCCCCCCGCGACGCATATTATAACTATGAATATCATACACGATAAAATAGCCATAATGATCAATCGTGTGCTGAATCGCTTGGCTTATTTCCTCATATATGTCATCGTAGGCTGTATACAGCTGATCTTTTAGTTCATTGGGTAGATCTGTTCGCCATACCCGCATCCCCCAGGATTGCTCAGGTGTAAGATAAATAGCATCTTCTCGTTTTCGATTAAGATCCAGTTGAAACCTGGAAGTTCCAGATACAAATCGATTACAGGGTAATTCGGCCAAAATAGCCGTATAAGGATCCTCTTCGCGTAATCGTTCCTCGTCTGAAATATTTATGTAGGGCATCAAATGCGCATCGACCTGATGTCCATCATGAATGGCAAAAGCCCAAAATGGGCTATCGTAATTTTCAAATTGATAGCGATATGTTAAAGACATGTACCTTTTTTTAAACAGTTTACGTCAAATAGACAGCATTGATTGCTGACCTTTTTGTTTAGATAAACGCTTATGAGTAACAAAAGGTTTGAAAATTAACTGGATTGTCTTGAGAATTAGGGGCTCCCCCTCTTATCCGAAAAGAGGCTGTTAAAAATCGTTAAACAGCTAACGGGTTCAGTACATTGGCATCCTTCTTGAATATTATTTTGTAGTTTCATAAATTTAGGTTAATAATTTAGTTAGTTTATAAAAAACCTGTTAGTCCCCGCTAACAGGTTTTTTATTTCCCCTAAAAAGAAAACAAAATAAATAGTAGTACATTTTATTGAAAATCAATAGCCAATAGTCAAAAAATGTTAAAAAGTAAAAAAAACTCCAATCAGTTGAAACATTTCTTGAACTTACTACGTTATATAGGTACTTTTCATAAATTTAGGTTAATAATTGGTTAGGAAAACTCCTGTTGCTCCCCGCTTCGGGAGTTTTTGTTTATCAGTACTTTAAGAAAAATAAAAAACAAAAAATTTCATCAAGAGGACCAGTATTTGAAAACTACAGGATGAAATTTGTTTTTAGTCTACCCCGTTTTGATCTTTCAACAAAACTTCAAAAAAATCAAATTTCAGGCAGAAATTTTAATAACAAAAAAATGACAATATGTTCATGCTAAGAAAATAAGTTTTGGCATAGGTATTGCACTGTTTTAAGCATTCATAAATTTAGGTTAATAATTGGTTAGTTAAAACACTTGAAGTTCCCCGCTTCAAGTGTTTTTTTTATAGCGTTATAGCAGAAGTAAATTAGAGTTTAGCCTCTTATTGTTCGTTACCGGTTTCCACCAACTGTTTTAATGCAATTTCATATGCTCTCGATGATATATGTGTCTTTTTAGAAGAAACGGTCCTAATTTTCTTTAATGCTTCAAAAATCACACTGGAAACATCCGAAAAAATTGCGTCATCACTAATTTCGATATTACGTTGCATTAAATAAGCAAATACTCTCGCCATACCACAATTCGCAATAAAGTCTGGTATGACCGCAACATGCTGATCTGCGAACTCCATAACAGGCCCATAAAATATTTCTTGATCTGCAAATGGTACATTGGCACCTGAAGCGATCACCTCAAGCCCATGATTTACCATGTGCTGGATCTGATCTTTTGACACTAGGCGGGAGGCCGCAGCAGGCACAAAAATATCCGTTTCCAGGCTCCATATTTCTTTTTGTATCTGATCAAAGGGAATCAGATCCGGAGAACAAAGCTCATTGCCTTTTCGCTCTAAAAACAAACGGGTAATATCTTCCTCTCCAAATCCTTCCGGATTGATCAGTCCGCCGACTCGATCAATTATACCAACTATTTTTACACCAAGTTTAGACAGATAAAATGCCGCTGCGGCAGCAACATTACCCCAACCTTGAATTACCGCTCGCTTTCCAAAGCAATTTTCGTCAAAAAGTTCATAATAATGACGAATTGACTCTGACACGCCATATCCCGTGATCATATCTGCCACTTTGTACTTGCGCTTCAGATCCGGGCTGTAGGAGCTATCTTCCAATACTTTGGAAACCCCATAACGCAATTGTCCAATTTGATGAATACGATTGCTTTCATTCACCTTAAAGTGACCATTCAAAATACCTTCTTGAGGATGCCATAGTCCATATTCTTCCGTCAACGGGATTACATCATGAATTTCATCGATATTCAAATCTCCACCTGTCCCATAATAGTTTTTCAATAGCGGTGTGACAACCTTAAACCAACGTTCTAAGACTTCATTTTTCCTTGGGTCACGTGGGTCGAAATCAATTCCAGATTTTGCTCCCCCTATTGCAGGGCCCGATACCGTAAATTTGACCTCCATTGTTTTTGCTAAGGATTCTACCTCATGCCTATCCAATCCAGCCCGCATTCGGGTGCCCCCGCCAGCTGCACCTCCACGTAAAGAATTGATAACAATCCATCCTCTAGCATCAGTTTCACTATCTTTCCATTCGAAAACAATTTCCGGACTTTTATGCTCAAAAGCCCGCAATAATTCCTTCATCCCTTTCATATTTCTATAAGTTTCCTCGGCGTTCTTGTTCACGTTCTATTGCTTCAAAAAGAGCCTTAAAATTTCCTGCGCCAAAACTTTGTGCCCCCTTACGTTGGATGATTTCATAAAATAAAGTTGGTCTATCTTCTACCGGTTTTGTAAAAATTTGCAGCAAATAACCTTCTTCATCACGATCAACTAGAATACCCAGTTCTTGGATGATCCGTATCTCTTCATCAATTTTTCCAACTCGTTCGGGCAACATATCGTAATATGCTTCGGGAGGAGCACCCAAAAATTCTACTCCCCTTGCTTTAAGTTCCCGCACGGTGGCCACAATATCTTTGGTTGCTAGAGCCGCATGCTGAACACCTTCACCCTCATAAAATTCAAGGTATTCTTCTATCTGCGATTTTTTCTTTCCTTCGGCAGGCTCATTAATTGGAAACTTAACAAAGCCATTTCCATTGCTCATCACTTTACTCATCAAAGCCGAATATTCTGTATTAATTTGCTTGTCATCAAAAGATAAAATATTGACAAACCCCATCACATCCTGGTACCATTTTACAGTTTCATTCATCTTATTCCAGCCAACATTACCCACACAATGATCAACATAAAGCAGTCCAGTTTCCGTTGGATTGTAATCGCTTTCCCATTTTTCATATCCTGGCATAAATGGACCAGCATAATTGCGGCGTTCAACAAACATGTGAACTGTTTCGCCATAGGTATAAATGCCTGCTGTCCAAACTTCTCCATTTTCATCCTTCAGAAGTTGTGGTTCCTGATAGACTTTCGCTCCCCTATTTGTTGTTTCTTCAAATGATTTTCGTGCATCATCTACCCAAAGCGCCAATATTTTGACACCATCACCATGTTTTTTAACATGTTCTGTTATAGGGTGGTCAGATTTCAACGCTGTGGTAAGCACTAAACGTATTTTATTTTGTTTTAACACGTAGGATACCCGATCTCGAACGCCTGTTTCCGGTCCGGCATACGCATCCGACTGGAAACCAAAAGCTGTTTTGTAATAATGTGCGGCCTGTTTGGCATTGCCAACATAAAATTCAATATAATCTGTGCCATTAATAGGTAGAAAATCTTGCGCTTGGGCAATCTTTTCTGCAAATGTATTTGCCATAATTTATATAAAGGTTATTCTTTTATTTTTCCTAACTCATCCAAGATTTATAATAATCTGGATCTTCTATATCGAGTGCTTCTTGGGTTAACATCAGTGGTCGAAAAGGATCGATCATCACGGCCAACTCCTCGGTTTTCACTTGCCCAATGCTTTTTTCCACCGTCCCTGGATGAGGTCCATGCGGTATACCACCTGGATGTAACGTTATCTGTCCCCTTTCCACGGATTTTCGACTCATAAAATCGCCATCCACATAATATAGGACTTCATCTGAATCTACATTACTATGGTTATATGGTGCTGGAATCGAATGAGGATGGTAATCATACATACGAGGGCAAAAACTGCATAAGACAAAATTGTCTGTTTCAAAGGTCTGGTGAACGGGTGGCGGTTGATGCAATTTACCTGTTATCGGCATGAAATCATGAATCGAAAATGCCCATGGAAAATGATAGCCATCCCAACCAACAAAATCAAATGGATGGCTCCCATAAACATACGGATAAATCATCCCTTGCTTCTTGATCTTCACTTCAAAGTCACCCAGTTCATCAAAAGTTTCCAAATTTTGAGGTACCCGAATGTTCCGCTCAAAAAAGGGCGCATGTTCCATCAATTGACCAAATTCATTGCGATAACGTTTGGGCGTACGTACGGGAGAGAATGATTCAACAATAAACAGTCGATTATCTTCCTGTTCAAATTCCATTTGATAAATCGTTCCTCGGGGGATTACCAAATAATCTCCATACTTGAAGGGGATACTCCCATATCCAGTCTTGAGTTTCCCCATCCCCTGATGGATGAAGACAATCTCATCTGCCTGGCTATTTTTATAAAAATAGTCATCCATCGACCGACGGGGAGCTGCTAAGGATATATGTAAGTCCTGATTAACCAACACAGGTGTCCTGCTTTCGAGGTAGTCATCTTTTGCCTGTACCTGAAATCCCTTTAGACTGGTATGTTTAAGATGTTTGTCGCGGGCAATCCGGGGAGACACATCATAAGGCTCTCTTATTTGTTTAACGAGTGTGGGTGGATGACAATGGTACACTAAGGAATAAAGACTGGAAAAACCATGTGTGGATACTAATTCCTCGGCATAAAGCGTGTTATCGGGCTTTCTAAAAACAGTATGTCGCTGCATTGGAATTTGCCCTTGTTTAACATAAAATGGCATAATTCTACGATTTAAACGGTTATAAAATTAAATGAATATCCAAATTGCCAATAGAACTATCGGCAAGTAGTAAAAGAGAAGATTAGTATTGTGCAAAAACGATATCAGCTATGATTGCTTTATTAAAAGCAACATAGGGCATGGAGGACGCAAAGCGATGTACACCACGATTGATCATTTTTTATAGTTTATAATGCTTTAATAAAGGTAAGAATATTTTTCTATTTTCAAGAGAAGAAATATTTTTTTCAAATCTTATACAATATATTTGTGTCGAATGCTAACAACATTGAATAACCAAATAGAACACTTCATATATGAGAATTGTCACTAGCACTAAAAATGGTCAACAAGAATTGGGCATTGTTATAGACGACCGCTTTTATAGTTGCTCAGTCATCGATCAAAACCTTCCCACAACGATGTCGGACTTCCTCAATGGTGGCGAAGAGACCATGAATCAGCTACAAATCTTTGAAACAGCTTTGCGTCAAGGAGCTATGAACAGGCCCTATCGTCTACTAGACGATATCCAACTCATCGCCCCCGTGCCACAGCCAACATCTTTTCGTGATGCTTACGCTTTTCGACAGCATGTCGCAACCTCGAGAAGAAACCGCGGATTAGATATGATCCCTGAATTTGATGAATTTCCCGTTTTTTATTTCTCCAACCATCAGTCCATACAGGGACCTGGTCCCGTTCAATGCATGCCCTTACATTTAAATCAACTGGATTTCGAACTAGAAATTGCAATAGTCATCAACAAACCAGGAATCAATATCCCCGCTGCTCAGGCGGATGAGTATATTGCTGGCTATATGATTATGAATGATTTTAGTGCCAGAAAACTCCAAATGGAGGAAATGAAATTGAGTTTGGGCCCTGCCAAGGGCAAAGATTTTGCAACAGCAATTGGACCTTACTTGGTGACAAAGGATGAATTGGAACCTTATAAGGTTCAACCTGCAGCAGGACATATTGGCGACTGTTATGAGCTCAATATGACTTGTAAAGTAAACGGCACGCAAGTCTCAGCGGGTAATTTTGCGAGTATGCACTGGACTTTTGCAGAAATTATTGAACGTGTTTCCTATGGTGTACAAATTTCCCCTGGTGATATAATCGGTTCTGGGACAGTCGGAACAGGCTGCTTTCTTGAGCTCAATGGTACAGCACGCATAGCGGATCCTAATCATAAAGACCAATGGCTCGACCTTGGCGATGAGATTGAACTAGAAATCACGGCGCTCGGAAAACTTTCCAATTCTATTGTATTATACCATTCATAAATCTACGGATATGACCTCTTCCTTTGAAACCATCACCTTTGAATCTGTTAAAGACAAAGCTATTATAGATAATTTAATTAAGTATGCTGTTGCACCGCGGCCAATTTGCTTTGCAAGCACGATCGATAGCAATGGAAACATAAATTTAAGCCCCTTCAGCTATTTTAACCTGATGTCCCATCAGCCGCCAATCTGTGTTTTTTCTCCCTTGCGACGCATGCGTGATGGTAGTACCAAACATACATTGGATAATATACAGGAGGTTAATGAAGTTGTCATCAATATTGTTAACTACGATATGGTCCAGCAACAATCACTTGCCAGTACCGAATATGGCAAGGAAATAAATGAATTTGATAAGTCGGGTTTTACGCCCATTCCCTCTATTCGAGTCGCACCACCTCGTGTAGCCGAATCCCCAGTCCAGCTGGAATGTCGGGTCAGAGAGGTTATCGCATTAAGCGATGAGCCAGGAGCTGGAAATCTCGTTATCGCCGAGATCCTCTATATGCATGTCCATAAACACGTGTTGGGCAAGAACAATACCATTCAACAAAAAGATTTGGATCTGGTAGCCCGGCTCGGTGGTGATTGGTATTGTCGTGTAACCGACGAAAACTTATTTATTGTCCCGAAGCCCCTCCGTAGCCTGGGAATTGGCATAGACCAACTTCCAGAAAAAATTAGATTTTCGAATGTATTAACCGGAAATCACCTGGGGTTGCTGGCTAATGTAGAAACACGACCAACATTAAAAGACCCGCAGCAAGAAGATAAGTACTTCAACTATCTGAAGCTAAACTTTGAAGACAGCCCATCAAAGTTCACACAAAAAATTCACGAATATGCTGCCCAACTATTAGATGCGGGCAAACTTCATGAAGCCTGGCAAATTTTATTAAGGGGCTAGTATTAAAGTATCTTAGCATATAAATCTCTTTCACTTTCCTTGTGCTGCACTAAGTATATGGAAAGTGAAAACTTAACCAGACCGTTAGCTTTGTAACAACGCGCACTTAGCTAAGATCGGCAATCAGCTGATCTACGGCATCTAAACCTTGATAAAAAGCTTCCTCAAAAATCGAAATACCGCTTAAATCGGAGTGTGCAAAGTATACTTTGTCCCCAATCGATTTTGCTAGTTCAGTACGCGCTTGTGAAGTCAAAAATCCCTTGACTGGGCTAATCATACCATGCCCATGTCTAAATATTTCCATACTAATAATCTCCTTCTCTATTCCATAGTGAGCTTTTTCAAGATCAGTTAAAATAAAGCTCTTCCATTGTTGATCCGTCCAAGCAAATAACTGCTTTCGATTTTGTTTTAAATCGCCATCTCCTAAACTGTGATAATAACTAATTACAAATGGACTATTGAATTGCTTTAAGCTTTGATGCTGATCGTAAACGTATCCTAAACCATGCCCCTTATAGATGATATTCTCCCAAGAAAGAGGTACACCATCAGCAAAAGGAAAGCGACGCAAGACAATAGTGGCTACAATCCAGGGCGCATAATGAAATTCCCTAGTTATTGAAGTTCTATTCGGTAACAAATACTGATTGACGAATTGGGGACAGCAATTTATAATACGGTCTGCTTTTATAACTTTCGTAATTGCTTTAGCTACGTCATATACAGAAACTTCTACTTTCTCGGCTTTGAAGTCAATCCGAAAGGCCATATTCTTATTCAAGACTTTTCCTTTGACATATTTTTTGAGATGAGAGGCCAGCCGCCCATTTCCCTCTTGCCAAGTCAACACCAGATCCTGATAGTCGTCCCAATCGTGTTTGCGACTTGCAAAATAATGTATCCCTGCAAATGCAGAAGTACACTTTATTCCAGTACCATAGTCATCTCGGCAACAATAATTTACATATTCTAGAAGAGCTTCGGTATGATATCCCTGACTTTTCAGCCAAGATAGCATATCCTGCCCGTCAAGAACTGTTCGATCATGGGTCTGTGAAGCATTACGCATGGGAATATCAAATACATATTTACCATCGGCGCCTTTCAACTTTTTGAAATCTTGCATTTGCCGAAAGAACCGCGCAAGTTCTGCGGATTCAGCATCCGAAATCCCATAGCTGGGTACAATTCCCTCCTGCCATACATTATGAATAAACAGTCTTTCATGCGGTGCAAACGAAAGCTGTTCTTCATCAAAAATGGGCTTGCCTGTGCTAGTCCATTCTTTTATAATTCCCGATTCTTCCAAAAATTGAAGCAGTTCCCTATTGGAGGAATTGGGAATAGGAAGATAATGTGCGCCCAAAGGATAAGCACTATGTGCATTCTGACCATTCCGGGCATTTCCTCCAACCTCATCTTCTAAATCCAAAAGGATGAAATCAGAATAGCCCTTCTGTTGTAGACGGTAAGCAGCTGAAAGCCCCGCTATGCCGCCACCCACAATCAGGATGGGTACTTCTATTACTTCGGTCGAAGCGGGGAAATCCGGAAATCGAAGCCGGTGCCCCAAAATATGATTGGTTCCTGTTAGCTGCAGAAAAATATGGTTCACTTTCGTTCGACAGGCCTGTAAAAATTGAACACCGAGTGCCAATAAAACTGTCGCTTTGAGAAATCCTCGCCTGGATTGATTAGATTTTACCCCATTCCTCATCAAAATACCGCACTAAAATTTGATTATCCAATCGATTTATTTCTACCTTTTCCGTTGTACGCATATCAGCTGGAAAATTTGTCAATTCTTCAAACTTATAATTATAATAACGAACTTTATCTACACGGCGACGTAATTGAGTAAAGCGTTGCTGCATATTCATAGAGAATAAACAAAAACCCCATTCTCCAAATGACGGTACATAAGTATGGTAGGCAATATTATTCGGAAAAACCGAACCGATGGTCTCATGTATACACCAATAAGATTTGGGAGCGAAATAGGGCGAAGTTGTCTGTACCGAGACCATGGTGTTATCTGTCATTAGAGCTGCCAAAGTTTGATAGAAGCTGTTGGTGAACAATTTCCCTAAACTATAATTAGAAGGATCTGGAAAATCAATAATCATGACATCATATTTATCCTTTGCAGACTTGGCCCATATAAAAGCATCCTGATTGATGACAGTTACCCGAGGATCGTTTAGCGAACCTTGATTATACCGAACCAACAGCTCATTCGTCTTAAATAATCTTGTCATTCCTTCATCTAAATCGACCAACGTTACCTTTTTTACTTCAGGATATTTTAAGATTTCCCTTACAGCAAGCCCATCCCCTCCTCCAAAAACTAAAACATTGGAAACATCTTTAGCCATGGACATGGCTGGATGCACCAATACTTCATGATAACGATATTCATCTTTCGTGTTAAATTGTAGATTATTGTTTAGGAACAACTGATAATCACCTCTATTTTCTGTCAAGACTATACGCTGATAGGGCGTAGAATGTTTGTAAATAATATTATTCCCATATAATTGGCTTTCGGAATACTGCAACAGATCATCTGAATAAAAAAAAACTATGGATAGCAATACCAAACAAGAAACAGATTTCATCTTTATCCAAATTGGATTTTTCAATTTTTTTGAAAGGTAGAACGATAAAAATACACCAACCAAGATATTGATAATACCAAAAAATAACGATGTCCCCATAACGCCAAGCTTTGGGATAAGCAGTATAGGAAATAAAACCGAAGCGATCAAAGCTCCAATGTAATCGAAGGCAAAAACATTGGAAACTAAATCTCTAAACTGTATTCTATCCTTCAAAATATTCATCAGCAGCGGGATTTCCATTCCACAGAGGCAGCCTGTCAGAAACACGAAGAAATAGAGCACAAACTGAAAATGTTCGATCTGATGGAACATCAAAAACAAAACGACAGAACTGCAACCACCAATAAGTCCGATCATCAATTCAATATCGATAAATCGATCAAATAAATTTTTGGTAATATACTTTGCCAAAAACGATCCCACCCCCATTGAAAACAGGTAAGTACCAATTATAAATGAAAACTGCTTAACAGAATCCCCTAATAGGTAGCTCGCCAATGCGCCAGCAACCAACTCATAGATCAGACCACAAGTAGCAATGATAAACACTGCCAATAAAAGAAATATGGGCAGATTATTTCTCTTACCCATGTATTGCTGCAGCTATAATTATAGATATCCCTAAAATAAATGCAGCAAAAACAATCGCCAAAGCCATATTTTTGTTCTGTACAATTTCCTGCCAGGATTTTTCCGGGGTTAAACGCTCAATAACCCAATAAGCCAACAACAATACAGCTATCCCTACAATTGAGTAGATTAATGAAGCTGCTACTCCTTTATAAAATAATTCGTAATTCATGTTTATATTGTTTTTATTTATGACCAGAACCGTCTTCATCATAGTATGATCGGTAGTAATGCCCTCTAGAACCCGTATAGGTATGATCCTCCAATGTATTTGTGCTGATTGTTGTTTTACAACTGGTCGACGAATTAACAAGGACTGTTATTACAATAAATGCGGCAACAAAAATGAACAAAACAAACCCTAAACCTCTGAATTTTAAAATATTAAAAAGATTTACGTGATCAAGTTTTATAAAAAAATCTTTATTTTTTAATTCTGAGGACCAATACCGATAGACCCACAATAAAATAATCGCTCCTACCAAAAAGGAGATGATAAGAAGGTAGCTTGTACCTCCATAGGTTAATTTATAATCCTCAGAGAGCTCAACATCAAGCGCCATATCTCGGGAAGCATTGGATAACGACGTTACAAAAACAAGATGATAGATACCAGGCTCCACACGACAAAAATCTACGGTCAATCCTCGCGCATAATTAATATCATTATCTTCATGTACAAAAGAATTTGTTTGGATCACCGCATTTGTTTTTTCATTTACCAGCTTAATCTCCAGAAAAAGAGGATAATTTTTAGCTTCAGATATACCTTCAAGCAGCAATGTTTTTGAAACCTCTCCTTTTAGTTCAAAAGACGTCCCTATAAATTCGCTACTGGCTTTCTTTACCTTAAACGTTTCATCAAAAGTATAGACATCACTTCCGATCTGTTTAAAATTTAATGCAAGAAAGATGGATGCGATTAATAAGACCAAAATAACCCCAAGTTTCTCAAACTTTCGCCCTACAAGGTCACTTGTGAATTTATAATCTTTATAAAAATCAAATAGACTAAAGTATGACTTCTCGTCAATATAAGAACCTTGATAGTATTCGATATCATCGTCTATAAACTCCTCTGAAATAAAACGATCTTCATCTATCGTTCGAATATAGGTCTTGACAGTAGATTCAGCATCTAAATCTTCAAACACAAAACCTTCGGCATAGATGACGCGCTGGCGATCTGTATATGTTAAATCATAATTTCCTCTCTCGAATTTACAAACGCTATCGGGGGTAACGATCACCTTTTTCTTGGAAATAGCATGTAGAACACTTGTGTAATCAACACCATCGGCTAAATAAATCGGATTTTTATTACCATTATTTAATCCTACATATTCATTGCCATAAGCCCCTGTTGTCGTAAGTCTAAGAATTTTGGTTATAATCCTATAATTCATCCGTTTAAATTGAATGGATTCATTCAATTTAGCCCATTGCAAGATTTTGGGGACTTCAAACTTTTTGACAAACGTCAGCGTCGCCAGTGTTGTTCCTTTAAAATAACTATGGCAGTTGACACATACAAAACCAGAGAAATCAGATACATCCACAATAAATTTATGAACATGGCCACAGTCAGGACAAACAACTTCCATATACTATCTATCTACGACTGTTTCGTTAATAACAATGGCATTAAAATAGTCCTTGAAAAGACTGCCTAATCGAAAGACTTTATCACTATTATCTTTCAGATAGTTGCACAAATAAATATCCAATGTGAGTTGTCCAAACTCAGGCCACGTATGGATACATATATGTGATTCCATTAAACAAATTGCAGCTGTAAATCCTCCCCCCTGAAAAGTATGCGTCGAAGTGCCAACAATGTTTAAATGATTGACCTTAATCTGATCTTTCGTAAACTCCAAAAATGGATCCAAACTAGTTAATAACAATACGTCCTCAACTTGCAAAGTCAAAAGCAAGTGTCTCCCTGGAGTATACTTATCATTCATCAAAAATAATGCGGTTAATTTTGTTTCCGCAAATATAGAAAGTTTTACATGATTTACGATAATAATCCACGATCATCTAACCTAATGGTTATTTAAATCTTCCTCCTTAGCAACACGTAATCCATCATCAATCAGTTTTTTCAAATTTGGATATAGGATAATAAATTCCAAGAGCCTCTGTTCGGCCTGCGTAGTTAATTCCCCTCCATCATTAGCCCGGGCAATTTCAAATAATTCAACCAAACCTAACCAATGATCTGCAATTTCCGGTCCCAATTGATTGAAAATCTCCAGCCATACTTTCTGATCAAAACCGTTGTCCCGCAAATTCCGTATCGCAGCATGACAATTCACTAGTTTTACATCTTCCGTTTCGGTAGGTATTGTAGATAGATCCTGATCCAAATGCTCTTCCAGCGCATCATAGGCATCTTTATCTGCAGCGCCTGCAAATACAGATACTATTTCCGCTCCGACAGCCATATCGTATGTTCCCCATTCAGGTTTAAAATACACCTCTTCCCTATCGCTACGGTATACCTCACATCCTATAAATGAAATCAAAACAATCTTGCCAAATTGACGTACAATCTTTTGAACAATTCCCGATACAATAATCCCTGAAGCAAAGTTTAACGAACACTGCTGCCCTTCCACTATACCATATTGAATCAATGTTGCTTCATCAAAATCGGCTAAGTTATGATCTGCACCGCGCAAGTGTCCTACTGGAGAGCCAAACCCTTCGCTATGATAAATTATACCGTGACCTTCAAGCTGTTTACCTGCTACAGCCAAAGCTGTAGGTCCTTGTGTTTGAATATATGAGAGATTTTTATCCGCGTTGGCCAACTTAAAAACACCCGACACCTGCAAACCGGAACTATATTCCACAGTGCAAACAGCTTTACAGTCTATTGCCTTGTCAAGGCTCTGTTTGCCCCCTACGCGAAAAGCCATGGTATCAGCAAATTTATCCAATACGAGCTTTAGGTGTTCAAAATCCGGTGTAACAAATAGCTGCGGTTGTGGTTTGGTAATATCATAAGGATATTCGATTGCATTTAAACCATACGCCAACTTAGGCACATCTTCCTGCATGCAGCTTGCGCTTTCTCCAATGGAAGACAGTAAACCAGCTCCATAAATTTTGGGGTTATGAAGATCTCCAATAAGTCCGTATTCCACAGTCCACCAATGCAACCTGCTCAACAATGCCATCTCCGAAGGCTCGCCCATATTATCTTGAATGATCTGCAAATTTTTCTCTGCTTCCGCCAACTCAGCCGCCGTTGTTGTAGCGTGTTCTTTTAAAATAGATAGGTGGCGAATAGCTTCGTAGAGTTCAAAATCTTTGCCCGAAGAAAGTGCTTTCGTACCAACCTCCCCAAAGTACTGCAAATATGTAGCATAATCTGGCTCACCGATTATAGGTGCATGTCCTGAAGATTCGTGAATAATATCTGGTGCCGGTGTATATTCGATATGTTCCAATTGACGTATGTCTGCAGCAATAACTAGTACGCGGTGCGCCTGAAATTCCATAAAAGCAGCCGGCGGAATAAATCCATCCACAGTCACAGCCCCCCAACCAATTAATTTTAGACTATCGTTCATGTCCTGTAGGTTCGGGATGGTCGCGATGGATAATCCTGCTTTCTTCAATCCCGGAATATAAGGGTAATAGGCTACATCTTTCAAAAAAGAATAATTCTGACGCATGACATAACGCCACAATGCTTGATCCAGCGCGGTGTAACGTTCATATCGTTGGGCTACTACATAGCGTTTCAAATGTTTGGGCAACCGCTCCAAAACAATGTTATTATATGTTTCCATCTATAATTGGTATGAAAATAAAGTATGAGACTCCTATATGAAGGTAGAAATTATTTATGGTTTAAGAAAGGACCACGATGTTATTTTACTACTTTTAGCAAAACATTAAAAAAGTATACCCTCACAAACCTTACTAGATAACTCTAAAATAAGCCCTTTTACCTAATTTAATTTTAAAACAAGTATTCAAATCAAGCATCAGCTCCGGATTCAGCTGTTTTATTGAATCGATCTGCACTGCACCGCCTATAATCAATCTTCGCATCGCCGACTTTGTTGTCCCCCTTAGGAAATGACATAGATCGACCAGTTTAATCTGTTCACCAAACTGTTCACGCAATATTTGACCCGACACCTCCTCAAAAGCCTTTTCTTCTAATTTCTTGCTCTGAAATTGCTTCACAAAAAAATCAACCGCACTGGCCGCAAACTCTTCGCCATGGTATTGAGCAACTAGATTATGTGCAATAAGTTTCTTAATTTCCATTGGATTTTCGCCCATTTCAATACGGGTCTTCATGCCAAGTTTGGTTTCCTGATTGAAATCAGTTGTCAAGTCAATATATTCTGGAATTAAATGATCAGGAATAGACATGGTTTTACCAAACATTTCATTCGGTTCATCCAAAAGACCGATCGTATTGTTTAATGATTTGCTCATTTTTTCTTTTCCGTCCAGCCCGCGCAACAAGGGCATACACAGTACTATTTGTGGATCCTGTCCAAAAGATTCCTGTAGCTGCCGGCCCATCGCGCAATTAAACAGTTGGTCCGTTCCCCCCATTTCAATATCACTATTGACATGTACAGAGTCAAAGCCCTGCAATATCGGGTAAAGCAATTCATGCATGGCTATTGATTGGTTTTCGTTAAAACGCTTATTAAAATCATGCCGCTGCATCAATTGAGCGACAGTTACTTTCGATACCAGCTGGATAACTTCTGTAAAATTTAGTTGATCCAACCAGTCTCCATTAAAAACAACTTTCGCTTTTGATACATCAATAATTTTAGACAACTGCGCAATGTAAGTTGCCGCATTGTGCGCTATCGCATCCTGGCATAAAGGTTTACGGGCTTTATTTTTTCCCGTAGGATCACCGATCCGAGCTGTAAAACTACCAACGAGGATCACGACTTCGTGCCCCAGCTGCTGAAACTGGCGCAGCTTCTTTAACACTACAGCGTGCCCTAAATGGAGATCCGGTGCTGTTGGATCAAAACCAAGTTTTATAATCAATGGTCGATTCTTTTCTTCAGCCTCCTTCAACTTCGATGCAAGCCCCTCCTTCGGTAAAATAATTTCGATATTTTCTTCTAACTCTTTTAACATGATGTTATATAAAATAAAAAAAGCCCGAACGTTATGTTCGGGCTTAGCTATAAATAATAATTTGAATTTCTTAATTTAATAGGCATAGGGGTCCCGAACGATTATCGGGCGATAATAATTAAAGAAAAATGGAAGACGCAATATGTTGTTCATTTTCTTCATTGCTTGACAAAGGTAGTGCTATATTTTTAAAATGCAAAAATATTGGCATCCATCCTTGATTCGATATGCATTTTTAAATTATCCGCCAGTATTTTTGTTTATCAATTTTCCGGCTCCATTATAAACATACTTTTCTGTATTCCCTTTATCCTTTTTCTCCACGACCTTTTGCACTAACAATGAATTCTTAAAATACTCATGGTAAAAGCAATTATTAAGGTTATATTTCCGCTCAACGAGATTATTATTCTGATACAGATCAGTGTAATCAATTTTAGCTTTCCGATAGGTATGTTTTAGTAATTGACCATTGGTATCAAATGACTTTGATTCCTGTATCTGCCCACCACAATTCAATTTGGCGCTGTACATTAAGGTATTGTCTAATCGATAGTCAGCTCGGGTATGGTCAAAATCATTTTCAACCGTATAGTAATTATCAAAGAAGACTTTTGTCACTTTTTTACCACTATTTGCAGCTCGGTAGAATACCGTTTTTTCTTGACTGATTTTCCCATTCTTAAAATTACGCTGCACACTTGAACTATCCGTTATGGTGTATTGAAAGTCTGGCAATGCAGCAGATTTCACAGTCATTTGCTGCAATACACCATGTCTTACGATAACATCACCGGTACGCCCATCTTTTTCAATTTTAAAATCACCATCGACAATGCCATCCTGATTAATCGTAATAAATGCATTGGAAAGTCCCATAAATTGATTCTTTTGCAGAATATATTTTCCCTGTTTCAACTTCGTTTCTTTACCTTTTTCAAGTACCCGGATTGTATCCTTTGGATATTCCGACAAATGCAATTGATAACGATCTTTGTCCAAGCGAACATACTCTTGCGCAACTCCCAACTGAACAGCTAAACACAAGCATAATAATAGGATAAAACGTGATTTCGACATAATGTAATAAAATTGTTGCAATCATAGTAATACAATTATTACACCAAAAATTAAAGTACAGTTGATTTTCCAAACAATTCCCCAATACAATAAATGCTGTAGTACCTTCATATTGCAGAACAGACAAGCTTAATCGTGAAATGAAAAAAGGGGAGTTATTTATCCATAACTCCCCTTTTTTCAAAGCCAATTGGTACCGGTACCCATCATGCGAATAACATTCGAGAACTAAACAGACTCTAAATATTGTGCATAACAATACCCTTCTTCATTATCTTTGGTTCTGACTAACCACCATTGATCATTAGCCTTACTAATCAATGTGATGATTTCTCCTTTAGCAGCTTTTCCCACGATAGGCTGGTCTGTACCAGGGCCTTTTCGAATGTTCAAATTGCTATTTTCTGTTATAACTTTCACCTGGCTTCCGGGCACTTCCGTTGCCACATCTACATTTAAGACCACATCTCCGGTTTGGAAATTAGGATCTATATTACCGTAGATTTCCCAGAGCTTATTTTTCACATCTGCTGTTGGTGCTGTACCACGAATTTGCAATACTCCATCCATTTCGGCGTAGTTCAGGTCATTTACACCTGAAGATTGTGCCGTATCTAAAAGAACCTTATATTTTTCCTGCAATGACATAATTTCACTATTTTATTTTTTGACAGCAATACCGCTTAGATCCACTTTTTTTGGATTTAAGTTATCCAAACCTTGTTTTAAGGTGATTATCTTAGGCTGCTCCAAAGTACCTGTAACAGCGATCACACCGTCCTTTACACTTGCCTGTACCGTAGGAAAATCCTTCATAAACGTATTCACTGCTGCTCCAAGCACCGCATCATTATTGGATACCTCAATAGGAGCTGGAGTCGACGATACTGGGGCGCTAACGATAATATTGTTTTGAATAGACTTGATGTCCTTATCGCCTGCTGTTTTAGCAATAGACTCCACTTGTTGCTTTTCTTCTTCGGAAGCAACCGTGCCACTTAAGATAACTTCCCCTTTTTTAACGTCGACGTCCACGGTTTTACGACCGGTAAGTGCATTTTCGATCTTTTCTTCCAACTTCTCATCAGATAAACCTGATTTGCAAGCCGTAAAGGAAAGCACAACTGTAGTTGCCAATAGACAAAATGTTAATTTGCTAAATTTCATAAGACCAATTTTAATTTATAATTCAACAATAATCCTAACAAACTCCATACGCAATTGTTTGTCCAATTATTTTTAAACTTAAATTCCCTTGCCGGATTATAATTATATAATTAAATTTAGGAACAGAGGTATTCATGATTGCTTCATTCGGATCATTTAATCCTTTGTGGTTATAAAAACGTTTTAAGTAACAGATACGCACTTTGATGATTCAATCAAACAGCTATTAATTATGGGATTTTTGAACAATATTTTTGGTAAAAAAGAAAATAAAAAGGACAATATAGGGGATTTTTGGGATTGGTTTACAAAAAACGAACAGGCATTTTTTCAAATCGTCAAGACTGGAGAACAAATTGATCAGAATTTTTTCAGCAAACTTTCGCCGAAGATCGATGCTCTTCGTAAGGAACTGTATTTCTTAACGGGAATGTACGATGATGATACTGCAGAACTTGTAGTTACCCCAGATGGTGTCATCAAAAACGTTGCGTTCGTGGAACATCTGATTGCTTCTGCTCCAGCATTAGCACATTGGAAATTTACTGCATTAAAACCCGCTATTGCGGATATGGAAAAATTCAAAATCACGATGTATGGATTCACTTTTGACATCAAGGATATGTTTTTTTACCCCATTCAACATAAATACCATCCGGATGAAGTCGATATTGTTATTGTTCACCCCGATTTTACGGAAGAGAACAAAGCCAATATTTCCCATGGGATAGAAATATTTCTCGACAATTACATTGGTGAATTGAACTCGATCATAGCCATAGACAACTTGAATGTCACCTCAAAAGAGCTTGCAACAGAAGAGCTGATTCCTCTACTTAAATTAAAAGACTATTTGATCTGGCGGGAAAAGGAATTTGTGGAAAAATATACCGACGTTAGACACCGGGCCGCAGATGACACATACACTGCTTTTGAGGGTATCCTGGAGAACGACCTACCTATCTTTGCCATCATCAATACGACGTTATTAGACTGGGATGGAAAAGCTTCTCACCCTTGGATAGTTACATTAAAGATTAATTATGACGGAACAGCAACCAATGGTATGCCCGATCAGGAGACTTACGATTTAATGGATAAATTTGAAGAAGAATTAATGGACAGTCTTCCAAATGATATTGGATTTCTTAATATCGGAAGAGAAACTGCCGATAACCTCAGGGAAATTTACTTGGCTTGTACAGAATTCCGAAAAGCCTCACGAACGATTGATCGATTAATCGAAGAATACAAGGACAACCTCCAAATTGATTATAGCATCTACAAAGATAAATACTGGAAAACCTTCGAACGATTTTATAAACAAATAGAATAGGTCTCTCGAACAGCAGACATAAGTTTCAATAAAAGTACTTTATGAAATATACTTTATTTACATGAATAAAATCATTCTCGTGGTTATTATCCTCGGAATTGGCCTTATCACATACAAAACCATTCAAAAAAACACGCTTTTAGCCGTTGTTGATAAGGAAGAAAATACTCCTTCAGACGCCTTTCGCTATACGAAGGCAATAAAGAACGTAAAAAAAACGCATCATAAACAACAAAAAGTATAATAGTGACATATCCTTTCTTTTGGATATGAAAAGACCCTCGGGAAGAAATCGTTTTTTTGTCGTAGATCTAAAAACAGATCGGATTCTAGATCAAGGGCTAGTGGCGCATGGATCCGGCTCCGAAACCGGAAAAAAGAATCTTTTGCAATTTAGCAATACAGATAACTCCCATGCGACATCGCTAGGTAGTTACGCTATTGGCAGCTCGTATAACGGTAAATTTGGAAAAGCATATAAATTATATGGCTTAGATAGCTCCAATAGCAATGCATATGCTAGAAACATCGTTCTACACAAATATGACCGCATGCCTTACGATGAACAAGTAGATCCAATATGTCTCAGTGAAGGCTGTCCTATGGTAAACGTCGAATTCTACAAAAGACTACAGAACCTGATTGAATCCTCGAAGAAACAAATCGTCTTACATATTTATTATTGATCACCTTTATTATTGATCACCGGCTATCCTCTTTGATCAAATTCAATAAAACCTGATACGGACTTTGAGATACACTAAGAGCTTTCAACCAAGCAATAAATCCCATAATAAATAAATCTTTATTTTCTTTGTCCTCCGCCATAGTTTGAACAGCCGCCCGAAAGGATTTCCCTTGAATAACTGCTGGATTTAAAAGATATTTCTCTACCAATTTGGCAAAATCAATCACTCTGTTTTCCTTGACATTCAGCAAGTATTTTTTATACCTACCGACAAAGCTTTTTAATTTCAAGGTTGCCAAATCGATGTGATCGAATTGAATATGGATCAGAATTTCAAGCAGACTCTTCCGAATCGTCCACAACATGCCCATTTTCTTCTCGTACCAAGCATCTGTTCGAATCAACTGTCGAAGCTCTATCAATGCTGTTTTATCTTCAAATTGCGTTAAAAACATCACCAAACACAACTGTAGATCCGCAAGATCAACCTCACTTGATTTTGGTGAGGCTTGTTTAATCCCCGCCCTTAACACGGAAAGACCCTTTACTCCATCGCCAAGGTAATGGAAATTCAATGCCATCAACAAATGGCACCGCAGCTGAAACTGGACTCGAAAATTCGTATTTCCTTGAGATAAAACTTCATTCAAGCGTTCTAAATACCCGATGCTCTCGTTAAAGAATCCGTTCCTCAACTTAAAATTGGCCAGATAATACAAAATATGAAGATAGTAAAATAGCTGATGCGCCGATTGTTCATCGTACTTCATCAAAAAATTATCTGCTGTTTTTAAAAAAGAACGAACCAGTGTATAGTTTTGATGTATTGCGGCATACTCATTTGCAATATACAGAAGTTGATAGAGTGATTTAAATGATAAGAGATCATCCAAAGAAATACTGTATTTACTCAGTACACTCAAAATCAACTTATTGATATCAATTATTTTTGCTTTCAAATGAATATCCTGCAATGCTGAACGCAATAGCGCATAAGCAATCTGAAATTTTGCTTCTTGCTGCAATTTTTGCTGATTTTCGGTAAAACGATCGATAAGCAATTCCAAATTGACATTCAAATCTAAATGTGCATATTGTAGTCTGATTTGCAAGATTTCGTTCAGCAAACTAAACTGCTCCAGAACAAGAGCCTTGTCCTCAGCCCGTTGAAGGCATTTGAATCCAATCTTAATGAACTGACTTTCCAATAGAAAACGACCCACAACAAATAATCTCAACGCTTCGTGGGCTTCACTGTTGTCTCGTTCAAAAACCTTATTTGAAAGAAAAAACAAAAGACTATCATGAAGCCTTTTCCTCAATGCGTGATAAGCATCCCGGTTTTTAATGGGATCATATAACTTTTTTAGCTTATTTATATCATCAGTTTCTATAATCTCAAGTAACTTGATATTTTTCACATCATTTCGCTTATTCTTTTGTTTCAAAAAGGTTTTAAAACCCCTAATATCATCTTTATTCAATAATAATAGTAGATCCGATATCGCGTCCGCCATAGCTTAAATTTAGAATTAAACAAATATATTAAACAAAATTATATCGTCAGTATTCTTATAAATTCAAGTTTTAAAATAATTAGTTCCTATCGATATTTGAATCATAAAACAACAACAAATTAAAACTAAAACAAGAAAATTATGGAACCGCTAAAAAACATGATTGAAGAAAAAAAGGCTGAAAGAAATTTAGACAAAAGAAACCCATTTAAACCAACAGGAGCATTTATTGGAGCCTCATGGACTGCATTATTGGTTGGTACCGTTGGCTATTGTGTAGGCTTATGGAATGCAACAATGGCTTTAAATGAAAAAGGGTATTATTTTACAATTTTACTATTTGCGCTATTTGCGGTTATCTCCGTTCAAAAAAGTGTAAGAGATAAAGCAGAAGGACTAGCTATTACCGAATTGTACTATGGCTTAAGCTGGTTTGCAACAATTGCTGCCGTCGTGCTATTAACAGTAGGCCTATGGAATGCGGATCTGTTGTTAAGTGAAAAAGGATTCTATGCAATGTCCTTCTCATTGAGTATTTTTTCAGCTATCGCAGTACAAAAAAATACACGTGATGCAAAACTTATCGATGACAATGAAATAAAACTTTAGCGGGTGCCGATCCTGCAGCCTCTGCGTAGCAAGCTGCAGGATCTTTCAATCTCTCGTAAAGCAAAAAAGGAAGAGCTTTTCATTGAGCTCTTCCTTTTTTTAAGTAGATTGTTTAAGCGGTGCAATAGGAAGATAAACGAAAAATGCACTTCCAGTTCCAAAAACACTTTGCACATCAATCTCTCCCCCCATGCTTTCGATAAATTCCTTGCTTATGCTTAACCCCAAGCCTGTTCCTTCCTTTGTACCCCCTGGAACACGGAAATACCGATCAAAAATCTTCGCTAAATATTGTACCGGGATTCCTTGTCCCTGATCTTCAACACGCAAAAGCACCCTGGCGCCCATTCTTTTGACAGCAAGACAAATCGCCCCCCCTTCATCGGAATAACGAATTGCATTGGACAGTAGATTCGTCAATACCCATGCGGTCTTCTCGTTATCAATAAAAACCATCGGCAGTTCCTCTTCCAGTTCAACCTGTAGTTGGATTTTCTTTTGGTCAAGCATTGAACGATTGGCTAACAGGGCATAATCTATAATCGGTCCGATTGTCGCCGGATTCAGCTTCATCTGAATGGTACCGCTCTCCACTTGTGCAATATCCAAAAGTTCTCCCGTAATTTTCAGGAGCCGCTCTGTATCATCAGCAATTCCTTCAAGTAAGTCTTTTTGTTCTTCATTCAACTCTCCAATCCGCTTATTCTCGAGCAATTGGATCCCCATGCGTATTGATGCGATTGGAGTCTTCAGTTCATGAGATACCGTTCCAATAAAATTTGTTTTTGCGACATCACGTTCCTTAAAACTTGTCACATTCCTCAACAAAATAAATTGTCCAATAAACTGCGAACTCTCCTCTCCCGTTGGTACAACATTAATGTCGATAACCTCCAGTTCAAAGTAGTTATCTTTTCCATAGGCAAAGATCTGAACCAATCCCAGATGTTCGGATTGCTGGTTTAAAGCGTTGATCCTATCGAGAAGCTTACGAATCAAATCATTGGAAGAAGCTATTTCCACTAATTTTTGCCCTTCAAATTCTGCGTGTTTTAACCCCGAGAGCAAACAAGCGGGTTCATTTGCAAAAAGCACTCTTTTTTCCTCATCTATCCCTATAACGGCATCATGCATATTATCAATAAGCGCTTCAATTCTCTTTTTATGCTGCAAGATCTTACCCAATTTACTTTCCGTATATTCCTCGAGTTTTTGAGCCATTGTATTGAACGATTGCGCCACTTCTCCAAATTCATCCTTTCGCTTAAAATGAAGTCTCCTTTTATAGTTCCCAGCAGCAATCTGTTTAATACTATCGGTTAATTGTACAATTGGACCAGCAATGGCTAGGGGGAGATTGACAAGTAATACAAACGCAATCATAAAACAGATCGCACCTACAATGGAGATCGCCAAAATAGCTTTTTCAGCTGTTGCATTGGCGATATTATTTTTGTTTTCAATTGCCTGCATATTAAGATACATTAGCTGAAATATATCTTTGTGTAAGTCAGCAGCAATTGTAGAATCTTTCAGCTGTTTCGCTAAACTCAAAAAGTGATGATCTATACGTTCGGTCACCGCTCGTTCTCCAGGCTCAGTTACATTGCGCTTTTGGAGGCTTAAATTATGTTCAAATAGCGTAATGCTCTTCTCATTCGTATGAAGATCTTCCAAGGCCAACAGCATATTTCTGGAATAATGCAGCGTATTATAATTGTCGACTAAAATATTATTGGTATCTTTTTTTAATCGATAAACATAATACCCACTCACTATCGCAAGCAGTAAGATCATAAAAAATAAAAATCCTACCCCAAATGTCAGCTTTGCTTTAAGTTTCATTGGATTTTATATTCTTCAATTTTTCGATACAAGGTAGCTATGCCGATTTCTAACAATCGAGCAGCTTCAGCTTTATTTCCATTCGTATGTTTCAATACACGTTGTATATGTTGCCTCTCCATATTGGACATTGAAAAGTTTGATAAGACGCTTGCCCCTTCTCTATACTCACGTTCACCGAAAGGAAGACCCTCAACACCTAATATGCCCCCCTCACTCAAAATCACACTGCGTTCAATCACATTTTTCAGTTCACGGATATTTCCACGCCATAGGTTAGTTTCCAATGCCTGCACAAACTCAGGGGTCATCCGCAAAGGTTTCAAGTTAGATTTTAAAGCAAAGATATCAGCATAGTATTGTGCCAAAGTCGCTATATCTTCAATACGCTCACGCAGTGGCGGCAATTCAATCGTGAAAACAGACAACCTATAATATAGATCACTCCTGAAATGGTCAGATGCAATTTCGGTTTCGAGATTTCTGTTGGTCGCGGCTATGATACGTACGTCCACTTTCGTTGGTTTGGAGTCCCCAACTTTTAAAAACTCGCCCGTTTCCAAAACGCGAAGAATTTTGGCCTGAAGTTCCAAGGCCATCTCCCCGACTTCATCCAGAAAAATAGTCCCCAAATGTGCTTCTTCAAACAAACCCCGCTGATCTTTAGTAGCACCGGTAAAGGCACCGGATTTATGACCAAACAGCTCATTTTCCAGCAGATCTTTTGTAAATGCGGCACAGTTAATGGCCACAAAACTACGCGCTCTCCTGGAGCTCGCCTGATGGATTGCCTGTGCAAAAACCTCCTTACCGGTACCCGTCTCGCCTGTGAGCAAGACCGTTGTATTTGTAACGGCAACTTTTTGTGCCATGCCGATGGCAGCCTTTATTGCACTAGATTTTCCAATAATCTTATCGAAAGAAAGTTTATCTCCTAATCGCTTTTCTAACTGCTGTACCCTTCTTGCCAATGCAACCTTTTCACAGGCTTTATAAAGCAGGGGTATAATGCGATTATTGTCATCTCCTTTGGTAATATATTCAAAAGCACCATTTTTTATCGCCCGAACACCGTCCGGGATATTCCCGTATGCTGTCAATAGGATAATCTCTACAATCGGATACCGTTCTTTAATTAATTTGGCCGTTTCCACCCCATTACCGTCAGGCAGCTTGACGTCACAAAGTACAACGTCCACATCACTGACTTCAAGCTTTTTCAACCCCGATTTAATATCTGCAGCTTCAATCACATCAAAACCTTCCAGGCTAATAATTTTGGCCATCAATTTCCGAAGTTTCTCTTCGTCATCTATAAGGAGAACTCTATTCACAATATTCGTTTTTTCAAAAGTACAATTTGTCCGAAGCAAATAGTAGAAAAATAAACAATTTGACTATTCCTCAAAAACTTTCCCTTCATCAAAATAAAAACACTATATTTGCTTCTCTCAACATCCTTAAAACTGCATGTAAGATTAAAATTCTTTAGAACGAAATAAATACCATCCATTGACAATACCTGTCCAAATGGTCTTTTCTAACATTTAAAGAATTTCAACATGCTTTCATTACAACAACTTTCTTATATACATCCGAATAAAGATTTATTGTTTGGGAACATAAATCTACACGTCAATGCGCAAGAGAAAATAGCGCTCATCGGCCACAATGGTGTCGGTAAATCAACTTTATTGCGACTGATTGCCAAAGAGCTATCTCCATCCAGTGGCAGCGTACAAGTCAGCACCAGCACCTATTATGTCCCTCAAGTTGTGGGACAATTTGAGGATAACACAGTCGCCGAAGCACTTGGCATTGCCAAAAAATTAGATGCACTCCACGCCATATTAGCTGGCGATGCGTCTGAAGAAAATTTCAATAGACTTCAAGATGATTGGACCTTGGAGGAACGATGCCAAGAAGCTTTCGAGCAATGGGATCTGCCCGATATCCAATTGACACAGAAGATGTCGTCCCTTAGTGGTGGACAAAAAACAAAAGTCTTATTGGCCGGAATCCACATTCACCGATCCGAACTTATTCTTCTTGATGAACCCAGCAACCATTTGGATATGGATAGCAAAACGCTACTATACGATTGGATTCAATCAAGCAAAAACACAGTGATTATTGTTAGCCACGATAGAACCCTGCTTAATTTATTGGATGACATGGCCGAAATGACCCCAAAAGGTATCAAGCGGTATGGGGGGAATTATGCCTTTTACGAAACTCAAAAAGAGACCGAGCGCCATGCGTTACAACAAGATATTCACCACAAGGAAAGGGCGATCAAAATTGCAAAGGAGAAAGAAAGAGAAACAATCGAACGCCAAAATAGATTAAACAACCGCGGTCAAAAAAAACAGGAAAAGGCAGGTGTAGCGCGCATCATGATGAATACACTGCGCAACAATGCTGAAAAAAGTACCGCCAAAATAAAAAGTGTGCATCAGGACAAAATTGGAGATATCAAATCCGATCTACAGGAACTCCGAGGTTCACAATCTGCACTGGATGAGATTAAAATAGATTTAGGAAACAGTGCCTTTCCAACCGGAAAGAGTATGGTCAAAGTCGAAAATGTCAATTTCAAGTATGACTCGCAAGGACTCTGGCCAGCTAATATCAACTTTCAATTATTCAGTGGAGATCGTATCGCACTACAAGGACAGAATGGATCTGGTAAAACGACATTGGTCAGACTTCTACTCGGCCAATTGACACCTGTACAAGGAAAAATTGAACGTCAATCATTTCGTTCGATCTATTTAGATCAAACATACTCCATTTTGTCTTCGCATCTAAGTATTTACGAGCAGGCCCAGCAATTCAATAGCGACGCACTACCTGAACATGAGATCAAAATTAGGCTCAATCGATTCTTATTTGGAAAAGACGATTGGGACAAGCCCTGCCAACTATTGAGCGGTGGTGAAAAAATGCGTCTGATATTATGTTGCCTCACCATTCAGCAACAGTCTCCAGATTTAATTATTCTTGATGAACCAACAAACAATTTAGATCTTCAAAATATCCGAATTCTAACCCGAGCGATTCAGCTTTATAAAGGTACACTACTCGTCATTTCACATGATGCGGTCTTTTTACAGGAAATCCATATCAACAAGATCATCAAACTAAAAGACCTGTAAATGACAACTGCGTTTATTTCGTTGCAACGGAATAAACGCAGTTGTCATTTACAGGTCTCCATAAAATTTTAATAAAACACGGTATTTTTTGTAACAATCCCATATTCTTTATTTAAAATCTGCTAAATCGATAAATTAAATTAAAAAAAACAAATTTTTATCGATATATTCACGATGATTTTAAACATGAAACAATAACCATTAAATTAATTGAACCTTCTCATTTACATAGCAGCCTTAGGGCAAATGTATCGCATAGGCCTCTCAATTAATTACTTCATTTAATTATGTCAGATTATCAAATTAAAGAAAATCCCGAATTATTTGACGCCATCGTAGTTGGTTCCGGCGCAGGTGGTGGTATGGCAGGTTATATACTTGCACATGCGGGGCTTAAAGTATTGATGCTGGAAGCAGGTCCTTTTTATGACCCAGCAAAAGATTCGTTACAACTACGCTGGCCTTGGGAATCTCCAAGAAGAGGTGCCGGTACCACAAGACCATTCGGGGATTTTGACGCGGCCTTCGGTGGCTGGCAAATCGAAGGTGAACCCTACAGCAAGGTAGCGGGAACTGAATTTGAATGGTTCAGAGCACGTATGCTGGGCGGCAGAACCAACCACTGGGGTCGAATTTCATTGCGTATGGGACCTGACGATTTCAAACCAAAGGATGGTGTAACAGACGAATGGCCTATCACTTATGAAGAAGTTAAGCCATTTTATGACCGTGTAGATCGAATGATCGGAATATATGGCACGGCAGAAGGTATTCATAACGAACCCGATGGTATTTTTATGAAACCACCTAAACCACGCTTAAACGAATTATATATTGCAAAAGGTGCAAAAAAAGCTGGAGTTCCAGTAATTCCCGGAAGAGGAGCCGTGCTAACCGAAGTATCAAAAGATATTAAAGATCGAGGCACCTGTTTCTACTGTGGCCAATGTGGCCGTGCATGTAAAGTTTATGGGGACTTTTCTTCATCATCTTGTCTGGTTATTCCAGCGATGAAAACAGGTAACCTAAAAGTGATAGACAATGCAATGGTAAGGGAAGTCATTACAAATGATGAAGGAATTGCAGTTGGTGTTTCTTATGTAAACACCAAGGATCTGCAGGAATATACCGTTAAAGGGAAAACCGTTATTTTGGGTGCTAGTGCCTGTGAAAGCGCGCGGATCATGTTAAATTCCAAATCAAAATCGCATCCTGGGGGTGTTGGTAATAGCAGCGGTTTAGTCGGAAAATATCTCCACGATTCTACAGGGGCCAGTTTATCGGGCTTTTTACCACAACTACTTGACCGGAAGCGTTATAATGAGGATGGCGTTGGAAGTGTCCATATTTATTCACCATGGTGGGAAGATAATGCCAAGTTGAATTTCCCAAGAGGTTACCACATCGAATATGGTGGCGGTTTACATATGCCCTCATATGGATTTTTGAATTGGGTACCGAAAGTAAATGACCTTGCGAAAAATTCGGATGGGAAGTCAAAAGCCAAAGGCGGTTATGGTACTGCATTAAAAGAAGATTTCCGTAGCTATTATGGTGCAAATGTAGGTATGGCAGGCCGGGGAACGGCATTGGCAAGAAAAGACAATTACTGTGAAATTGACCCCGATAAAGTCGACAAATTCGGAATCCCTGTGCTACGTTTCAACTACAAATGGGCGAATGAAGAAATAGCACAAGCCAAACATATGCAAGAGACATTTCAGTCTATTATGCACGAAATGGGTGCAGTAATTACTTCTAAAATACCAGGAGCAGATACATTGTATGGCCTGGAAGCTCCCGGAAAAATTATTCATGAAGGCGGTACCACAAGAATGGGAAATGACCCTAAAACCTCCGTTTTGAACAAATGGGGTCAAGCGCACGATTGTAAAAATCTCTACGTCGTCGATGCGGGACCATTTGTACAACAAGGTGACAAAAATCTGACCTGGACAATACTCGCCTTATCAATGCGGACAGCAGAATATATACTTCAAGAAAAGAAAAAATTAAACGGTTAAAAGCATGAATAGAAGAGAATCTTTAAGAGCATTAGGATTAATTGCAGCTGGATCTGGTCTTTTAACCGCAGCTTGCAATTCAAAAGATGCTAAAAATGCAGTAGCAGACAATAGCAAAAAACTACCTGGAGTCCAGGATTTTGAATACGAACGCACGGAACAATTATATGCCGAAAAGTTTTTTGACGAACATGAAATGGCTACAATCACTGTTTTGGCAGATATTATTATTCCTAAGGATAACATTTCAGGAAGTGCTTCGGAAGCGGGAGTGCCCGATTTCATCGAATTTATCGTAAAAGATTTGCCTGATAATAAAATCCCTATGCGTGGCGGACTTCGTTGGCTCGACCTCCAATCCAAAAAGCGTTACGGAACAGTATTTATCAAATGCGGCGCAAAAGATCAACTTGCATTAGTGGATGATATTGCCTACCCTGATTTGGCAAAACCGGAAATGAAACAAGGTGCCGCCTTCTTTTCATTGATGCGCAACCTGACTTCCTCAGGGTTTTACACGAGTGAAATGGGTGTGAAAGATATCGGCTATGCCGGAAATAAACCTGGAGTCTGGAATGGTGTACCAGATGATGTGTTGAAAGAGCACGGTTTTGACCCGACTAAATTCTTTGGATAATAAAAAAATCCTTTCCGAAAACGGAAAGGATTTTTTTATTTACCTCATTAAAATCTATTGTGCCGATGGTACCTCGGTAGTCTCCGGAGCCTTATCAATCAACTCCATAAATTGATCCAATTTAGGGGTGATAATAATCTGCGTTCTTCTATTCCGTTGCTTACCTAGTGCCGTTGTATTATCTGCAATTGGATTATATTCGCCCCTACCGCCTGCAGTTAAGCGTTTAGGATCCACACCATATTTATTTTGTAAAGCCTGCACCACAGAAGAAGCCCGTAAGGTACTTAAATCCCAGTTATTCCGAATATTAGGTTTAGAAATTGGATCGGTATCGGTATTACCTTCAATCAATACTTCATAATCTCTGTAATCCTGGATAATTTTCGCAATTTTACTTAATGTCTGATCGGCTCTATCATTAATTTCATAGCTACCGGATTTGTAAAGCATATTATCAGCAAGTGAGATATAAACTACCCCTTTTAACACCTGTACATCAACTTCCTGCAATTCCTCACGGCTAAGCGATCTTGTCAAATTATTGGTCAATACCAGATTCAAGGAATCGGATTTGTTTTTCGTCTCAACGAGATGCTTAATATATTTATTTGAAGCGTTAATTTCATCAACCAACTTGGAAATATTAATATTTCCCTGTGAATTCTGATTAATACTGTTATCGAGCGATTTCTGCAAAGCAGCATAAGCCGATCGGAGATCCGCATTATTTTGTCGTTCAGAGGCCAACTGATCTTCTAAACTCTTGATCCGTGTCCGACCTTCAGCCAATTGAAGCTGTCCATCCTGATATTGTTTGGTCAATTGACTGTGCTCCGTTTGTAATTTACTATAGTCGGACTGTAAACCAGCATATTGCTTTTTACTGACACCACATCCGATAACAAACAAACTGGCCGTTAATACAGTCATTGGAAAAACTAAATTCTTCATGATATACTCTTTTTGTAGATGTTGAATTAATTCATATAGCAAGATACGCAATATTCTAGCCAAAATACCCCACAGTCTTGTCAAATTAACAACCTTTAACGTCCTATTGGGCTAGCTCCTTCAGCTCTGTAGCGCTAAATACTTGCCCACCTTTAAGATAGGGATTTGCGCCTTTGAGATAATTATAAATAATTGATTTAGCCTCTTCATTGGGTAATTTATAAAGATTTTTAACAAGGAAATTTTTATCCTCAAGGATATTATTGTTATATCCCAAAAAAGAAGGCGCATGCACCTGTACGCTCCAACGTATAAACCGTGCTTCAATATGATTTGGATTCTCCTTAATCACTTCTTCCAAATGCTTTTTGCCCTCTTTGAACTGCCCAACTTTCTTAAATGGATTGCCTATATGTTTCGCTAAAAGTATTTGATAAGCGGCCAGGTATACTTTCTCGGTCGGTGATTTGGCACCTTCCGTCAGCACCTCTAAATTATGTTCACACAGATCCTCATCCTTCACGGCCTCCGCATATTCTTTTCGAATTTTATCAATATTCACCTGTTGGCCAAGCCCAACTTTTGTTAAAGTAAATAGAGCAATTGTCAATACTATTCGTGTTATCATAATTATAAATCAGGCTATTTCAACAATTTCATTTTCCGACTTAAATTACTAAAAAAATCGAATTCAACTATTAATTTTCAATTATCATACCACAAAGCCAAAAATTCATGTCATTGTATCGCCACAGCTAGCTTTAAATAAGAGAAAAGTCTTCATTCCAGCATATTTTTAAAGCAATTTTGCGGCATGAAACTGATTTTAGCAACAAGCCCAGTCTGGTTAAAAGTGATTTTGTCGATTCTATTTGGCGTTATATTAGGCTGCTTCTTAGGAGAGATTGTTTTCACCTTATTACAAGCCTAAGTTATTCATCATGATTGACATCCCGTCCTTTACCTGACGATCTGGTGAATTTTATAGCTACAGATAATCCGCTTTCGGAGCTCTTTTGGGTAGGCCAATAAGTTTCATTATCCTTGCCAAAAATCAAATTATTTTTGCTATATTGCTTATACCAATATAAATTTAAAGCGAGCTATGGAGACTAAAGCAGAGTATCAGATTTGGGACACTATTGTGAATAGCGCAAAAACTAAATTCGATTATAAGCATATTCGTGCGATGTTCAAAAAGGAAGATGACGAAATAACCGATAAGTTTCTATTCCATATTATTGCAGGATTTGCCTGTGGTGAGAACCATCAGACCATTTCAACCAATCTTTTCAACGAACTACAAAGTATTCATTTTGAATGCAATGAAGAGCAGATCGACCGGTTTATCGCTGATAAGCACGTAAAATTCAGTCCGGAAATCTACGCCACCTATCTTGCATTCTCTATGCTGGAAGATGGTGAAGATATCGATACCATCACCGAAATTATTAATAATCTTTTGCAACTAGACAAATAATTATTCTGAAGTATCGTTTAATTTTGGCTAAAAACTTATATTCGTGAATTATTACACCTATAGTTATGCGCCAGTTTTTAACGCTATTTTTAATATTTTCTATTTATACAAATAGTATAGCCCAAACTTTTGACTTTGGTAAAGTTTCTATTTCGGATTTCTCACGAACAGACCTAGATAGTAACGCCAACGCTATCGTGCTGAATGAGTTTGGACGGAGTTCTGTTTTTGTTGATGATTATGATAATCGTATAAAACTTCAGCATGAATACCATGTAATTATCCGCATCAATAACAAAGAAGGGTTTAAAAAAGCTAATTTTGAAATCCCCTCGTATAAACGCGGAAGTTATATACGTGACTATTTTGACGAACTCAAGGCTGTTACATATAACTTAGAAAATGGCAGGATCGAGAAAACGGAGCTTGAAAATAAGAAAGTTTTCAGGGAAAATTACTCGGCTTATCTGGACCTTAATAAATTTACCCTTCCAAATATTAAAGAAGGCTCTATTATTGAAGTGTCCTATCGGACACTAGAGCAGGATTTATTTAATTTCAAGACATGGGAATTTCAAGATGACATTCCCAAAATACAAAGCCAATATATCGCTATTATTCCTGCTTCTTTCGCTTACAATGTAGTTTTACGTGGTCCTTACAAACTTACTGATCAAAAAGCCGAAGCATTGAAAGAATATCTTTTCCTGGATGGACTGCGAATGGATTGTTCAAAATTGACCTATACAATGAAGAACATTCCGGCATTTGTTGAAGAGGACTACATGACTTCGCCAACCAATTTCAAATCTGCGATCTATTATGAGCTTGAATCAATCTTTTATCCGAGTACTGGTAGTAAGAAGACATTTAGCAAAACCTGGAAAGACGTAGATACGGACCTCATGAATGAAAAGGCTTTTGGAGGTCAATTAAAAAAAACAGACTTATTCAAAGCCAATTTAGCAACAATTGTGTCTCCTACTGACAGCAAATTAGAAAAAGCAAAGAAGATCTATAACTATATCAACAAACAAATAAAATGGAATAATTATTTAGGCAAATATGCAGAATCTGGCATTGAAAAGGCATTGGAAAAACGAACTGGCAATATTGGCGACATCAATTTAGCGCTAGTAACCGCGCTATTAGCGGCAGATCTGGAGGCCTACCCTATTATTCTTTCAACGCGACGAAACGGAACGCCCAATGCCTTATTTCCCGTATTATCTGACTTCGACTATGTCATCGCTTGCGTAGATGTAGATGGCGTAAAATATAAACTAGATGCCTCCAATCCATACTTACCTTTTGGAGAGCTGCCCTTACAATGTCTAAATGAACGAGGAAGAATTATCTACTCCAAGAAGAGCTCAGACTGGTTTCCACTTACGGTAGAAGAATCTTCCGATGTAAGCTACGTATTGGAGGGAGCTTTAGATGAACAATCTAAAATTAAGGGAAAACTGACCATAAGTAGCAGGGGTAACAAAGCCTTTTTAAAACGCCAACATATTGCCAAATTCAATTCTTTGGAGGAATACTGGGAAAAACTGGACGAAGAAATGCCCAATGTAACTTTAACAAAATCAAGTATCCAAAACCTAGAAGAAATTGATCAGCTATTAATAGAGGAATTTGATGTCATCGTAGATGTCTCCAAACAGATGGGACAAGACGTATTATTATTGGCCCCCAATATTATTGACAGGATTTCCTACAATCCATTTAAAGCACAGGAAAGAACTTATCCGATTGATATGGGTTTTAAATCCAAAACATTGTACTCCGTTAAATTGACCATTCCCGATCATTATGAAATTGCTGAGAAGCCTCAGAATGCATCATTAGCACTCCCGGAGTCAACTGCAAAATATAGATATGTAACGCAGGTCAATGGCAACCAACTTGAAATACTACAGAGCCTCGCGTTCAACAAACCCATCTTTTCCGTCGATGAATATTTTTCGCTCAAAGAATTGTATTCACGTATTATTCAACAACAAAAGCTAGACATAAAATTAATCGGTAAAAAATGAAAATCGTATTCATCAACTTACTATACTTCCTGCTTCCGATCCTCGCAATTGGACAAGATAACTACGACGTCGCCAATATTCCAAGTGCATTAAAAAGCAGAGCAGTAGCAACTGTACGCAATGACAAAACTGTGGTAGAAATGAAATCGCCCGAACAAGTCATCACAACCATAACGTGTGCTATCACAGTTTACAATAAAAATGGGGACCGCTATGCTTCACTTCCGGTCTATTATAATAAATCTAGCGAAATTAAGAGCCTTAAGGGCGCCATCTATAACGAAATGGGGATATTGCAAAAGAAAATTGCAACGAAAGATTTCAAAGATATTAGCGCTGTGGACAACAGTACGATGTTTGCCGATTCTCGGGTAAAATTATATGTACCTGACTATCACAGCTATCCCTATACAGTCGAATACCAATACGAAGTTAGAAGTAAACAAAACTTGATCATTCCATCTTGGACTCCTGAGGTCTCAAGTAATGTATCCGTAGAGAAAAGCAGCTTTCAATTTATTGCACCAATTGGCACAGAATGCCGAATTGAAACAACGAACTATAAAGGAAGTATCAAAGAAGAGAAAAATGACAAGACTGAAAGTAAGACATGGAATACTGAACAGATCGCTGCAAAAAAGGAGGAATCTTATAGCCCCAATCCTAACCTGAAAAGAATAAATGTACTCATCGTTCCCAAAAATTTTATTTATTATGGTAAGACTGGAAATTTCGGGGATTGGAAAGAATTTGGCCAATGGGTATCCAATAGCCTATTGAACAAAAAAGAAGATTTGACGGAAGCATCTAAACAAAAATTTATAGCATTAACAAAAGACGCCAGCTCAGATAAAGACAAAGCAAAGATTCTATACAATTATTTACAAAAAAACACACGTTACATCAGTATTCAAATAGGCATTGGAGGCTTAGAACCATTTCCGGCTTCTGAGGTTGACCGCTTGGGCTACGGTGATTGTAAAGCACTGGCGAATTACATGCGAAGCATGTTGTCGGCCGTCAATATCCCATCCTATTACTGTATTGTCGAAGCAGGTAGACGCAAAGAAAGTTTTCACAAAACCTTTGCAAATGCCCAGGACGGAAATCACGTCATTTTATGTATTCCATTCAAAAATGATACGACCTGGCTGGAATGTACAAGCCAAAACCTTCCATTTGGTTTTCTTAGCGACTTTACCGACGATAGAGATGTCGTTGCTTGTACCGAAAATGGCGGAGTTATCATGCATACGCCGAAATATATTAACTCAACCAATCTTCAACTGCGCTATGCCGACCTAAAACTGTCGGAAGACGGAAGCATTCAGGGCACCTTAAATACCAAGTTCTACGGAGCCCAATATGAGAACCATATGGACGTGCTTTTAGCCAGCAATAATGATAAGAATAAGCTTCTCACGGAATACTATAATATAGACAATATCAATTTCAATCAGGTAAACTATATTGAACATAAGGAGGAAAATCCATTTATTGAGGAGAACCTGAATATTTTTATCAAAAACTACGCTGTGAAAAATGGTAATAAACTTTTGATCCAACCTAATTTATTCAACACACATTCCAATATTGCAGAAAGTAGAAATAGAACGGAAGATATTTTCATTGAAAGAGGTTACGCTGATATCGATAGCATTAGCATTGCCCTCCCGGAAAATATGCTCAAAAACATAACTCCTGAAAAGAAAATTATTGAGAAACCATTTGGAAAGTATGAATTTAGGTCAGAAATAAAAGACAATAAACTATTCACCTACAGAAAACTGGAACTTTTTGAAGGCAGCTATCCTGCCAATACTTATGAAGACTTTTTCCAATTTCATAATGAGGTAAGCAGCTGCGACAAGGGACGCTTTAATCTCAGCTTTCTCTAGTCGAAAAAAAATATTTACCAGAATATGAATGAGTAAAATCGATCAAATAAGGCAATTATTGTATATTAGCTCAATGACAGAATACGCAGCGATATTTGACATGGACGGTGTCATAAGCCACACCAACCCTTTCCATGCGGAAGCTTTTAGAGCTTTTTTTAAAAACCACAATGTACAACAAGCTACAGAAGAGGAATTTGAGCAGCATATGTATGGTAAGCATAATAGTTACATTATGCAGCATTTCTTTCAGCGTCCGATATCCCCTGAGGAACTGCGAACGCTTGAATTTGAAAAAGAGCAGCTTTTTAGAGTTATCTATAAAGAACACGTTGCCCCTATTAAGGGCTTAATTGAGTTTCTAACGGAATTAAAAAATAACGGTTTTAAGCTTGCTGTGGCGACATCTGCTCCCCGAGAGAATATGGACTTAATTTTGGATGAATTGAACATACGTCATTTATTCTCTTCCACGCTAAGCAGCGAAGATGTAAAACTCCATAAGCCACATCCTGAGGTTTACCTAAAATCTGCAGAAAATCTGCAAGTTCCTGTTGACCGCTGTATTGTTTTTGAAGATTCTTTTTCGGGTATTACCGCGGCGAAAAATGCTGAAATGAAAGTTGTCGCCGTACTTTCAACCCATAAAAAAGAAGAATTACCTGCAAGTAATGATTATATAAATAATTATACAGAAATATCAGTTGCCAATATAAAGGCCATTTTAAAAACACAAGAAGTATAACCCGGTTGAGGGATTGACGACGATAAAAAAAGAGATTCCTTAAGGAATCTCTTTTTTTATCGCTTTGTCCGAGCGAACTGCAATTTTCGTTCACAGCTGCTAGACTAAAATTTCTCTAAACGGTTAATCTCTCTTTAGACCGAACTTCTCTATTTTACTATACAGGTGACTACGTTGAATATCAAGATCATCGGCCGTTTTGGAGACGTTCCAATTATTTTTTTCCAATTTATATTTTATAAATTCTTTCTCCGCATGATCTTTATAATCTTGAAACGAATCAAAGGAGTCCATATCTAATCCGTAATTCGTTGCACTTTTTTCATGAGCTATACCATTCACAGGTTCGCGGGACGGGTTAGCAAAGGCAACAACATCTTTATCGGTAATCGACCTGTCGCTCAAAATAATTAAACGTTCAATCATATTGCGCAATTCCCGAATATTACCTGTCCAAGGAAGATGACTCAACTCTTTCATTGCAGCAGTAGTAATTTCCTTTACAGGTATCCCGTATTCCATACAGATCTCTTCACAGAAGTTTGTGGACAATAAAGGAATGTCATCGACACGATCAGTTAACGCTGGGACATGGATCAATATGACAGATAAACGGTGATACAAGTCCATTCTGAAATTACCATCCTCTATCTCTTTCAATAAATCCTTATTGGTCGCAGCTACTACTCTGACATTGACGTCAATTTCTTTGTCGCCCCCCACTCGCGTGATTTTATGTTCCTGTAATGCCCTTAGCACTTTAGCTTGCGCTGAAAGGCTCATATCTCCGATCTCATCCAAGAACAATGTTCCACCGCTAGCTTGTTCAAACTTCCCGATACGTTGTTTAATAGCCGACGTGAAGGATCCTTTTTCATGCCCGAATAATTCTGATTCGATTAATTCAGAAGGTATTGCGGCACAGTTCACTTCGATCAATGGGCCTTGTCCACGATTTGACTTTTCATGTAACCAGCGTGCAACCAATTCCTTTCCCGAGCCATTCGCCCCAGTAATCAATACACGGGCTTCTGTTGGTGCAACTCGGTCAATTGTTTCTTTAATACGTTTGATGGCCCCCGATTCACCCAGTATATCTTTTGTTTTCGAGCTGCTAACTTTTCGTTTCAGGACCTTGGTTTCTGTGACTAGGGAACTTTTATCCAGTGCATTACGAACCGTGATCAATAATCTATTCAGGTCCAGCGGTTTTTCTAAAAAGTCAAATGCTCCTTTTTTCGCCGCTTCAACAGCTGTTTCAATCGTACCATGTCCAGAGATCATAATAAAAGGGATATCCGGGCTGCTTTGGTGTGCTTCCGCCAAAACTTCCATCCCATCCATCGTATTCATCTTGATATCACAAAGAACAAGATCTATTTTTTCCTTTTTTAAAATATCTAATCCATCCCGGCCATTGTCGACATCTAAAATCGTATAATCTTCATATTCCAAGATATCACGCAACGAACTTCTGATGGCGCGCTCATCATCAATGATTAAAATTGTACTCATAAATCGAGAGTTATGCTATTTTTTCAATTACGGGAATCAATATAAGGTTTTTTTGGCAATTAGCGAAAAAGAAGCAAACCTTGTAAGCCGGGTTCTGTAGACCACCGAAGTGGAATTTCTATCATTTATCTAGATTTGCCATCGCTGACAAACTCAATCAACCTACCCATTACGAATTCCAATAAATTGAAAGAAGACGAGCAGCCTTCGAATTTCGCAACCTATTTGGTCTTTCAACACACGAGGTTTACCGTAATATATGTCACCATACAAGACCGTAAGCTCTTACCTTACGTTTTCACCCTTACTCCGAAAAGCGGTATATTTTCTGTGGCACTTTCTGTCTGCTATTTTCATAACAGCCTTCCCGTTAGGAAGCGTGTTGCTCTATGTTGCCCGGACTTTCCTCTCCTCCCAAAAAAGAGCAGCGATAGAACCAGTTTGCTTCTGCGCAAAAGTAGCTATTTTACTCGGATAAACCCGAATTTCTTTTCAATTTCGAAAAGACCATTCATTTTGCATCAAAGACATAAAAATCTACGCAATTAGCTTGCGCAGATAAAGAAAGTTTTTGTATTTTCAATCTATCAAAAAAAACATGGCACTCAATAAACTAGCTCTTATACGTTATAAAACGATTGACCATTGTCTTCGCTTACGACATCGGAAATGGACCTTGGAAGATCTTATGGAAAAGGTTTCCGATGCACTGTATGAATTTGAAGGAATCAAAAATGGGATAAGTAAACGCACCATACAAGGTGATATTCAACTCATGCGTAGCAATAAGCTCGGCTACAATGCGCCTATTGTCGTCTTGCACCGCAAATTCTACACCTATGAAGATCCCAACTATAGCATTAGCAATTCACCGATTTCCGTCGGTGACATGCAAAAAATGAAGGAGGCTGTAGAGGTACTTAAGCATGTGAGCGGTTTCTCCAGTTTTGATGAAATGAGCGATATTGTCGCGCGACTTGAAGATAGCATCCATACAAAAAAGGACAATTCACCTTCTATTATACAAATGGAAAGCAACAATCTGCTAAAAGGCCTTTCTTTTATCAGCCCACTGCATCAAGCCATTCGCGAAAAAACGCCACTCCTGATCAGCTACCAATCGTTCAAAGCAATACAACAACAGGATCTTGTTTTCTCGCCCTATCTCCTAAAAGAATATCGTAATCGATGGTTTCTAATTGGTCAGCATAAAAAGAGTGAAGGATTGATGACACTAGCGCTCGATCGGATCAATGCTATCGAGGAAATGGGCAAAAATTCATACAGGGAATATACAGGGGTCGATTTCGAACGTTACTTTTCGGATGCTATAGGCGTAACGAAGACACAAAAGGACCGCGGGCACCGGGTGATATTGCAGGTCAATGCAAAAAATGCACCTTATGTAGCAACAAAACCCTTACATGCGTCACAGCAGATTTTAGACAAAAAGGAGGATGGCTCAATCTTAATTCGTATCGATGTTGTACTTAACTTTGAACTGGAAAGAGAAATTTTAGGTTTTGGCGAATCCATTAAAGTACTCTCCCCAAAAAAATTGCAAACGAGAATACAACAGCGCTTGGCTGCTGCCACACAACTCTATGCTGAGAAATCTGTCGATTAAACGTCAAATTCAAGCCCTCTCACTACCTCCCCAAGATACCTAAATATCTTGGGCGATGGCATAACCACTTGCCCAAGCCCATTGGAAATTATAACCGCCAAGCCATCCCGTAATATCAACGGTCTCCCCTCCAAAATAAAGGCCTTCAACTTTTTTAGACATTAAGGTCTTGGGGTGTAGCTCTTCCGTTGAAACTCCTCCACGCATAACCTCCGCTTTATCATACCCCTTATCTCCCGCAGGTTTTACCTTGAAGCGATGGATAGTATCGACAATCAATTTCGCATCAGCTTTACTAAGTGAGGCAATTTTGGTATCCAATGTTAGAAATTTTCCAAGAGCATCGACCAATTTTCTGCTGAAATAATCGTTTAGCAATTGTGAAACAAGTCTTTTACCTCCGTATTGCCGCTCCTGTTTAATCAGATTATCTAAATTAAAATTAGGCAGTAGATCAATCGTAATCTCCTGTCCCGGTCTCCAATAACTTGATATCTGAAGAATTGCGGGTCCGCTTAACCCCCAGTGCGTAAAAAGGATATTCTCTTCAAAAGACATTCCGGCAACAGACACTTTCGAGAACACCGAATTTCCAGCCAAAGAACTATACCAATCAGCGTCTTTTCCAGTTATTGTCAAAGGGACTAGTGCAGGCGCTGTACCGACGACATTCAAACCAAATTGTTTGGCTAAGCGTAATCCAAAGTCCGAAGCGCCGAGTTTTTGGACCGGAAGCCCGCCGGAAGAAATAACAACTTTATGTGCATGATATCGGGACTCACCTTTTGCATTTTCTACCGTTACCACAAAGCCATTATCGTTTTTTTCTACAGATTTCACCAAGGTATTCAATGCAATATCCTGCCCTGTCTCGTATAAAATTTTTGAAAATACAGCAACGATATCTTTTGCTTTATTGGTCTCTGGAAACAACTGGCCCAGTGTTTTTTCCTGCCCTACAATACCATACTGTTCAAAAAATGTAATGGTATCGTCTACTGTCCATTGTTTGAATATACCATGTAAAAAATCTGGATTTTCAGAAATGAAATTAGCGGGACTATTACCGATATTTGTATAATTACAGCGTCCACCTCCGGAAATCAAGATCTTCGCGCCGACCTTATCGTTTCGTTCAAGGACCAAGGTCTTCTTTCCAATCAGCCCTGCTTGGGCTGCACACATCAAACCACAGGCTCCGCCCCCAATAATGATAGCATCGTATAGTATACTCACAGCAACAATCTAATAAGCAATCAATGTATTTTCAACAGAAACAACTCTTCGTTCCAATTGACTCTGATATCCCAATTCAATAATTTTAATGACATCCCGTGCCTGCTCTGCTGATGCGATCAAGGTAGTTTTCCCCAATATACTATCCGCAACGTTCTGATAAAAATCAGGATAAGAACCTATTTCAGAAGGAACCATTTCTTCAACATCATTCCCCTGTTCAACAATATTGAGCTTGCCGTATAGACTTGGGTCTTCTTGTCCCCAGGTTGGATCCTCATCAGGAAATTTACCATCACGCAGTAAGGCTTCCTGTGGGTCGACACCATATTTTACAAAATTTCCGTTCATTCCAAAGACACGATAACGTGGCGTGGGTTCTTTTGCAAGCATAGAACCTTTCAGAGATACCCTCAAATTATCATAGTACAATAGGCAGTCGAAATTGTCAATGGTTTTGGCATGATCTCGTTGGACAGCCAAATCTGCAAAGACAGCTTGCGGCTTTCCAAATAACTGCAAAGCCTGGTCGATGAGATGTGGTCCCAGGTCATAAAATATCCCCGAACCAGGTAAATTTTCCTCTCGCCATGCATTAGGTCGCAAATAATTACGAAAACGATCAAACCTTGATTCCAAATTTACAATGCGTCCCAACCTTCCACTTTTGACCACTTTCTCCACTGTCCGATAGTCTGAGTTGAATCTTAAATTATGGTAGGGTGCCAAGATCAGATTTTTCTCCTTAGCTAGAGCGATAAGCTCATCGGCCTGCTCGACGCTATTGGTAAAGGGTTTTTCTACAACAACGTGTTTTCCCGATTCCAAAGCACGTTTTGCAAAAGGATAATGCATTTCATTGGAAGTTGCAACCACGACTAAATCAATGGTTGCATCATTAAAAATATCATCTGCAGACAAAGCAATTTCTGCCTGTGGATAGCGTTCCTTTAGCAAACTTTGCTGATCTGCTTTCCGAGCGGTCACTTTAACAAGATCCAGTTCAGCGATCGAACGCATCACGGGAGCGTGAAAAACCTGACCTGAAATTCCAAAACCGATAAGTCCTACGCGAATTTTCTTCATAGTATTACATTCTTTCAGGTACACGAATACCCAATAAGTTCATCCCTTTAGCAATAACCTTTGCCGCAGAAGCCGAAAGGTGCAATCTAAAGTTTTTCACATCATGATCTTCCGCTTTCAAGATGGTTTCTTCATGATAGAATTTATTATAAAACTTAGCGACCTCATAGATGTAATTTGCCAATTGTGCAGGACTGAACTCTTGCGCAGAAGCTTCAATGATCTCCGGAAATGCACCCAGTTGTTGAATTAAATCACGTTCGTAAGAGGAAATCGTCGCCGGTACAGACACAGCACTATCAAAATCGAATTCAGACTTACTTAAAACAGATTTGATACGCGCATGTGTGTATTGAATAAACGGTCCTGTATGACCTTGAAAATCGACAGATTCATTTGGATCAAACAAGAGGCGTTTTTTAGGATCCACTTTCAATAGAAAATATTTCAGTGCGCCCATTCCAATCGTATCGTAAAGAACGGCTTTTGATTCCTCGTCCAATCCTTCAGTCTTGCCAAGCTCCTCAGTACGTTCCTGAGCGGTTTTAAGCATCTCAGCCATTAAATCATCCGCATCAACAACTGTTCCCTCCCGTGATTTCATTTTACCTGAAGGAAGATCGACCATCCCATACGATAAATGGAACAATCCGTCGGCCCAAGCTTTACCAAGTTTTTTTAAGATTAAGAACAATACCTTGAAATGGTAATCCTGTTCGTTACCGACAACATAAATAGAATCATTCATTTTGAATTCATCATATTTCAATTGTGCAGTCCCCAAATCTTGTGTAATATAGACAGAAGTACCGTCGCCACGAAGCACAAGCTTCTGATCCAGTCCTTCTGCAGTCAGATCAATCCATACAGAGTTATCCTCTTTTTTAAAGAAAACCCCTTTATCTAAACCTTCCTGGATAATATCTTTACCCAACAAGTATGTATTGGATTCATAATAGTATTTATCGAAATCGACGCCTAATTGTTTGTAGGTCTTTTCAAACCCAGCGTACACCCAGCTGTTCATGGTTTTCCACAGTGAGATCACCTCTTCATTCCCCGCTTCCCATTGTTGCAACATCCCTTGTGCTTCCTTCATCAAAGGTGCATTTTTCTTTGCCTCATCTTCGGTCTGCCCTTCAGCCTTCAATACTTCGATTTCCTGTTTATATGCTTTGTCAAAGACAACGTAATATTTTCCGACAAGGTGGTCTCCTTTAAGTCCAGTAGACTCGGGTGTCTCACCGTTACCAAATTTTTGCCAAGCCAACATCGACTTACAAATATGGATACCGCGATCGTTCACCAAATTTGCTTTGATCACATCATAACCGTAAGCTTTTAGGATTTCCGCAACAGAATATCCTAATAAATTATTACGGATATGCCCCAAATGCAGCGGTTTATTGGTATTTGGAGAAGAATATTCAACCATCAGTTTCTTTCCATTCGCAGGAAATACACCAAAGTCCTTCACCGTTATGGTCTGATTCAACAACGTGATCCAGTAAGCATCGGAAAGAACAATATTCAAAAAGCCTTTTATCACATTGAAATCCGATATTTCAGCGATATGCTGTTGCAAATATGCACCAATTTCCTTTCCGGTTTGTTCCGGAGAAGATTTCGAAAAGCGCGTTACGGGAAAAGTTACGATTGTAATTTGTCCTTCAAACTCCTTTCGGGTAGCTTGTAAAGCAATTTGATTTTCTAAAATATCTGCATTGTAAAGCTCTTTTACTGCCTGTACAGTGACTTCAACAAGTCGCTTTTGAATAGAATTTGCCATTTAATGATTTTGTAATTTTTACAACTTCCTGATAGTGAATTGGAAATAAATAACATTCCTTATTTAGGTATTCACCATTAAAGTATATCTTTGCAAAAATAATAAAAAATGCAGAGCTATCAGGAATTTCTTGACTTAAGTGTTGGTTTTCCGCAAGACGGATTCGAAATCATCGACGACGAATTGTATTTCCACGATTTGAATTTAATGGAAATGATAGAAACGTACGGTACGCCGTTACGTTTTACCTATTTGCCTATCGTCAGCAAAAAAATTCAGCAAGCGAAAATCCTCTTTCAGACCGCAATTCTGAAACACAACTATCGCGGATCTTACAAATATTGTTATTGTACCAAATCATCCCATTTCAAGCACATCGTAGAGGAAGCTTTGAAAAATGATATCCACCTGGAAACTTCATCTGCATTTGACATGCCGATGATCGATTCATTGGAAAGACAGGGCACGGTAACGAAAGACATTACAGTGATCTGTAATGGATTCAAAACCTACCAGTACAAACAATATATTGTCGATATGATCCACGACGGATATAAAAACATTATACCCGTACTGGATAACAAAGAGGAGTTTAACCTGTATGATGATGAAATCGAATTGGATGAGCCTTGTGCTTTAGGTATCCGCGTTGCTTCCGAAGAGCAGCCAGATTCTCAATTCTATACATCTCGCCTAGGGATTCGCCAAGAAGACGTCGTTGAATTCTACAACAACAAGATCGCCGACAATCCAAACTTTAAGGTAAAGTTACTTCACTTTTTCATTAATTCAGGTATCTCGGACACCCCGTATTACTGGAACGAATTAGAGAAATACGTTACTTTATATTGTAAATTCAAGAAAGTAAATCCGGATTTAGATACCCTAGATATCGGTGGTGGGATGCCATTTAAGGACTCACTGGTACACGACTTTGATTACGAGTATATGGTCAATGAGATTGTCAATCGTATCAAACAAATCTGTGCGCACCATGAGGTAATGGAACCAGATATTATTACTGAATTTGGCAAATATACTGTTGCTGAAGCATCAGGTATTCTCTATAAAGTTTTGGGACGCAAGCAACAAAACGATCGCGAACGTTGGTTTATGATTGACGGTTCATTCATTACAAATTTACCGGATGTATGGGCATTGAATCAAAAATATATTCTATTGCCGATCAATAACTGGGATTCAGAATATGAACGCGTCAATTTAGGTGGAATCACATGTGATGGACAGGATTACTACAATCAGGAGGCGCATATGAACTCGGTATTTATGCCGAAGACCCGTAAAGTGCAGTACTTGGGCTTCTTTCATACAGGAGCATATCAAGATGTATTAAGCGGATATGGTGGAATCCACCACTGCTTACTTCCTTCGCCCAAACATGTGCTTGTACGCCGCAATAGAGATGAAACATTCAACTATGAGGTGTTTGGTGAGGAACAAAACTCCAAACAAGTCATGAAATTATTAGGCTATCAATAAGATATTCTACAGGAGCAAAACCTCTTTTTAACTGCGGAATAAAATATCCTTGTAGAAAAAGAATGGTTTCAAGCCCATATAAAAAGGTCTCGATCTTAGGAACGAGACCTTTTTATTTTCAGCCGATCCTATAACTGACTAGCTGGATTAAATCAAATTCGAAAACCAAAGTCATAGACACAACCCGATATCCGCCACTGGAAACAACGAAAGTAAGCCTTGAATTAAATTTAAAAATAACACGGACTTTATCCGTACCTAATAGGGACTTCATAGGGACCTCATTCGGATGAATGCGTATAAAACACCTGTTAATTCCGATTAAGCTTAAGCGGAAATTCGGATAATTTAGTATGCTGATCACCAATCTTTCCCAACTTGCTTTACAAAGAAATGCTAAGTTTTACGGGAGTAAACCCTTATCCGATCTTCCAATTTATTACATCAAAACAAAAGCCCCTTAAAAGGGGCTTTCGTTTTATTTACGCACTATTGTTAATTTAGTGCAGAATAGCAATATGATAGTCGGTAATTTTTATTTTGCGACCCAAGCTTTAAAGAAATTAAGCACTTTTTCTTCATCATAGCCTTTCCCTTTTTCCAGGCTGCCACTCTCCTGTACATGCAATGTTTTTCCATTTCTATCCAAAACAATAAAAAATGGATAACCTAGTTTATTCCCTTCAGGAGCATACTTTTGAAACACAGCCTCATTTTTATTCTCTTTTGAATAATTGAGATGATAATAGAGGAAATGACTCTTTAACAACTTGTCGACACTTGCCGTTTTATGGATATAATCATTAAACCTTAAACACCAGACACACCAATTCCCACCAGCCTGGATGATGATATTTTTCTTTTCTTTCTTTGCCTGAACCAATAGTTGATCAATATCACGCTGTGCATTAGCGTCTGGATTGTAAGGCTTTGAAACATCCTGAGCTGTAGCAAGCTGCTGTGAGAACGCTTTGGACTGTACGAGTACCGTCCCAAAAAACACGATAGCTCCACACAGTAATAATCTTATATTTCTCATCATAAATAAATTAAATAGTGATCTAAAATTACAAAATCATTTTCCCAAACCAAAACATAAGCAGCATATAATGGTTAAACATTATATAGCTATTGACCATGAAAAAAAACACCCAAGATCACAACAGACCTTATTTCAGCGGGTTTATAAAAACGCGACTAAGTCGTACACACATCAGCTTAAGCGATCAGAATGTAGTCATTATTAAAAACAACTCCATTGTGGAGAAGTAAAAAAACAACCTGTTGATACGCAATATCCTGTCACTGGTAAAAACTAGGAAGGCTTCTTTTTGCTAAAATAAAAACAAAACAAAACAAAAACAAACACCTTATCTTAACATAAATATTATTTAATTTCCTTTAAAATTCAACAAATATAGCATAACTTAGTATAAAGGAAGTAGTAAAACAAGTACAGAAGATTCACTACAAAAATCCAAAACGAAACAAAATGAAACACCAAGAATTCAAAAGGTCAAAACTGATAGAAAAAATAAGAGATACGAGCGCATGGGATGTTATCGTCATAGGTGGCGGCGCCAGCGGATTGGGTGTTGCATTAGATGCCTTAAGCCGAGGGTTCAAAACAATTTTGTTGGAGCAGGTTGATTTTGCAAAAGGAACTTCGAGCAAAGCAACGAAGCTTGTTCACGGCGGTGTACGTTACTTGGCTCAGGGCGACATCTCCCTGGTTAAAGAAGCACTTCACGAAAGAGGTCTACTTCAAAAAAACGCTCCCCATCTTGTCAAAAATCAATCCTTTATCATCCCCAATTACAGTTGGTTCGATGGCCCATTCTATACCATAGGAATGAAAATATATGACCTGCTGGCAGGTAAATTAAGTTTGGGGAAATCCATTCATATCAACAAAGAAGAAACCCTTAACCGCATAAGCACCGTTAGACCTAAAGGGCTATATGGCGGCGTGGTTTATCAAGACGGACAATTTGACGACTCAAGACTTGCGCTCAACGTCGCGCAAACCTGTATTCAAATGGGCGGCGTCGCGCTGAATTACGTAAGAGTCAATAACCTCACCAAAGATAGCGATGGGCGAATAAATGGTGTCATCGCTAATGACACCGAAACAGGTGAAGTTTTCACCCTACAAGGCAAGGCTGTTATCAATGCTACAGGAATATTTGTCGATGACATCCTAAAAATGGACAGACCGGAAGCAAAACAAATGGTACGTCCCAGCCAAGGGGTTCACCTGGTATTTGATAAATCGTTTCTTCCTGGCGACGACGCCATTATGATTCCAAAAACGGATGATGGACGGGTCCTTTTCCTGGTACCCTGGCACAATCGAGTCATTGCGGGAACAACGGACACCCCTATAGACGAGCATAGCCTTGAGCCGGTAGCTTTGGAGCAGGAGATTGATTTTATTCTGAAAACTGCGGGACGCTACCTGACAAAACAACCAACAAGAGCCGATGCATTAGCCGTATTCGCCGGCCTACGTCCGCTGGCAGCCCCTACAGGCAACTCCAACAAAACCAAAGAGATCTCACGAAGCCACAAGGTTATCGTCAGCGACTCCAAATTACTTACTTTAACGGGTGGAAAGTGGACAACATTCCGTCGAATGGGCCAAGATACCATCGACAAAGCGATAAAAATTGGTTGTTTGCCACAAAAAGAAAGCCGGTCCGCCAGTCAAAAGATTTATAGCGCCATTCCGACATCAGACAGAAGCAATCATATGTATATTTATGGCGCCGACCAAGAAGCGATCAACGCATTGGCGCAGGAAAATCCGGAATGGAACGAAAAATTAATAGCACATCTTGAATTCAAAAAGGCTGAAGTTGTTTGGGCAGCGCGCAATGAACTTGCGAGAACTGTGGAAGATGTACTATCCCGTCGTGTACGGATGCTATTTCTTGATGCGAAAGCTGCAATTGAAGCTGCTCCTGAAGTCGCAAAAATACTCGCACAGGAGCTGGAAAAAGATCAAAATTGGCAAAATGATCAAATAGCGCATTTTCAAAAAGTTGCAAAAAATTATATCTTAAATTAATACAAAAAATAACCAGCAATACTCAATTACTCAATTATGGAACAACAATACATCTTGGCGATGGATCAAGGCACCACCAGCTCCAGAGCTATAATTTTTGATAAGGACAGAAATATAGTCTCCATTGCCCAGAAGGAATTTACACAAATATTCCCACAACCGGGATGGGTCGAACATGATCCACATGAAATCTGGTCAACGCAGGCAGGTGTCACAGCGGAAGCAACCACAAAGGCAGGATTAAACGGCAAAAATATTGCCGCCATTGGTATTACCAATCAACGCGAAACTGTGGTCGTTTGGGAAAAAGAAACAGGAAGACCCATCTACAATGCCATTGTATGGCAAGATAAACGCACCGCAGATTATTGCGACGAGTTACGTAGCTCCGGAAAACATGAACTAATCCAGGAGAAAACAGGTCTGATATTAGACCCCTATTTTTCTGCAACCAAAATAAAATGGATTCTGGATAACGTGGAGGGTGCTCGGAAAAAAGCACAAAACGGGGAATTAATCTGTGGAACCATAGACACTTGGCTCGTCTGGAACCTCACGCGTGGCGATGTGCACATCACAGATGTAACGAACGCTTCCCGCACCTTACTCTTTAACATCCATAACATGGAATGGGATAAGGAGCTACTCGAATTATTTGACATCCCCGCTACCATGCTGCCCGAAGTAAAAGAAAGCAGTGAAATATACGGTGAATCCCGGACAACCATTTTTGCACACAAAGTCAAGATTGCAGGAATTGCCGGCGACCAGCAGGCAGCACTTTTCGGACAGCAATGTATTGAAAAGGGAATGGTCAAAAACACCTATGGCACAGGATGCTTTATGCTAATGAACATCGGTGATAAACCAATTCGTTCAAAGAACAACCTTTTAACTACTGTCGCCTGGAAAATCAACGGAAAAACAGAATATGCCCTGGAGGGAAGCATCTTTATCGGTGGAGCACTGGTCCAATGGCTACGTGACAACCTCAACATCATCTACAAATCGGCGGACGTAGAGCAATTAGCACTTACAGAGAAGGATAACGGCGGCGTAACATTCATCCCCACCTTTGCTGGACTGGGAGCGCCGTACTGGAATGCTCGTGCACAAGGGACGCTATTTGGCCTGACGCGTGCAACCACCAATGGGCATATAGCACGCGCCTCACTAGAGGCAATCTCCCTCCAGACACGTGATGTGCTGCAAGCAATGGAAGCGGATAGTGGCATACCGATCAAAGAGCTACGTGTAGACGGCGGCGCAACGGCAAATAACCTACTCATGCAGATTCAGGCCAATGTGCTTAACAGCAAAGTTGTACGGCCTAAAATCACAGAAACTACAGCTTTGGGGGCAGCATACCTCGCAGGGCTGGCCGTGGGATTCTGGAAAAATGAGGACGAGATATCAAAGTTTTGGGCACAGGATCGTATATTTGAACCTGAAGCAGAGCAAGAAGAGCAAACAAAAAAGATCATTAAGCTCTGGACCAAGGGTGTCAAAGCATTACAGTACTGGACCGAAAACTAACCAACAAGCATGAACCATTATTTAGCAGAATTTATCGGCACAACCCTCCTCCTTCTTTTAGGTAATGGGGTTGTAGCCAACGTTATCTTGAAAGGAACAAAGGGAGAAAATGGAGGATGGATTGTAATCACCACCGCATGGGCACTTGCTGTCTATGTCGGTGTTGTATTTGCTGGCCCCTATACCGGAGCCCACCTCAATCCTGCGGTAACCATTGCCGTCGCGCTCAATCATGGTCTTCCCTGGATGGAAGTACCTGGCTATATTCTCGCGCAAATTGCCGGTGGTTTCTGTGGCGCCATGTTAACCTACATCATGCACAAAGACCATTTCGATGCAACAGCAGACCCAACCACCAAACTTGGTGTTTTCGCTACGATACCCAACATCCGAAATACGTCAACAAATCTGGCAAGTGAAATCATTGGAACCTTTGTTTTGATTTTTGTTATTTTCTTCATAACAGGACAAGATGTGACCATCGACGGAAAAACAGCTCCTATTGGCATGGGCTCTCTTGGTGCTATACCCGTTGCATTTCTCGTATGGGCCATCGGCCTCTCGCTGGGTGGAACTACGGGATATGCCATCAATCCTGCCCGGGATTTGGGGCCGCGCTTATTTCATGCCCTTTGGCCAATCAAAGGAAAAGGAAGCTCTGACTGGTCTTATGCCTGGATTCCAATCCTAGGACCTATCTTGGGCGCTATTTTAGCCTTTGCACTTTATACCTGTATAAAACCGGCCTAATCAAGGTCGCTGTACCTACAAAATAAAGGGGGATTCAATAATTGAATCCCCCTTTATTTTGTTATCCACGCTTGTTGTTATCCACGCTTGGGTTTTCTATGACCGTATTCACGATCCCGATCAAACGTATTCATGTGACGCTCCTTTTTCACAGGATACACGTCATCAATTACAATCAGTATACCTTTTTCTTCTACCGTACCAAACTCGTCATTACGTGCAGTGCCAAATGATTTCATCGTAGGCGATAGGTTCATATACGTATTTATCAACGGTGGAATATTCTCACCCAACGCTCTCACATGACTATTTAACACCTTATATCCTTCTTTATAATCCAGTCCATCAAACACGCCTACAAAACGTTCGTAATCATTTTTGATTTCCAATTCCGGAAGAGGAAGCACCAATTTATCATGATCAGGAAAATAGTAATCCATAAAATAAAGCAACATATCCCGTGCATCTTTATTGTAATGTGGATACATGGTCACTTTACCAAAGAGGTATTTAATTTCAGGGTTAAGCATCACCAAAGCCCCTAAACCGTCCCAAAGATTGTCCAAGGAAAAAATTCCTTTTCTATTGTCGATGGCCGGTTGGTATTTAGGTTGTACAAACGATCTTCCCAATTCTATGGTGTAAGGTAGATATTCGTTCGTGAACAATTCGGAAAACTGAAAATAATGTGCTGTTGATAAATTGGGTATACCATTTACTTCACCAGCCTCAGCACATTTGATTACCCTATAACCGGCAACCACTTCTTCATCTTCGGGATTCCATGCGATCAACTGATCGTAACAATCTTCGCATGTATCATTTTCATCGATATCAATTGAAAGTCCTGTACCTCCCCCTGCTCCACGAAAAGTCAACTCTCGCAAACGCCCAATTTCACGCATGACATTTGGCGAATTATGATAGTTGATTAAATATATCTCGTTATTTCCATTGTTGGTATATCGTAAGAAGACTTCTTTATTCAATTCGGTCTTCAATAATTCTCTATCAACTGGAGGTATAATTTCTTGCATAAATTCTATTTTTCTTGAGCCAATCCATAAACCCTTCTTTTCACTTCCTCAGCCCAAGTTTTTTCGTTTTTTGATTGATCAAACGCTGTATAAGGGATTCTTTCTCCTACTATAATATTGACGGTATGTCCGCGTTGGGCAAACATTTCATCAGGTAAATATAACATTTCAATGTTTACCTTGAGACCCAATTTCTGTCTAAGCCTTGCAAAATTATAAAAAAACTTAGAGTTTTTACCGTCAATCAACACCGGAATGACATCTTTTTTATATTTTTTTGATTTGCTAATAAAACTTTTTTTCCATTCTAGGTCTTCTATACGGCCATCGCTTTGTTTTCTGGAAACCAAACCTGCAGGAAATACCAGTAGCGCATCGTCCGCTCCATAGGCCTCCTCAATCGCAGAGATCGCCTGTTTCCCTTGCCCCCCTAACTTATTGACACCGACAAACAAAGGCCTCAAATTACCTATATTTAAAAGAATATCATTAACCAAGAACTTCACATCGCGCCTATATTTACCTATAGCGTGCATAAATGCAATACCATCCAATCCTCCCAAAGGGTGATTGGACGCAAAAATAACCGGATCCGATACTGGAATATTTTCTGCTCCATACAAATTGACCTTGACATCCAGATCGTTGATCAATGCATCAACAAAATCCAAGCCTTGAAGATCTGCAAAGCGCGTCATAATATCATTTATCTCATCCTCATGAATTGTCCTTTTTAAATAATTAAGTAAAAAAGACGGAATCCATTTAGCAAGCCCCGCATTTTTTTTGTGAATAACTTCACGTATATCAATAAACTTTTTACTCTCGCTTGTGATCATCAATCTTACTGTTCCAATTAAAAATACTTCTCCTCCATTTAGGCCCCGTTTTATGCCTATTCCAATTCGTTGACAAAAATAATAACAGAATGGTAATAAAAGTACAATTTTAAACTTTAAAATTGCACTTATTTGCAATTATGTAATCTTTCGCTGTTCTTCGTATTTTAGGCATTACAAGCAATCAATGAATTACGCATAAATCTGATCTGTAAAATTTCTTTTCACCTACTTTTTTTATTAAGTTTGAGTATGCTAATAAGTCAATTTCTTTCAAATGCTGATTTCAGTATTCAAAATGCTGATTCAATACAACAAGCGCTAGAGAAGCTGCAAGATATGCTTTGTAAAGAATTAGTCGTTTTAAATGGTGACGACTATATTGGCCTGGTTAATGAAACCATCTTATTGGATGCGGAAGATGAAGAAGCTCCCCTTTCATCCATAAAAATAAATACAGCCCCCATACAACTGAAGTTTAATCAACACCCCTATGATGCCTTGGTGATGATAACTGTATATAATAGTACAATCATCCCTGTTTTAGATCAAGACAACAAATATATTGGTGTGTCAACGCAATTAGATATATTAAAAGCAATAAGTTCAATTCAATCGCAAAATGAATCTGGGGCTATTATTGTGTTGGCAATTGGCCTACATGATTTTTCACTTTCACAGATTGCACACCTTGTTGAAAGTGACAATTGCAGAATACTCAATTGTGCGACCAAAATAAATTTGGAAAGTGACAATATTGAAGTTACCCTTAAAGTCGACAAGTCAAACATTAATGCATTACTGAATTCATTCCTAAGACACAACTATTTAGTTCTTGAAACCCATAATAGCATAGCTGCATTTGACGACACTGCCGACCGTTATCAGCAGCTTATGAATTATATTAACATTTGATTAGGATTAGTTTTTTCTCATCTTTGCCCCATAAATTGAAAACAATATGAGAATCGCAATATATGGAAGAGAGTTTCAGCCCTCTGTTATACCACATGTGAAACACTTATTTGAATATCTTGTCGATAAAAATATTGAGATCTGGGTCTATGATCCATTTCATGAGTTTCTGCTATCACAATTTGAATGTGCCTTTAATTTCTCTACATACAATACCTATCAAGAAATCAAAGACGATATTGACATTATGTTGAGTCTGGGCGGAGATGGAACCATGTTATCTGCTGTTTCCCTGATTAAAGACTCCGGAATTCCAATTGCAGGGATAAACTTTGGACGCCTCGGTTTTTTAGCTTCCATCAACAAAAATGATTTTGAGGATGCCATTGACGATATACTGAACCAACGTTTTACAATACAGAAGCGCGTGTTGCTCTCTGTTGAATCTGAACAAGCTAATTTGTTTCAAGGCAATCACTATGCACTCAATGATATTACCGTATTTCGTTATGACAGCTCGGCTATGATTACGGTCAATGCACGCATCAATGGCGAACTACTGAATTCATACTGGGCTGATGGACTAATTATCGCTACCCCCACCGGATCCACTGCCTATTCATTGAGTTGCGGCGGACCTATTATTATGCCAGAAAGTGGCAATTTTGTCATTACCCCCATCTCTCCGCACAACCTCAATGTGAGACCCATTGTCATCTCCAATCAGTTTACTCTTGAATTGGAAATAGAGAGTCGAAGCAATCAATACATCCTTAGCTGTGATTCCAAAAACGAGTCCATTGATACATCTGTAAAATTAACCATTAAACAGGCTCCATTTACTATTAATCTCATTAGGCTCCCCCATGAAAGCTTTTTCAGCACACTGCGGGAAAAATTACTTTGGGGTATCGATGTCAGAAACTATTAGGCTATTAATAGCTTCGCACAGCCTCGCTTTGCATGCAGGAAAAGAGATAATCTGATGAATGAAGATGTTTCAAACAATCTTTCTACATATTGTACTTCTGAATTTCCAATTAAAAATCGATATTTGGAAGAAATAAAGGAAGACGAAATAAGAATATCCATAATAGAAATCCAGGTGCAATAATTAATCAATGAAAAGTACGTTAAACAAACAATAATCATTGATAGCAATACAGGAAACCAAAAATAGGTTTTAAAACGCCAAAATAGCATTAATGGCTAAGGTGTTAATTTTATTGAAAACAGCAAAAATGAGTTTTTTAGATCAGATAGATACTATTAAATTGCCACAGCATATCGCCATCATCATGGATGGCAATGGCCGTTGGGCAAAACAGAAGGGGAAACTTCGTGTATTTGGGCATCAAAATGGTGTAAAAGCAGTACGAGAAGCATTAGAAGGATGTGTAAAAGCCAATATTAAATTTCTGACACTTTATGCATTTTCTGCAGAAAACTGGAATCGACCTAAACTTGAGGTGATGGCGCTGATGGAACTATTGGTTACTTCCCTTAAAAAAGAAATCAAAACTTTTCAGGAGAATGGCGTCCGCTTGAATGTTATTGGTGATATCACCAAGTTACCTTCAAATGCACAAAGAAAGCTGCAGGAAACCATTGAAGCAACGAAAGAAAATACACACTGTACATTGACATTAGCTTTGAGCTACAGTTCTCGACAAGAAATTGTGGACGCCGCTCGAAATCTAGCCCAACAAGTAAAAGACGGAAAACTCCATGCAGACGAAATTAACGATGAATTATTCGCTGCAAACCTCTATACACAAAACCTACCCGATCCTGACCTTCTGATACGTACCAGCGGAGAATTGAGAATAAGCAACTTCCTACTTTGGCAAATTGCCTATTCAGAATTATGCTTCCTAGATAAGATGTGGCCCGAGTTTACGAAAGAAGATTTATTTAAATCCATCGTCGATTATCAGCAACGCGAAAGAAGGTTTGGAAAAACAAGTGAACAGTTATAAAGATTTTATTAAATTTGACCACTGATTTGAAAAAAAGCAAGCTGGTTAAATTTTCTTAATTAACAAAAATTAACAAACGATTGGTGTACTTTAGCGCCAATAATTATAGATAAATGAAGCGTATACTACCCGTAATACTATTTTTTGGCCTCTCATCAATGCAGCTTGTCTACGGACAAGACAAAGGTGCGTTCAATTTAAATGACCCAGAAAAAATCAGCTATCTCAATCCTAAAAACTATGTAATTAGTGCTATTGATATAACTGGAACACAATTTTTAGATAAAAATGTATTAATTACGATCTCTAAATTGTCAGTAGGTCAATATTTGGAAGTTCCAAGTGAGGCGACTGCAAAAGTAGTGAAGGATATGATGGCTCAAGGCCTCTTTGATGATGTCGAATTATGGGCAGATAAAATTGAAGGTGAAAATATATTTTTGACCATCCGTGTAGTAGAACGTCCTCGTTTAACTCGTATTGATATCAACGGTCTAAGTAAAAGCCAGACCGAAGAAGTTCGCAAACGTTTAAATAGCAACACTGGTAAGATTGTCAACGAAAACTTGATGAACACCACACGTGCTACAATCCAACGGTTCTTAAAAGAAAAAGCTTTTTTATATCCGGAGATCACCCTAAAAACAGTGAAAGACTCGGCACAGGCTAATAATGAAATACTTATTGCCGATGTGGATAAAAAACATAAGGTAAGAGTCAAAAAAATGACTTTTACAGGGAATGAACATTTTTCTCAGCAAGAGTTGAGAAAAATGGCCAAGCCAATCAAGCAAAAAATGTGGTACCGTATTTTCGGTCCTGGAAAATTCAAGGAAGAAAAATACAAAGAAGGTAAAGAAAACCTAATCAAGAAAATGGCAGCCAAAGGCTATCGCGATGCGACGATCCTGAAAGATACGGTTATTCGCGATGGTGAAAAAAATGTGTTGGTTAACTTTGACATCTATGAAGGTCCTAAATATTATGTAGGTAATATTGTTTGGACAGGTAATGCGAAGTATTCTGACACCTTGCTGAATAAAATTTTAGGTGTCAAACGTGGTGATGTCTTTTCTGAAGAAAAGCTAAATGCCAAACTGTTAGGTGGTGGTCGAAATGCGGATGACATCTCTTCAATCTATATGAACGATGGTTATCTGACATTCTCAGTAGATCCCGAACAAACGCGTATTTACAACGATACCATCGATTTGAATTTACGTGTTTATGAAGGTGCTCAATATACCATCAATAACGTTATTGTTAAAGGTAACGATGTAACCAACGACCGTGTTGTATTACGTTCTATTTATACAAAACCTGGTCAAAAATTCTCAAAGGAACAAATTATGCGCAGTGTGCGTGAGATTGCGCAGTTGGGAAATTTTGATGAGCAAAAAACAAACCCGGTACCGACAAATCTAAATTATGCGGATGGTACAGTGGACATTGTTTATAATGTTACTGAAAAACCTTCGGATCAGGTCGAGCTTTCCGGTGGTTATGGTGCCGGTCAGATCATCGGTACGTTAGGTTTAACATTTAACAACTTCTCTACCAGCAATTTCTTTGATAAAAGTTCCTGGAAACCGCTACCACGTGGAGATGGACAGAAGTTGAGTGTCCGTGGTCAAACTTCAGGTAAACGTTATCAATCGTATAGTTTCTCTTTCTCAGAGCCTTGGTTGGGTGGTAAAAAACCAATTTATTTTGGTTTGAGCGCCTATACTTCGAGTTCATCATATGGTGGATTTAATTACTATACTGGCGAGCAAATTGTTAAGGATTCCGAGTTGAATCGTATTTGGATGACTGGTATTACCGCAACATTAGGTAAACGTTTGCAATGGCCAGACAACTGGTTCCAGGCAAATACCTCCTTGTCATTCCAACGTTATAAGCTTCAGAATTATGGAAATTACTTCCTATTTGATAATGGTACAGCCTATAACATCAACTTGACGCAAGAGTTTAGCCGTAATTCGATCGATGCTCCTATCTATCCTACTTCGGGTTCAAACATCAAATTCTCGGTGCAATTGACGCCTCCATATTCATTGTTTAACAACATTGATTATAAAAATGGTTCGGCTCAGGAACGCTACCGTTGGACAGAGTACCACAAATGGAAATTTGACTCGCAATGGTATGCAAAAATTGCGGGAAAACTTGTTTTCAAAGCACAAGCTCAATTTGGTTTCTTGGGTAAATACTCTAGCAAAACTGAGATATCAACTTTCGAGCGTTTCAAAGTCGGCGGGGATGGTATGCAAGGGTTTGATTACCTACAAGGATCTGAAATTGTTGCATTACGTGGTTATGCAAATGGTGTAATCATTCCTGAAGGAACACAAAATGTGAATGTGGCACGAAATTCAGGTAGTCCAATCTATACGAAATATCAAATGGAATTACGTCACCCGGTGATGTTAAATGATCAAGCAACAGTTTACGTATTGGCTTTCGCTGAAGCGGCAAATACCTGGAACAAGTTCACCGAATACAATCCATTTAAAGTACGTCGTTCTGCAGGTGTTGGTGCCCGTATCTTCTTACCTATCTTCGGTATGCTAGGAATAGATTACGGCCATGCATTCGACCCGATCCCGGGTTTACCGAGCAGTACATGGAAACAAAACTTTACATTTAGTATCATGCAAAATATGGGTGGATTCTAATCTTTGTTGATCCAATCCTATCGAAATAAAATAAAAAGCTATCGCAAGAAATTGTAGATAGCTTTTTTGTTTTAAGATTATTTTACAGTAAATCATGCATTTTTCTTTCATTTCCACCCGATCGGATTAAATGCGAAATCACCCTATATATCTTATAAATTTTCTTATATTGAGTGCGGTTATGATCACCGAAAAAAGAAGCCATAAACAGCACTCAGGCAACTAGCATTGGAGCATTCTTCAACAAGTTAAATAGTGTTAAACCCGAGAAATATCTGTTAGATTACTTCTTTTTTCTTATTTTTGAGCCGTAAATTTACGTAGAGCGGTTTTCTCGAATTAAACTTTTGGGATTATCCGAAGTCATAAGGTAAATTAGTGTTAAATAATAAAAAGTATAGTCTATAAAAACTTACAGGAAATATGAAAAAAATATTGTTAGTTATAGCTTTTGTAGTCGTGAGTGCTACAGCGACATTTGCCCAACAACTTGCATATGCTGATTCAGAATATATCCTAAAACATATTCCTGAATATACGACTGCACAGAAACAGTTAGATGACCTATCTAAGCAATGGCAGGAAGAAGTGGATCAGAAATATGCTGAGATCGAAAAACTATATCAGGCTTATCAAAAGGACCAGGTCTTATTAAATGAAGATATGCGTCGTCGCCGTGAGGATGAAATCGTGACAAGAGAAAAAGAAGTAAAAGACTATCAAAAGCAAAAGTTTGGATTTGAAGGTGACCTCTTTAAAAGACGTACTCAATTGATGAAGCCTATTCAAGACCGTGTAGCAAAAGCTATCCAAGATGTTGCTTCTGCGCAGGGAATTGATTTTATTATGGACAAGGGCAATGAGTCTACTTTTCTCTATGCCAATCCAAAATTGAATAAAAGTAATGATGTCATTACAAAATTAGGATATAAACCTAATCCGAGTCTTGCAAACTAAGCGGGAGTTTATTATCATTGTGGACACAAATAATAATAGTAGTAATTAATTAGAAAACTAAAAGATTGCCATAAAGATGGCTCATTAGATTAAAATGAAAAGCATGAAAAATTTATTAAAGGGTGCGGTTGCTTTAGTGGCAGTATTTTTCTCAACTCAATTCGCAAATGCGCAACAAAAGATTGGTCATATCAATTTTGCTGAAATTATTCAGTCAACAGCTGAATTTAAAGCAGCTGAAGGGCAGTTGAAGACATTGAGCGATGGTAAAACCAAAGAAATTCAAGATATGGTTACTATCTATCAAACAAAACAAAAAGATGCAAACGATAAATTGCGTAACAGAAGTGAAGCAAATAAAGAAACTGTTGACCCAGAAATCAACAAAATAGGTCAAGAATTACAAGATATCCAAGCGCGTATTCAAACAGCACAACAAACCGCTCAAGATGAATTAGGTAAAAAAGAAGAAGAATTAATCGCACCTATACACAAAAAAGTTGGTGAAGCTGTAAATGCTGTTTCTAAAGAAAAAGGCATGGCTTATGTATTTGATATTTCAAGCACAAATATTCCTTATTTCCAAGGCGGAGAGGATTTAACTGCTGCTGTTAAAACAAAATTAGGTATTTCAGCTACAGCTGCTCCTGCTGCTCCAGCAAGAAAATAAGCCAGTATACAAGGCAATAAAAAAGGGATTATCGATAGCGATAATCCCTTTTTTATTGCCTATCTATTTTCCCAATGGCAAGTGAATCGCAATCAGCGTACAGCTCCGACAGTACCAAATACGCTCCAGTTCTACAGCCAAAAGAATAAGGTAAACTCAAAAGCTTATCGAATCAGTCAAATTATAGTGTAAATAAAAATCTGCTGCTTGATTTTCTTGCATTTACCAGCTAAATTGTAGATATTGGTTCGGAAAACAAACATATCTACCCTAATGAAAACTTCATGGTCCCAAATTTGTTCATTAACTGACGAATGTAAGGTACCCAGGAAAGCTTCGTCGTTAAAATGATTTTATTCGCATGAAAAAGAAAGTAATTGAGGATAATCCTAAAAAAGAAAGAAAGGTAACTTCCGGTCCTATTCGCGACAAGGAACGCACCAAGGCGCGAATGATCGCTGCTGTCGGAAAGGTAATTCAGAAAAAAGGATACCATGCATTGAATGGGCCTAATATTGCTTTGGAATGTGGACTGAACAAAGCATTAATATGGAATTATTTTGGCGGTCTCGATCAACTGGTGGAAGCTTACCTGACACAAAAAGATTTTTGGCAAATCGGAGACAAGGGCGTATTGGAACAAATGATCACAAACCCGGGCTCCATCAGTATCTCCTTGATAGAAGAATTGCTTAAATCTCAATTTAACACTTTTTTGAAGGATAAGACGAAGCAAAAAGTTATTCATTGGGGACTGGGCGAAAAAACAAAAGCGCTTAAAAATATAGCCGACAGAAGAGAACTGCTCGGCGAAGAACTATTTAAGCATGTCGATTCAAAATTCGAAAACTCCGAAAACGACCTTAGAGCGACATTGGCGATTTTAGTCAGTTCAATTTATTATTTGAGCCTTCAGGCAAAATCTACAGGTAGTACATTTTGCGGTATTGATGTAAATACCGAAGCAGGAAAAGAACGGATTCAAAAAACAATGCGTAAAATATTAGAACAGACATTTTCTGATGTTGAGCTGTAGTCTACTCAGATACAACTAGAGAAAACGTCCAAAAAGAAATTCTTCTTCTTGGACGTTTTTCTTTACAGCCAAAATTCACCGTTAAAAATTTCCAATAATTTATCGTCTTAGGCCCTCATTTTTGATTTATTTTTACTATGTTAGCATAATAAAATAATATAGTATATTTGTTTATAACCAAGATACAAGCATATGATAGGTCAACTAATATTTGCGGTTTGTTTCGCTGTGGCATTGTTCCTTTTTAGCAAAAATGCACAACAGATTTATCGTAATATCAAGCTAGGCAGACCGGCAGATCGTTCGGACCGATCCGCGGAGCGTTGGAAAATGATGCTCCTCGTCGCCTTTGGACAAAAGAAAATGTTTAAGCGAATTTTCCCCGCAGTCCTACATTTATTTGTATACCTTGGATTTGTCATCATCAATATTGAGATGTTGGAGATTGTCATAGACGGGCTTTTTGGTACACATCGTATCTTTTCGTTTCTAGGAAGTTTTTATAATTTTCTGATTGGGGCATTTGAATGGCTCGCGCTGGGTGTACTGGTATCCTGTGTCATCTTTTTAATTCGGAGAAATATCGCTAAAGTAGCTCGCTTAAATAGCGCGGAATTGAAACATTGGCCCAAGACGGATGCAAATATTATTTTAATCACAGAGATTCTTTTAATGTCGGCTTTCCTGCTGATGAACGCTTCTGATCTTAAATTGCAACTCTATGGCTTTGCACATTTTAAATCGGTAGGTTCCTTTCCAGTAAGCCACTATCTTCTTCCATATCTTCCTACTTCGACGGAGGCCTTATTTTTAATAGAGCGGTCTTGTTGGTGGTTTCATATCCTAGGTGTACTTGCCTTCTTGAACTACCTCCCCTATTCCAAGCACCTTCATATTATTCTGGCTTTTCCGAACACCTATTTTTCTAATCTGAACGCAAAAGGCAAGCTATCCAATATGCCAGCTGTGACCAATGAGGTTAAGGCAATGCTTGATCCGAGTTTCACCCCGCCTCCAGCAGATGCAAATGCACGTTTTGGAGCCAAAGATGTCCAGGATTTGACCTGGAAGAGCTTATTGGATGCATATACCTGTACTGAATGTGGACGTTGTACATCTTCTTGCCCCGCAAATATTACGGGAAAGCTGCTGTCCCCACGAAAAATCATGATGGATACACGGGATCGACTCACTGAAGTCGGTACGAATATCAAAACAAATGGAAGCTTTCAGGATGACGGAAAATCTCTCATTGACACTTACATCAGTAGAGAAGAGTTATGGGCCTGTACAAGCTGTAATGCATGTGTAGAACAATGCCCGGTCAATATTAATCCTTTGGATATTATTATTGAGCTACGCCGCTTTGCTGTTATGGAAGAATCACAAGCTCCTGCGAGTATTAACAATATGTTTGGAAATATTGAGAACAATGGTGCCCCATGGAAATATGCGCAATTGGACCGCGCCAATTGGACTCAACAACAATAGTTTTATGATGGAAAATGAATTAAAAGTTCCCACAGTTGCAGAACTGTGGGCCAAAGGAGAAGCTCCTGATATACTATTTTGGGTAGGTTGTGCAGGTAGTTTTGACGAACGTGCACAGAAAATTACGCGCGATATCTGCAGGATATTACAACATGTTGGTTTAAAATATGCCATCTTAGGTACAGAAGAAAGTTGTACGGGTGATCCTGCCAAAAGAAGTGGAAACGAATTTCTATTTCAAATGCAGGCCATGATGAACATCGAAGTACTCAATGGCTATGAAATCAAAAAAATAGTAACGGCTTGCCCACACTGTTTCAATACCTTGAAAAATGAGTATCCATCCCTAGGTGGCAACTATGAGGTCATTCATCATACACAATTGATCCAAAACCTGATCGATGAAGGAAAATTAAAACCAGCGGATAACAATGTATTCAAAGGAAAGAAGATAACCTATCATGATCCCTGTTATCTTGGTCGTGCAAATGAGGTCTATGAGGCACCGAGAAAAGTATTGGAAAGCTTGGATGCCCAGTTGATCGAACTGAAACGTTGTAAGAGCAATGGACTTTGCTGCGGTGCTGGGGGCGGACAAATGTTCAAAGAACCAGAGCCTGGAGCAAAAGACATTAACATCGAACGTATCGAAGAAGTCATCGATGCACAGCCTCAAGTTGTCGCTGCAGCATGTCCTTTCTGTATGACGATGTTAAAAGATGGCGTAAAAATAAAAGAAAAAGAATCAGAGATTGAGGTGTTGGACATTGCCGAAATAACTGCCCGAGCAAATCAATTGTAAATTACTTTAATTACGAAATAAAAGAGGCCCGATCATACGATCGGGCCTTTTGTGTAGGGAGAAGAATATCTCCTGTCCACGCTTAAATTAGGGGAATCCCAAAGCCGGTTAAAATATAGGGGATTCCCCCGAATCGAAGATCAGCGCTGTATTTATGCTGATCAAACAA
>NZ_CAXYKD010000024.1:0-394162 GCF_964277905.1 uncultured Sphingobacterium sp.
CTTTATCGCTTTGTTTTTCCCTTCGTTTCCGTTGGGACTGCAAAGGTAGAAATCTTTTTTGAACTTCCAAAAACTTTTTGAAGTTTTTTTCTTTTCGCTTTTTTCGATTTCCGCGTTTAAAATAAACCGGGCGGGATTTTAAATCCTGTCAGGCTTCTCTTAAACCCTTCTTTTTTCATGATTACCGCTTTCGTGGTAACCGTCCCTCCCTTGCGGAGTGGTGCAAAGATAGGGAGTTTACTAACAAACTTCCAAGCCTTTTGTTCTTATTATTTTCATTTTTCGCCTAACTACCTGTAAAGGTGCGAGATTCTTTTTGTAAAACAGGTGATAGGAAGGCTGGGATCGCTGATCCGGCCACCAGATTTGGCCTTCGGAGAACCCCAGGTCATCATATAGCGTATGGAGGCAGGCTTCGTATTGGATCTATTACCAATTTCGTTCAACTTTTGTTAATAATTAATAGGGGTATTACAGGGGGATAACAGGGGGTTAACAGGGGGTTAGCAGGGGTACAACCCCTATTAACCCCCTGTTAAAACGGTGTTATAGTGGTGTTAATAGCAAATCAGGTCACGATCAAAATAGACGCATCCCGGTCGCAGGGCCTAGTTAAGCCCTAACGAAGTCCATTCAAGGCCAATTCAGGATGGAATCAAAACCTAACCACCACCAAACCGCTATTGAGCTACTGCCCTACAAATAACAAAGAATAGCCGAAAGACGCTGGGTAATTAGATTCTCAAAGAATATGATCTCTTTTTGTTTTTACACAATCGATTGATCTCCTTAACACTATTTTTTATAACCAATTAATTACTTATTTTAACCTGACCAATAAACTTAAAGAAATATGAGGGCCATCATTCTCTTATTAGCCATGTTGTCGATTTTGAGCAAAATAGACGTTAAAGGCCAAAATCTTATTTATGCAAAAGATATTCCAACTGAAAAGCTTAGGATAATCCCCGAAACAACGCAAGGTGGCACAGTTTCCGAGCTGTTAACTGACCTTGAATATATTCCACTAAAAGGAACCAAGAATCAGCTCCTAAGCGATGTTTATGAAATGGACTGCACCGCAGACCGCATCGGTATCTTAAATAGTGACGGACACTTCCACTTATATGATATAGAGGGTAACCTTATAAAAAAAATTAACAGCGTTATTGGTGCGAACGATAAAAAAGGAACCTTACTTTTCTATCGAATCAAATTTGACGAACAGGGATTTGAACTTTTACACGGTCCATTTAAGGCTCGCTATGACCTCAATGGGAATTTTATTGATACCATCAGTAACAGCAACAACAAGTGGGACTATGCGACACAAATCGCTACTAAAAAGTGGACATATTATTCCCCAGACTTACGTGATCCCAAAATTAAAACAACCGTCGCGCTAAAACTCGGAGATAGCGTCATTGTAAAATATGAAAAACTGGACTCCGTATTAATCTCTTATGGCATACATCAGCCTTTAAGTCCAAACATCAATAATAAAGCATATGCAACCTTTGAGTACAATACCAGGTTATTCGAATTGGATAGCAACGGGGTTTCGAAAATCTACCAATTTGTCTTTCCCCTAAAGAATACAGTCAATCTAGATGAACTCCGAAAGATAAAGGATTATACAAATTACATGCATTATTACAATGCGCATCGCGAGGAAATCCGGACATTGGACAAAGTTGTTAATTATAAAAACTATCTTATCATAGAGCTCAAAAAATCAACTAGTTTTTGGATCGCCCTAAATCCGACCAATAAAAACATAACCGGACTAACAAATATTCTCCCTGACAAAAGCAACGACTACCTCAAATTTATGAGCGGAGATTTCTTACGCGGCAATAGCGAATACCTCTTCTCGTTCCTTTCACCAAGTGACATCCGTATTGCCATCAGTAAATCAAAGGAAGAATTCCATCCCATCAGCGAACGGCTCAAAGCCCTGGAAAAATCCAACAACCCTGTATTTGTCCGATTCAAACTTAAATGAGATCCATGACCAAAGCATCTTTTCAAACTTTACTACTGCTCGCCCTTTTTATACTATTAAACATATCCGGCTTTGCTCAAACCAAAATCGAAGGTATTGCAATTGATACAGCACATAACAATGTCCTACGGTCCGCTACCGTATCCGTTTATGAGAAAGGCAATAAATCCGTCGACAAGATTACACTGACCGATACCTATGGAAAATTTACAATTAACGATCTAGGCTTCAATAAAACCTACTTATTGGAGTTACGCTATCAGGGTTTTAAGAAAGCTTTACTGGAATTTATCCTAAAGAAAGATGAATCCAAAAATTTTGGAAAAATCCACATGGATTTTGTGGAGAACGAACTGGAGGAAGTAGAAGTACTCCCTCCTGTTCGAATGAACGGAGATACCTTGGAATTTAACGCTGATGCTTTTAAACTGGACAGCAACGCCGTGGTAGAAGATCTATTGCGTAAACTCCCTGGCATTGTGGTATGGGGAGACGGCAGTTTGACCTACAATGGAAAAGAGATTCCAAATATACTGGTCAATGGCAAAGAATTTTTTGGATCCAGTAAAGCGATCGTATTACAGAATCTCGCCAAAGATGCCGTCCAAAAGCTGCAGATCTACGATAAGCGTGATGAAAAGGAAAAGAAAGAAAACCCGCATAATGTGGCACTTGAAATGAATGTGACATTGAAAAAGGGGAAGGAAAAAATGTACTTCGGAAGTCTATCTTACGGTAGGGGCACAAGTGAACGTTACCAACAACATGCGAACTTTAACTTGTCAACCGGTAAATCGCAATATACACTCGCCTATTCTGGGAATAACAGCAATAAATACCTGCAAAGCACGGATCATTTATTAAAAAATACCAGCTTTAAAGGCGTCGGTATCAACGCGGATTTTGATTCAGATTTTTTAAGTACAGGGATCAACAATCAACATGTACTTAGTGGCCGGTATCAGTATGATATTGTAGGAACCAACCAAGTCAATAGAAAACACCTATTGACAAGCAATGTGTTGAGCCGCTGGGACAATACAGTCAATAAAGATCATTCAACGACCTCTTTTCTTTCCGATGACAATGCTGTTAATAATCAGCGTACGAACGATAACGAAAGCCACAACAAAAGGAGAAGCCTCATAGCCGCCCTAAATTATACCAATACTGGCGGAAAAGTCAGCAATCGATTTACGAACCTAACAGCAGATGCCGATTTTGAGCACAGCTCCAACTTAGACAATTCGGTCATCCGCAATGAATACAATTACACCAACGAACATGCACAAAATACAGTTCAAAATAATGGTGAATACCGTAAAAATAGATTATCTTATAATACCAACATCGATCTATATGATGTCAATTCAAGTCCTACGATGAGTGTGCGTACCAAGAACCGCAATTCATTTGGTGAGCTCCTGAGCTATAAATTGAAATGGAGCGGATCAGCCTCCGAAACACAACAATTCAATGAAATGCGGAGTGCCTATATGAATGCCGATAAACCGGAACTAAATAGACAAGATCATCGGACCTACGACAAATCACTCAAAGAATTTAGCCAAAACATAAACCTCAGTGTCCGATATCTTGACTGGACCTTTGCAAATAATCTCAGTTTCTACCATACAACTACCAATGACAATGTGGTAAATTTAGTAGCAGACCAATCGCAGGTCAACCTGGATTTAACTCACTTGAGCAGGTTCAATCAGCTTCAATACGAGCCAAATCTTGAAAAATCCTTTCGTCTAAAAAGTCACTATCTACAAGGAAGAAGCAGCTCCTTTATGAGTCTGATATTAGGAGCCGGGCTACGTTTCTATAAAGCAGAGAATCGCTCGACACTCGGTTATCGCAACCTGGAACAAACTTTCACGACATTTTTGCCGCAGGTTCGCCTAAGTCGATATTATAGCAAAAGCAGCCAATACAACATAAACAGCTCCTTAACTTTAAATTATGATGAAGAATATCCAAACCTGGACCAGCTTAGGCCCATTTATGATAACAGCAATGTCGCTTACCGCTTTTTTGGCGCAACACAACTTAAAAAAACACAGCGTGCTAAAGCAACCTTTATGACAAGCTTTAATGAACAACGTCAAAATGGCTATTCGGGCAACATAAGCCTGAGTTATACGCAGTATAGACAGGGGCTGACAGACAGCATTTTATTTAAAGAAGGGCAGCAACAAAGATATCTTGTTCAGATTGCTACTCCAATGCCCTTATTAGCTGTTAATGGCTATTTAAATAAAAACTATCCCCTCAGAAAAACACAAGCATTGAATTTTCAATTCGATGTTAGCCTCAACTGGGGAAATAAAATTCAATTTATCGATGCCATAAAACAAGAAATGGGCACAAATAGCCAAAATATCAGCTTAAAAAGCTACTACACCATTCTGGATCGTTATCAAATTGGCTGGATAAACGGCTTGAACCGTTATGCGCGGCACAATAAACTATCTGAAAAAAACAATGACTATATATCCAATTATTGGACTTCGGGATTGAGTATGAGCTATTCATTGTCGAAACGCTGGCAGCTAAATAGTAACGGTACAAGTCGGTTATCGTCCGCTAACAATTACAAAGATCATGCGTTCATCTGGAACATGAATACAACATATCGTTTACTCCCGGGCAATAACCTAGAACTAAAATTATCCGCCTATGATTTACTCAAGGAGAATAAAGGATTGTATATCAATAATGGACTTACCGAATTTACACAGGGCTATCGCAATAATTTAACACAATATTTTATGTTATCTTTTACGTATTTCCCTCGAAAATTTGGCTTCAAATAAAATGCAATCAGCATATAAAAAGCGCTATAAAGAAAAACTAGTAATCTAAAATCTGAGCACAATGCGTCCTATTTGATAAAAGGAGGAGCTTCAATCTGTTTTTTTACAACCAGTCGAAGCGTTATGCAAGAGAATTTTTCTTTGAATCAGAATGTTCTGAAGCGCTCTCATGGGAACTCCACCACAAATGTCCGATTATCCCGCCAGGTATTGTATGTACTTTTCCCTACTTGATTGATGATATAACCGTAGCCACGATTGGGACCATTGGACAAGCTGTTGTTACAGATATGTTTGAGTCTTACACCAGGTTTTACCGGTACTTCCACCGAACTTTCAATGCGAATCGGATTGACCAGCACATCATATATCCCAAAAGCATAGGCCTCATGTTGCTGTACCGCATCGGCGACCTTGTAAGCCGCAAACCCATCGCGCGTCCCATTTTCGCTTCGGTATACTGCCTGATTCGGCGCATCGTAAGGGCTTTCACATTGAAAGAAATAGGTGCGGCCATAATTACCGGTCCAATAGGTTTGATACTCCTGAAAATGTTCATTGAACAAGGCATACATAGTCATATAATCTCCATTGACCACCAAGCCATTGCGTGTCGTATTAATATCCCAGCCAACACTACCCTTCACCCCATGATCAGCTCGCCATATCCAAAAGTGATCACCGATCACATCATTGCTATTGATAATAACCGATTGGTCCACATGAACTTTGTCGGCCCGAAATCCGCCAATACGCAGAAATAGATCTGCCAGCAGGGTTGGGTTACTGTCATGTCTTATTCCGCTCTTTTCCTGCCCGACCTGAATCAAACTATGCGAACTATAATGCGCATCAAACATCAATGAGGCAACAGTGACACCTGCAACATCATCAACATCAATTGCCGTATGCGGATTTGCTGAGCCGGGTATCAATGTGGCCAACCCAAGTCCAAGTATAATGGTATTGGCCTTGCTGACATGAAGGGGTTCAGATAACTCATACATCCCAGGTGTAATCAGCAAATGCTTACCATTCCCTAACTGTCGGTTCATCTCCGCCGCTGTATCGCCGGGTTTGACCACATAAAAATCCTTCTCCACATCAATAATATCTCCCACACCCATATTGTCCCGTGTATAGGATACGCCTGTATGATTATGTTTTAATGCTGGTCGAAACACCTTATACCGCCCATCTTTGTCAAAAAACACAAAGGGCTTTTCACGAATCACGGGTGTCGTTGGAATGACCGTCACGTTGCCCCCTGCTGCCCAATTATTTTGATAACTACTCTTATCAACAGAAGGTCCAAAATCGACCCCCTGAAAGCAATAATTGTATTTAATTTCTTCAAACTTTCCTCTTCCTTTGTTTAGAAAGGAGTTTCGTGTATACCACTGCTGCTGGTTTTTGGAACCTGCTGCTGCTTCAAAATAGCAGTCTGCGGTATAACCACCACTAACCCATCCATTTGCCCATTGATTGCGCACCACTCGTGTGGAATAAATACGACGTAAGGGGGCGGCTTGGGATACGGCCCATTTAAAAGTTTGTTCTTCCTCATAGCTCTCCGGGCCAATGACAGACAGATTCTCAGCAGCACGCCAGAATGTACAGGTCCCGTTCCCATCGGCAAGATGTGGCGGCGTGTGTATATTTGAAATCGCAACATCATAAGGCACTTTACCTAATCCAGCAATCTGCACATAAAAAGGAATCTTCAATAATCCAGCATCCTTGTAGTCGCCCGATTTGAAAAGCAATGCATAACGATTGGGACTAAATTCTTTTCCAAACATCTTTTCATGGAGCTGATTGACTTCATTGCCGACACGCACCTTATTATCTGCTGGACTATAAACAAATGTATTTTCACCAAACAGCTGGAGTTCTAAACTCAAACGTGCTACAAACTCTCCTTTTACGGTCTGGATCTCATAATAATAGTCGTATGGACTACCATCGAGCACTTGATCCACAAATTTGGGCTGCTTGACTTTGGCAATAGTTTGATAATCGCCCAACCTGCCCTGGCTCCGTCGGATAAGAAAGGGCCCTTTTATCTCTTTATCGGTCAGCCGTTTACTAAAGTTAAGGCATATTCGCCCCTTTTGGATGAAGACTTCGGGACTGCCTACTTTGGATTTATCTTTCACAACATCGTTTTGCCGCCTGGCTTTTGCCGCGGCCGTTTTCCTTAGGCCATTTGGACTTTTCGCGAGCTCGCTTGGATCAGGTTGATGTGCCTCCAAAGTGGTCAATATAGCGCCTTGCACCCCAGCATAGACTGGTTTACTTAGCTTATAGCTAGTTTTTGCAAGGGCGGGTTGTATCATCAACAATGCGATAATAGGCTTGATATAGTTTCTAAATGGCTGCATAAATTTCATTTTTTATGGGTTGACTGAATGGTTTATCTTTTTAAGTCGGATCGCACTCAGCATCGGTTCACCTTTCTTAGGAATAAAGGAAATCACCAAGTTACCATCGCTGTGCACTTTCATTGAAAATTTTCGACTAAGCACGCTAAAAGCCCCGACTTCACGCAACACATTTAAATCCGTAGCAAGCGCGTGGTCTCCAATGCGAATGTCAAAAACGCGATCCATCCCCTTTTGCTCCTGTTTCTTCTCTCGCTGCTCAAGATCATATAAGAGGTTTTCCTTGTCATTCGGGCCATCCAATTCGGCAAAAAATAACTCGACCTCGTAATTGCCATTAGGCAGATCAAATCGATAGGATTCCAGTCCCTGTAATTGTGTTTGGAAGAGCGGGTCATCCCCTGTACCTCTAATATTTACATCGGTCCCCAGATTTTCACGGCCCGTATTTTTCAGACGATATTTTTCGCCCTTTAAATAACCCCAGCTTCCCCTTTCATAAGGCTGATCTGGGAACCACCGATTTCCCAAGGAATCTATGTATTCTCGATTGTCGCCAACATTGATGCGGAGTTCTTGCCAGTCACTATCCTTCTTCAGATCATAGGGCAATACCTCACAATCCATTACAGTTTCATCGACTGAACTTAATTTTCCGTTATGGAAAGCCTGGGCTTTCACAGTGTGTGATCCACGGCTTAGGTTTACAGGCCATAATATCATCCGATCCACAGGCTTGCCTACACCCAACGACATACCATCCAGCAGGAGTTCCAGAGAATCAGCATTACTGAATATGGGCAGCTTTAGCCATCCGGATCCTATTAATGCTCGGCCCGGCTCAGTCCTTACAGCCCATTTTTTTCCAAAAGCACCTCCTATTTTTACAAAAGGGGCTTTCTTGAGATAAGCTTGGTATAGAAAATAGCTATCCTTCGCTTTCCGGTCCCAAGTCAGCAAACCTTTGGTATTGATATGTGGCATGCTTTCCTCCCTGGTCTCCGAATTAAAATCGGATAAATTCCATGCCACCCCACCAGCGACAAATGCTTTCTGTAGGATGTCATTGAGATAGCCCTGATGGTACCGAATAGCATATTCAATACTTTTGTCGAAACGAATCGGTTTATCCGCATGAATTCGATAGTCGGCATCTGCTCCATATTCGGTTACCAATAGGGGTTTCTCGGGTAGCTGTTGATGAATATGTTCTAATTGCTTACCAAAATCTGCAATTTTACCCCCATACCAGCCCGGATACAAATTCCAGCCCACAAGCATAGGAACCTTGGTCAGCCCGGTCCGATGATAGAGATCAAAGTTCCCATGATTGGCAATCATCGTATAGCGTGTAGAATCTTCGGACCGTGTGAGCGTTTCCAGTTTTTCCGCCAATGATACCACTGATTTAAAATATTTTTCCTGACGTTCTTTCTCTTTTGGAAAATGGGGCCGGAGAAAGATTTCGTTCATATAACCCCAGATAATGATACTCGGATGGTTAGAATATTGTCTAATCATCTCCTTCTGCATCTGAAAGCTATTAGCTGCAAAAGTTGAACTTTCAGTAATCTCGTTTACAAGCGGTATTTCCACCGATGCCAACAAGCCTAAGCTGTCGCAGGCTTTCAATACGGCTGGATCCTGCGGATAATGTGCCACGCGCAGGAAGTTACCACCCATCGCTTTTAATTTCACAAGATCCTGTACTTGTAGGCTATCGGGAACAGCATTGCCCATACCTTCAAAATCCTGGTGTCGGCTGGCTCCTACTAATTTTAGTGATTTTCCGTTTAAAAAAAAGCCTTTTTCGGGATGGAATGAAAACCAGCGGAAACCAACGGAATTATCCAGCTGGTCCAGCTGTCGACCCTTGGAATTATAAATCCGCGTTATCAAACGATACAAGTACGGCAAGTCTGGCGACCACAATTTTGGATGCTCAATTTCAGCTATGTTCAATTGGAAATTGTGCTGTGAATGAGGTGTTAGATTTTCTTTCTGCTGTACTTTTTTTACCGCCACTCCATCGGCATCCACAAGCGTAGTTTCAATCACAATAGCTTGTTGTGATGCTGAAGCATTCTGAATAGCTCCATCAAGATGAATTGTTGCATTTTCTCGGGAATCAACTTTTGCATTTACGCGCAAACCACTGCTTCCGTAAACAGGATCTGCAAAATGGATCTGATCCAACAGCAGCAAAGACACTTTTCTGTAAACACCTCCAAAAAAAGTAAAATCGCCACTTAATGGCGCGATATCCTGATTGAAGCGATTGGTGACTTGCATCACTATCGTATTTTTTCCATTTACTCTTCGATTGAGATAGTCTGTAATGTCGACATTGAAAGCCGTATAACCACCAATATGGGCTTTCACCTGTATACCATTCACAAATACGGTTGCCTCCTGATTGGCGGCCCCTACATGAAGTACTATTCGTTTATTTTGCCAGGCGGTTTTCCAATAGAAGGTATTTTGATATTGAGTAGCACCGCGATAATAGCCAGGCGTATCGTCCATGATATCGGCTATATTCCAGGTATGTGGTAGATCAACAATCTGTTCTCTTTGTTTTTGTTTAACTAGACGGCCTGTTGATGCCTCCTCCTTCCTGAATTTCCAGTTTGACGAGATATCAACTGAAACCCTCCCATCTAGTACGGTTTGCGCATATACGCTCGAAGAGAAAAATAGACAGGCTATATAGCCTAGGTTGATGAGTTGTTTAAATATAATATTCATGTGTCGCATTTATGTTGGTCGATCTAGCGCTTGCAGCACCAGTCTTGTCCAACCTGATTTTTCATTTTTTTTATGTTTTTTACCGCTTGTTGTCAGGATGTCTTTTACCTTGCTTGCATAATTCCAGCAGGTACTCTGCCGAATACCCAATTTCTGCGAAAGCTTATAGGAAGAGATGTCGCCCTGATGGAAATGGACGAGATAAACCAGATAAAAGGCTTTATTAATTGGAATCCGTACATTTTCAAAAATCGTATTGTTCAACACAGATTCTTCGTAGGTACACTTGGTGCATCTTCGGCTATAGGGTGTTTTACCGGCACAATAGTTATCGTACCCACATTTTATACAACGGTATTCTTTTTTCCATTTCAAATCGGACAAAACTTTATAACAGGTCTCCTTATCTGGATATTTTACCCCAAATTCTTCAAAATTCATTTCCTTGGAAAGCACCCGATCATCGGTAATCCGTTCAATATTGGTCTGTAGGTTTTTATTATCCTTTGTCAACAACTGGTTCATCCGGCCAATTTCTTCCGACTGAGCCCATAATAGGCTATTCATCTCTTTCAGTTCGCGATTCTGATCGTTAATAATTTCGGATTTTTCAAACAGTTCTCTTGATTTCTGCATCACTTCCAGTGTGCGCTCCTGCACTTTCCGTTCGAGATCCCTATTGTGCTTCTCCTGGAGTTTCTCGTTGATCTGCATCTGTTCAATGACTCTCTTTTGCGCCCGTTCTTTCTTGCTTTTCAAGAGCCGAACTTTATCATGAATCGCGAATGAGAGAAAAGTCATCTCCAGTACAAAGCCAAATGTGATGCTATAATGCCCGATCGAACTGGGCAGGAAACGCGCGTAGCCCAATACATAGATTACCTTCAACACAAAGCCGAGGAAAAGGAATGTATAAGCAAGCACGAAATATCGGGCTGGACGATAGTTTTTCTTCCAAAGCCATATCCCTGAAATAAAGGCAACTGACAATGGAACGATCTCAACAAATTTGTAGATAAACCAGTTCTGGTTAAAACCTAAACAATACAGAAAGAATGCTATCCTTAAAATAATGACCAGATCCAACAAACGATTCAATTTAGGCTCTTTTTGCTTTACATGCAGTAAGGATTTCGTAAATAACAAGGCAAACACACTGACGCAGCAGACAAAAACTGCTGTTGCATATTGATTGAACCAGGGATTTTCGGGCCATAGGTACTGAAAAGCGACACCATCCGAAGACATCTCGTATAATCCGACACACAATATATAGAGGACATAATACAGGTATTGGCGTCCTCTAACAGCAAAATACATGAGTAAATTATTGAAACTAAACAGAATAATCATCCCATAGAAGAGGCCGAACGTAAAATATTCCGTCAGCGTATATTGAACAAAACGATCTAGGGTACGATAGACCAAAATTACATTGACCATCTGTCTTGATCGTACCTTAAAATAAGCCTCATAAGTACCTTTCTGCAATGCAGGAATTAGAAATTCAAAATTCTTGTGCATAAATTGCCTATTCTCGAAATCGATCGAAGCACCAGCCCGATAATGGACAAAGCCGCCCTTTCCATTTGGAATAAATGCCTCCACCATGTCGGCAGTCTGATCGAACAGTTCGATAATCCGGTCACGGGATAGGTGTTGATCAAAAGACATTCGCACCCTAAACCAATACGTTGAGGACCGGTTGAAATTTTTTGGATAGTATCGCTCATTAGGTTTAAATTGTTCTGCGCGTTCCGGCGATCTTATTTCTGCAAATGACAGGGCATTGGTACTATCTTCGATATAGTATACTTCTGTGGTCTTAAAAATATGTTCGGCAGTACCAGGCAATAGCGCAATAGGCTTTTGACCAAATAGCAAACCCATTTGAAATAACAATAACAATAGCGCAAATCCGCGTATTTTCATCCTTTTTACAGTATCCATTGCTCGTCTCACCTCTTTCTTTTGGTTATTTATGACCGGATAGGCATTCGTATTTGGATACGGATCCTATCCGGTTTTAGAAGGTCAAAATAACAAAATTATCAGAAAGCTTATAGTCCTCATTTGCGACCTGACAACTGCCGCTATTCAACAATCTTATCGAGCGGCGGCACATTGTTTTCTGCGCCGGCATAACCCTGATTCTGATTGATCATCCCGTTGGTATTAAACCGTTGTGCAGATGCAGGTACAGGCCACAACACATGGTATGGAGCAATCTCATAATGTACTCCCTGCACTGTAGGAACCTTATCGCGATAGAAGGAATTTTTTTCAATAATGCGGTCATAAAAGAAATTGTTTTGAGAGAAGTTAGCCATGCTATATGTTTTGCCATTATAAGCTGGAATACCGGTCTGTGCAAAAATATAAGCAATACGTGTCAACTCTGACTTGCGTGCTTCTTCCCAAAAGAGTTCTCTTGCTCTTTCATCCAATACGGTACCGATAGTAACTTTTGCCGCATTTTGCAGTAGCGCAGCATTTGCTCTTCCCCGAACGGCATTGATATCTGCCATAGCCTGTGCCTGCTGGCCTTTCCATACGTAGGCTTCTGCACGCAACAAGTATGTTTCGGCCAAGCGAAAGACATACCAGTCCGTGTTGGTTCCGCGCGGTGGATTCCAATTTGGATCCTCGGCGAATTGATTGGTTGAATTGATGAAAACCTTATAATGAGGCCATCCAAACCAGTGACGAATGGTATCCAACGAACCATTGGTAAATACTTTATTGATATTTTCTTTTGTAAACTGCTGGATCGGCTGACCATAAAGTTTACTGATTTCGGGGTCCTTTGAAGCTTTTATTGCTGGATTATTGTAAACAAGATCCGTCATATCCATCCACATTCCCTTTGCATGGCGGTAATCTGTATGATCTGTCCATATCTCTTTGGTACTGTAGTAAGTACCGCGATAACGACCAATACCACGACCATACATACGTGTCAATGGGATCTCTGCACCCACAGCGTCCACAATGGCTTGCAGACCACCTTGCGGGATATTCAGATTGTTAAAATGCCATGCTGGAACTGTATTTCGCATCAGCTGAGAACCAAGATCCGTACGACCTTGCAAAGTTTGTCGGTCAATCACCAATAATAAAGCTTCTTTATTCGCCGGTATTGCCTTGTTATCCATCCGATGCAAATCCCAAATCACATTTTTGGACAAATCTCCAGCCGTACTACCAAAACGGTTTTTCATCAGCGCATACTTTCCGCCATCAATCACCTTATTCGCCGCTGCAATAGCTCCATCAAAATCCCCTAACGCCAAGTCCACTTTCGTCAACAAATGACAGACTGCTCCATTGGTAACCTGACCTTTGTCTACATCATCGATCACCCATTTTTGAGCAAACTCCAAATCTTCTTTCATTTTTTTCAGGATAACCTCTCTTTTGGTGGAGTAGAAATCGTACTTAGGCGCTGTAAGGTCTTTCAAATTGAGTGGCACATCGCCAAATTCGTGCACCAAACGATAGTAAAAATAAGCCCGATAAAAATAAGCGGATCCTAATATTGCATTTTTCTGCGCTTCAGAACTATATGTTGGACGGTCAATGGCGCTAATCAGTGTATTAGCAGATCGTATGGCTGAAAAAAAGTTAGTCCAATACCAGCCAATTTTATTAAAATCATCGCTATTTAAGTTCGCATCTGGAGTAATTAAGGAAACTAAATTTTGCGCAGGTGTTGCTTTATCCGTTGTACCGTCTACTGCAATATCAGAAAACAACGACTCGGTCAACAATGGAGCTGAATCCCCAAAAAATTCACCTCTTGTTGCCCTACCTAAGGCATTCAAAACACCTACCAATGCATCGACATTGTTTAGATCATTGGGAGAATATTGAGACAATTGATTTGAATCCAAAAAGCTTTTTTTACATCCATTTGCAGCGAGTAACGCCAGGGAAGCAAATACAGCAGCTACTTTTATATTTATTTTTTTCATGTCGTATTTAAATTAGAGTGACACATTCAATCCTAAGGTGTAGTAACGTGGTGTTGGCCCATCATTCTGTGGATCCCAATAGTTCCAAACAGGTGCATATACCGCAGCATTGTTGACGTTCATATATACTTTCAGGTTTCTTACCTTAAGTCGTTCTGATATCTGTTGAGGGAGAGAATAGGCTACCGATATATTGTTCAGACGTATAAAGCTGTTTTTCCAAAAAACATTGAAGCTTGTTCCGTTCGCTCCGCTTCCTAACCGAGCATAGTCGTTGCTTGGATTTTCGGGAGTCCAATAGGGTTGAATATAAGATGTTGAACGTCCAAAACCGACACTTCCGGGATTATTCTTCGCCTGATTGTATTGCTTTTTCTGTCCCCAGTTTGAGATCAGTTGGAATGAGAAATCAAAACTTTTAAATAAATTAAATTCATTGCGCATAGACCATATAAAACGAGGAGACTTATATCCAATAAACTGCTTATCTTCATCCGTGTACACAAAATCTCCATTGACATCCTCCAATTTGAAGTCCCCTGGCTTAATGCTTGCCTTGGTAAATTTCTTAGCCTCATCCATTTCATTTTCCTGCCATACACCTTTGATTTTATAATCCCAGATGACATCAATATCCTGCCCGATAAACCAACCATTACCTCGGTCATCATTTGGCGTCGCCAAACGTACAATCTTATTTCTATTTAACGAGAAAACAACATTCGTATTCCATTTGACATTTCCCTCAACTAGATTGCGGCTTGTCAGACTAAACTCTAACCCATTATTTTTAACCTCAGCCAAATTAGAATAGACAAATTCGTATCCCGAGACATTGGTTACAGACTGTTTCACTAGAAGGTCATTAGTCTTTTTGGTATAAACATCGATCGCTCCATTGATACGGTCCTTTAATACAGAAAAGTCTAGCCCGGCATTCAATGAAGTGGTTTGCTCCCATTTCAGATCCGGATTACCCAATCGGGAATTTACAACGACGGTATTCACCTCTTGCGGCGCACCAGAACCGTTCACATTTTGATACTTACTTACTGTAAGTTGTGATAAAGCGGCATAAGGATCGACGGTTCCATTGTCAGGGTTGCGAAGATCCCTGTTCCCATTGATGCCATACGACAGACGTAATTTACCATAATTTAGCCAGGTTAAATTCTTCATAAAAGGCTCTTCAGAGAAGGTCCATGCCGCTGCGGCAGCTGGGAATGTCGCTCTTTTACTATTGACTCCGAACACCGAGTATCCATCCCTACGCACCGAAAGTGTCAAATTATAGCGATCCATCAAACCATAGTTCACACGGGCCATTAATGCGTCGCCTGTATACACCTTATCTTCACTGTTCACTGTAGGCAAATTTCCACTCGATAGATTATGGTAACCTAAATTATCATTTGGGACGAACCCTTGATTATTGGCTTGTGTCCACCAGGTTTGATATTTTTCTGAATTGGCCAAAAGTGTCACGTCAATATTATGAATTTCCGCAAATTTGCGGTTCCATTTCAAGAGATTATCGATCTGCCAGTTGTAACGGGTTTCATTCGCACGACTGACAGTCCCGCCTTTAATCGTTACGTTTGGATTCGCAGATGAGCCATGGTTGAATGTTCGGTACATATCCACCCCGGGACTAAAGTTAAACTGATAGGTAATCCCAAATGGGAGATTAACTTTGGCAAATAAACTTGCAAATAGTGTATTCTGCTTGTCCATTCGGTCGTTGTAAGTCATATCTAAAAAAGGATTTCTAGCATTTAAACCATTATCGTCGGTAGGAATCCGTCGCAACGAACCATCTGCATTATATTTATCACCATAAGGCGATAGATTTGTTAATTGCCTCCAATCTGCTTCAATTGCACCTTCGTCACGATCGGCATATTGAACATTGGCTCCCAAGCGTAAGAAATTAGTCACTTTTCCTTCCAGATTCAACCGGGTACGGAACGTATTAAATTCACCGCCTTCGATAATGTTCTGGTTTTTGTTGTAACCGACAGACATGTAGTAGTTGACATCTTCTTTTCGTCCGCTCATACTAATGGTATGATCCTGTCTTATACCCGTTCTAAAAATATCGTCATACCAATCAACAGTTTTCCCCGCTTTATAATTAGCTATCTCATTTCCGACAAATCCCAGTCTAGCTAACCAGATATCTATAGGATCCGCGTCCTTATTTCCTCCAGAAAGCCACTGGTCATAGGTAACGCCTTCTGATAAACTTCTCGGGTCATCGTAAAAGTAGGCTGGCTTGGATCCTGTAGCTCGGCCCACATCCGCTCGCCATTTCAGAAAACCAGGACCATCGTAAACACGTTGATTACGCGCTAGAGTAGCTAGCCCCCAGTTGGTATTCGCCGTCAATACGGGTTTATCGCTTGTTCCTTTTTTGGTGGTAATGGCAACTACTCCTGTAGCAGCTTTAGCACCATAAACAGCCAAGGAGCTCGCATCCTTCAGAACATCTATGGTCTGTATGTCATTGGGGTTAATATCAGAAAGCTGCCCATTGTAGATGATCCCATCTAATACGATCAATGGAGAAGTCGAGGCACTGAGCGTGGTTTTACCACGTACCAATAGATCTCCGCCTCCTTTCGCAGAAGTATTTTGTGAAACGCTCAGACCTGCGATGTTCCCTTTTAGCAGATCCGCAACGCTCTGCGGGTTCTCATTTTCAAGCTGTTCAGCTTTTACACTTGCAATGGAGCCCGTAACATCCTTTCGGGAAGCAGTTCCATAACCGATAACAACAACTTCGGTCAATTCGGTATTTCCCGAATCCATTGTTATGTTCAACGTTGTCTGTCCATCGACTTCCTGCTCCTTATTCAGAAAGCCCACACTTGACAATACAAGCGTAGACTTAGGAAAGACAGCAATAGAAAACCTCCCCTGGTCGTCCGTTGTCGTTCCCCCGGAACGATTTTTCAGTTTGATAGATACTTGTGGAATTGGCTTCCCTTGGCTATCCACTACAGTACCGCTGACTGTCCGATTTTGTGCATTTGCCATATAAGTACATGCAAGTACACTTGTAATCAGGAGCGTTAATTGTTTGGCCATAATTTATGGAAATTTAGCGTTCAAATAATTGTTAATTGGGTTATTTATGGAAGCTAAATTAATTCGATCAAATCAAAAAAACAACTAAAATAAATCGTAAAATACTGCAAATTAGACAGTTATACAAAATAATAATACACTTAAATACCAAGTAATTATATCCTTAACTGATTGATCTACATAGGTTATATTGAAAAGAAATAGCCATTATTAATACGGTATATCAACAAGCAATATTTTTTGATTTTTCTTGTGCGCCATTTGGTCTTATTATTTTTAGCGCTCGCGAGCCGGCAGTACATTATGATCATGGCTTCAACGACAATGCCGATGGCATCAATGCTTTCAGCGCAAGGATAGGCTTTTCACTGCATTTCTAGAATGACTAAAAAATAAAAGGGGAAATAATTATAGTAATCATTTCCCCTTTTGTTGTTAGTAACCTTTCCGTATTAATGGATACCTTTAAAAATTCTATTCCACCGTATTTTGGAAAGCCCATTGCCATTTGCGTTCCAGCTCATCCAGGTAAATAATGCTTTTCCGACAATATGATCCTCAGGGACAAATCCCCAATCCCTCGCATCGAGCGAGTTGTGCCTATTATCTCCCATCATCCAATAATAATCCATTTTAAAGGTGTAGGAATCTGCTCGATTTCCATTGATATAAAGCCCATCCGTTTTCTTTTCCAACAGGTTATTTTCATACACCCGTATGGCTCGCTCATAGAGTGGCAAGGTCTGTGCATTCAGTGGAATAGTCATGCCCTTTCGAGGAATAATAAAGGGGCCGAAATTATCATAATTCCATTTATATTGTGGGTCGTTCGGAAAGGTATTTGCTTCGGCTTCCCCAGGTTTACGCAAGTTCATTTGCATAGATTTGACATTGGACCAGGATTTCACCATGGCTGCCTGATCTTTGGTTAAAAAGATTACATAAACTCCGGGCTGAATAGCAGAGACTTCTATTCCCATATCTCTTAGGCGCTGTTCGTCCAGACCTGCCTCATCTGTGATCACAGTATAATCCATCTGGCTTTCCGGGGCTACAAAACCTGGTTGGTCGTTCACAAACAATACTCCTTCTGTCATGCTGATTTTATCCCCAGGCATTCCCACACAGCGCTTAATTAAATGTTCGCGTTTATCGACTGGCCGGGTCTGAATTGTAAATTGTTGATGTACTGCTTCACGTCCCATGCTACGCACCAAGTCATAATAGGGCAAGTCTTGATTTTCGACAGCAACGGTATCACCGGCAGGTGCATTAAAAACGATCACATCATTCCGTTTTATTTCTTGAAATCCGGGCAATCTTTTGTAAGGAATTTTAATGAGTTCGGAGAATGCTTTTCCCCCTACTAATGGCATCGTATGATGTGCAAAAGGAAAGGCTATAGGTGTATTTGGAATACGGGGTCCGTAATTTAATTTACTGACAAAAAGATAATCTCCAATGAGGAGAGACTGTTGCATAGACCCCGAAGGAATCATAAATGCCTCCAATAAAAAACCACGAATCAAGGTTGCAGCGACAGTCGCAAAAACAATCGCATCCGCCCATTCTCGTACCATCGATTTTTTATAGGGATATTTCTTCTTATAGTCTATATACGATTGATGCGCAATTTCCAGTTCAGATTCCTTTGTCGCCACGCGACCTTCGGCATGCGCTACTTTCAGATTTTTGGCATATAGCCCATTCAGAAATTGCACATTTTTATCTCTGCCCCAAAGTGGTAGCACGATAAACGGAACCAGCACAGCAGCGCAGTTTTCCCAAAACCTTCGTTTCCCAAAACAATGAATAAAATCGAGGTAGAGATTATAAAAGATAAAAACATTGACGATCGGAACAATCAACAGAATAAGCTGCCAGGTCTTCTTGCCGAGTATCCGCGATTGGATAAACTGACTATAGACGGGAACAACTCCCTCCCAGCCTTTGCGTCCTGCCTTTTCAAATAGCAACCAAAAGCCATAGGCTGCAACTATAGTCAATACAATAAAGATGGTAAGTATCATAAATTCGTTTTAATAAATAAACAATCGCTCTGTTGATTCTGGAGAGCTCTTCGCTTTTTGTAATTCGTTATATCGCATGATGTATTTAATAAAAAGATCATAATCATACTTTTTCTCATTTTCAAACTCAGCAAATAACTCCGGTTCGTCGTTGATCAACTTGGCGAAAATAATTGGCCTTTTCTTTTTGACATCACTAAACCACCCATTATGGTTGCTATTGATTTCAATGACCTCGCCAGTTGATTTTTTCAATGCATAAGCATGTTTATATTTATTGACCATGATATTTCCCATCGTACCTGCACCACCACCAATAGCTATGCCGGCCCCACCACTGACCTTCGTTTCCGAAACATAATATGCAATAATTTCTCCATCAGCCAGTACTTCTGCGAAAGTGGGATTTTGATTGAGCCCCTTCTGAATTCGATACATCTTTGGAGATGTCCCAGGCACAGCTTCTAATCCGTCTTCTACATAAGAGGGCGCATAAACTTTCTTTTTGGACTGCCAATATACACGATAGATATCGCCCGGCTCAAACGTTAACTTTTCTTTTTGCTGATTCTCAAATTTGAGTTTTTGATCTTTTACAGAGGAGATTTTCCCATAAAGGGTATCTGCATTCATAAGCACTAAGTAGTCTAAATTTTTGGCGACTTCCTGTGCGTGAGCTGTGATCGTGATCCCTACACAGGAAGACAAAAGCACGGCCGTTAAAATTGATATGGCTTTCATTGGAGTCTGTATTTGTCAATAACTTATGAACCTATTAACCTATTTTGATTGTATTAATGATATACTCGGCACTCTCTGTCCAAGCTTCATGTAAAACTACATAAAAATATGAAATTCAAGTTCGGCCTTCGGAGTTTTAACGTTTGTTAGCATTTTGTTTTGCTAGGCGCATTCCTACAATATTGCGCAAAGATTTTAAGATCCCTAAAAACGATCTCTAACAATACAAGTCGATACAGCCGTATTTCTCAAGCAAACAACAGCTGTACTGCAAAAAACAAAGCCACATCATTTTCGGTGATGTGGCTTACCCAATAGCTCATGCAATAAGGTTAACTTTTATATTTACTTTCAAATGCTGTGGATGCTTGATTGACACCATTGCTCATATTTTCAAATGCTTTATTGATATTTTCAAGCAATGCAGACTCTTTAGCAGCATCAGGTGTCTTATTTTTTCGGAGCTCAATCAATTTCGGATAATCCTCCGTAACGATTTTTTTATACCCATTTAAGCCATCAAGAACTGCTTTTTGGAATGTCGCATCGCCTTTGAAATCTCCCAGATCTTCGACTTTCTTGATATCATCATTCAAAGATTTTTCCCAATCTGCGCGGACCTGTTCGGCTTTCGTATAATCGGAGCCATTCATGGCGGCATTCATGTCTGTCACATGTTTTTCACTACTGTTTATAACGGTAATAATTGAATTGTTGTATGCTGCAGGATCTTTTTCTCCCGAACCACAACTTGATAGGCTCAGAACCGCTGCGGTCATCATGCCCGTAATAAATTGTTTAATCATTTTGATCTATTTTGTTGATATATTTCAGTATTTAATGCTCATTTACACAAAGATAGCCTTCAAAACAACTGAATTTCATCACGGAAATCAGGGATTTCTGCAGCCATTCCAAGCTAAAGGGACATTAACTGATTGCGAAAGTTGTGATTGCCATTACGTTGGTCAAAGCGGTCTGCGAGTTGATCCGCCAGTTTCCCATAATGATTAGCCAATTCGCTAGCGGTGTAGGTATTTTTCCCTTGAAAAAAATTATGCTGATTGCCGAGCTCAAGCATAAAAGATTCATCAGAGCCAAAATTCCTCATGGCTTCACAGATATAGCAGGCCAACTGAAACATGGATCGATTGTCGGGACCATCAGCCCAAGGCAAAAATCGTTCGATCCATTCCTTCGCTTTACCAATATCGGTATAGGAAAAATAGGTTGCTAGTTTAATTGCCGAAATCAAAATTGCAGAGTCCTTTTCTTTCTTAAACACCTCTTTTTCTGCCAGTAGCGCCATTTTATCGGCCTGTTCAGTATCACCTTGCTTAAGACCTTCATAAGCCAGGTTCACTGCCGTACGCAAAGGCACATGCGAACAGGTAAACTGGCCTTCAATTAAAGGTAAGGCTTTATCGACTGCTGGGCTATAGCCATCCTGTAATAGTGTTGCTGATACTTCTGCATCCATTTCACAGGCTTCACAATCGCTCATGTCATCTCTTTGCATAGCATTTACGTTTTTCAATGCGCGCTCGATAGCGACAATATCTTTTTGCGCCAGCGCATCACTCAGCTCCTCATTGTATATGGCACGCTTACCATAACCGTTGCGGATCAATCGTTGTTCAAAGTCGCGCAAAGCCGCTTCAATCTGCTCACGGCTGACAGCAGGATTATCGTATAATTCGGACATCATCCATTTGTATTGCCACAAGAAGTCTTCTTCATTAAAGAGTTCAGGATTTTCATCGTAAGCCTGTAATATCCACGCAAATGCAGGTAATGACTCGGTTGAAAAAGCAAGATCTATCTCTTCGCTGATTAAATCCAAGCGAAGGTCATATCCCCATTCAATATCTTGATTTTCATCTGCAATCCGAATAGCCTGTGTCAACAGGTTAACCTTTTCCAAGGTATTGTCTACTCGTGCAACCTGATTGCGAAGTTTCTGAATTTTAAGTGTGTACATCTAATTACTCCCTCTTTTTTTGAGTATATTTACTTTTTAATATATTTTCTATGCAATAAAAGGAAATCCTTACGCGGAGAAGTATACCCAACCGCTTTAAAGATTCACAAAATTATCCAACCCCATGACGATGAGGCTTTTCAGGGCCTCGTTCATGACCTTCATTTCCCGCTCCTGGACAGGGTACTTGCCCAAAATTAGCGCCTGCACGTAAAGCACTTCCATAACTGAACGAAGCATGTAGGCATCTTTTATATCCATTAGCGTTTTGATCAACGCATTGTCAGCATTTAAACATAACGTATTCTGGATCTTATTCGGCCTCGATGTCTTGAGTACTTGCGCAAAAGGATTTGCATTTTCCTTTAATTGGCTAATCGTATTTTCTACATTATTTTGCTCCATTTTTGTAAAAATAGCCGGCGTATCAATCGGTTTAAACCGTCTAATTTCAAGGACGCAGCTATAATCGTCTAAAATGCGCTGCACTTCTTTCTGAAAAGAAACATAGTGATTGTGCTCATCTTCATGAATCGGCTGAAACGTTTCAAGGAGCTGATTGGGCGACATCTCTGTTATCTTATAATCGCTATATTTTTGATTGATCCTGCGGAGCAACTCGGTATCAAATGTGTAGGATGCATTCACAAGAATCATCCCCTGTGTATCGGCCATACGGTCAATCTGTTTGAAATCTTCAAAATCAGCACAGTAATAGAGCTGTTGCTGATGATCAATGATATTTTGAAAGCTTCGTTGTCCGCGATTGGTTTCAAACGGAATATCTGCCAAAAATATCGCTAGAAAGTCCGGATCTTCGAGCGCGAAAGCTTTCAAGTGGAGATAGTGAGTTTGGATAATGCGAATATATATATCGAAATCGATCTTCTTCACCTGTTGCAGGTACGTTTTCAGCACAGCAGCTATTTCTTTTCGCGCCTGCCGTAGTAGATCATTTTTCATCAAAGACTCCCGTGAGGCTGTGGCACTAAGTTCCTCTGTATTGACAAGCATCCGGACAAAAAATGCCCAATTTGGCAAAATAGATTGATCTTCTTCAGCGAGAAACATGCGCTTCAAGTAGATACGGTGACGCTGCTTGCTGCTAAACTGCGTACGGAAAGGTAAAATATACAACACCCCCTTTGCCTTTCCCGCCGTCGTTTCAAATGGAATTGCATCTAAAAAGTTGACATGAAAGAGTTCTTTTCCAACAGCCAGCAATTCTGCTTTCGAAACTGATGAAGCAAGCCATTTGGGTTCTTCTTTATGAATAATCTTTTCGGTAGCTCCAACTACAATCGAAATGTTTTCTCGCAGCGCATCTCCATAAAACTTGATTTTTTTCTCAAAATAATCCGCTTCAAAAATATAGTTGAATTGTTTTTTAGGGCTTAGGATAACACGTGTTCCGACAGGAATATCTTCAGTAAGCCGCTCGATTTTATAGTCCCCTTCAGCTCTCGCGGTCCAACGTAGAGGCAGTTGTTCAAAGGCAGATTTTGTTTCCACAATTATCTCATCGCTGACCACAAAACAAGAAAGCAGTCCAATACCAAACTTACCAATGAAATCCTGAGCATCCTTAATGTCTTTACTCTTTGAACTCTCACCTATAACCGACAAAAATTGATGAATATCAGTCTCCTTAAGGCCTATCCCATTATCGCTGAACAGAAACTTCGGTTGTTCAATGCTTGGCAGCTCAATCGCTATTTTACCCTGATGCTGTTCATCCAAGTGTTTCAATGCTGTAATTGCATCCACTCCGTTTTGAAGCAATTCCCGAATAAATGTATTGGGATCGCTATACAGGTGCTCTGAGAGCAGTGCGATCATTCCTTTCAGATTGACCTGAAAGGAATAGGATTTTTCTTCTTGCATGTTTTTCTTACTTTCTCGTTTTCTTTGTCAATCGAATAGCATCTTCATGTCCATTATCGGCTGCCCTTTCAAACCACTCCAGGGCAAGATCTTCATTTTCTTCTACCCCATCACCCATAAGATAACAGTTGGCCAGTTTATATTGTGCTTCAGCATGATCGGCTTCAGCGGCCTTTATAAGCCATTCTACACCGTCGCGAAGATCCATCGGTATGCCATCTCCTTCCAGCAATTGCACCGCAACATAGTAACAAGCATACACATTACCTTGCTGTGCTACTTCCATAAAATACCCATAGGCAGCTGCTTTATCGATCTCGGTACCTACTCCAAAATAATAGCAACGGGCTAATCGGTAGCTCGCCTCCTGATTTCGTCGCTCTGCAGCTTGTTTATAATATCCAAAAGCTTTCGCTGGCTGTGCTTCCACGCCGATACCAAACTCATAACACATGCCAATTCCCTCCGTCAGATAGCCAAGTTTTTCGGCACGCGTGTAGTAATCAAAGCCTTTGTCGTATTCTTCCAGCTGATCATAGTCGAAGAAAAAGTAGTCGCCAAGCAGCAAGAGCGCCTCAGCTACATTTTTTTGCGCGGCCTCTTCCAAAAGCTGAAGACCATGAGCTGCATCCTTTTTCACCAATCCGGTCAAATAGTATCGTCCCAATACATAAGTTGCATAAGGGAACCCCAGATCAGCAGCCTTCTTAATATTTTCCTGAGCTTTAAATGTATCTTGGTTCAATCCATAACCATATTCATAACAGAGACCCAGATCAGTCAAAGCCTGTACGTGATTTCGTTCAGCAGCCTGTTGGTATAAAGCAATCATCCGGTCCAGATTTATCTCCGAACCTATGCCGCCCCGATAGCAGCGCGCCAGTTCATATATACTATTTAGCTCCTGCATACCGGCTCCAATTTCAAACGCCGTAAAAGCTGCTTTCGGTTGGGGAGCTCCGGACTGGTGATAATCATTTTCCAAATAAATACCTTTTAAATAATACGCATATGGATAACCAAGCTCTGCCGCACGCGAGAAATAATCAAAGGCCAATTTATAATCCGGTTCGGACTTTAATTCAGCAGCTAACCCCATTTCCGTTAGCGCAGTGGCATTATTATATCCTGCCGCTTCTTCAAAATAAGGCAATGCAGCAGCCAGATCAGGCGCATTGTTATGGATTCCATATTTTAAGAATCTGCCGACTTGATATAAAGCTTGTGGCAGTTTATCTTTTGCTGCATTCTGATAGTAAGCAAAGGCGGTTGTGTAATCCGGAGCAACTCCATCATAGCCAGATTCGACCATATTACCCATGCGAAACTTGGCGTAAGCAATGTTTTTTTCCGCCATTGCGCTGAAGCGCCGAAAGGCTGATTTTTCATCCCTTGGGAGGAACCTACCTTCGAGGAGAATTTCAGCAAGTTCAACCTGAGCTTCCACATACCCGTCTTTCTCGTCGAGCAGACGCAATAAAGATAGTCCCTTTTCGATATCCTGCACAGCCTCCTGATAGAGATACAGACAGGCAAGACGATAACCCGCATAATTATTATTATAGTCGTATGCTTTCTGAAGATACCACAGCGGTTCTTCGAAATCCTGTTTTTCCTGATTGTTGTTGCCCAGTGCCTGAAGTTTGATAAGTGCAATTTGCACCGCGGCGTCCATCATTCCGTATTCAAACAGCTCTCGATATTCCGGTACAAGAATCTCCTGTTCCCCTATGGAAGCCGCCTCCGCACGTTTTATTTCATTCAGCACAAATCTGCAATAACGAGATTCAGCCATCGTGATACCCTCTTCCAGGGTTTGCAGGCGTTTGCTCTTATCCTCTTTACGCGCATAGTAAAATTGCATCGCCTCATAATAATGACGCAGTATTTTCCTTTCCGGAGATTGCTTGAGCAGCTGAATACGGTCAAAGACGTCTTCATATTTATCGGTCCAGACATCAATATGGGCAGCATATGCGATTCCCCAAAGATCTCCGCCCAAAGCGAGTGCATCCAGTTCGGACTTGGCGATATCGCGGTCGATATCGGCCAGCAAACCTAAATAATTGTAGTATAGATAAAGAGGTCTTGCCCATTCAACCCCAGCATCGATGCCTTTCTTCAAATAAAGGGAAGCCTTTTCTTTCTCTACCACATGTCGGCGACATAAAATATGCTGTAAGCCAAGCTCCACCCATGCATGAGGATTGATCGCAGCATAGCGCTCTAATATTGTTCGTATTTTATCAATAAAAAAGGTATAATCCTCTTCGTTCAGATATACGTTTGCGGCAAAATCAGTTCCTTTTTCAAATAATGCATCATAAAGTGCAGCCGCACTGGACTGCTCCAAATTGTGCTCAAAATAAATCAGGACATCAAGCCATATATCGGGCGTGATGCGCTTCGAAAGGTCAACTGTCAATTGATGTTCAGCCGATTGCAATGCGGCAACTTTAATAGAATATTCTTCACTTAACTTCATATATCATCGTATGTACTACTTGTAAAACATGCTTTTTATACTCTTTAGGCGCCAAAAAGCAACAAAAACTTTGCCACTGTATCATACAGTCAATTCTGTTTATTATAATGCAACTATATTGCTTTTAAAATCTTTTTACCTATATTTGTTGCAACTTAATTGCAATATATTAATTGGAATACCATATGTATTGCACTAATTACGCTTTACGAATCGAATCCACATAGATGAATAGGTATATCATTTTTTCACTTATCGCAGCACAACAGTTATTTTTCCAATGTTATGGACAGGAGAAAAGTATCGAGCTTGAAGAAGTAAAAGTTGGAGGGCGACGTTATCACCGGGCAGCGGAAGGAGCCTTATCGATCCAGCTATTGACTGCCGACTCTATACAAAAATACCAGGCGGGAAGTTTAATGCAGACATTAAGCAGACTTCCCGGCGTCAGTGCCATAGGCATAGGAGCCAATCAGTCTAAACCGCAGATTAGAGGGCTCGGATTTAATCGTGTGGCCACGGTAGAAAATGGCATTAAACATGAAGGCCAGCAGTGGGGACTGGATCATGGATTGGAAATCGATCAATTCAGTGTGGGGAGTGCCGAGGTACTAAAGGGATCCAGCTCATTTCTGTATGGTTCAGATGCCATTGGCGGTGTCATTCGGCTATCACCGCCAGCGGAACTACAGGAGACAGGTTTTAAAGGGCAGTTTAACCTATTAACAAAGTCAAACAACGCTACTTTTGGCGGATCGCTACAAGCACAGGGCCGGAAAGGGAACTGGGTATTTGGAGGTGGATTCACGCACCTGGAATATGGCGATTACCGTGTCCCCACAGATACAGTCTATGTTTACAATTATGCGGTACGCCTAAAAGATCGGCATGTTCGCAACACTGCGGGACGAGAGACACATTTTCAACTACGTGGTGGATATCTATCAGATCGTTTTTCTTCGATCTTCTACCTGAGTAATTATCATACAAAGTTTGGCTTCTTTGCCAATGCGCACGGCTTGGAACCAAGGGGCGTAGATACAGCACTTTATGACAAATCCAGTCGTGACATCGGCTTCCCAAGCCAGACGGTCAATCACCTGAAGCTTATTAACCGCAACTTTATCGACCTGGACAAACATAAGCTATGGGTAGACCTGGGCTATCAGAAAAATTACCGACAAGAATATAACAATTACACCGCACATGGTTATATGCCTCCTGTTTATCCGAAAGATATGACTATCCCCATCAATTTGGAAAGATTGTATGACAAACAAGTCTATAGTATCACTGTAAAAGACCAATTTGCGTTGGCCACACATCGACTTACCATTGGCGCAAATGGAGAGTATCAGGATAACCGGATTGATGGTTGGAGCTTCCTTATCCCCACTTTTAGCCAAAAAGCAATAGGCCTATTCGTCTACGATCAATACAAACTCGCGGACGAAACCATACTATATGGGGCATTGCGTTACGATTACAGCCATATTCAGACGTCACCTTATCAGGATTGGTTCGAGTCACAGCTGGAAGAGAATCAGTCGGAAAGAATAGTCCGGGCTACAGCGCTAAGTCGCCGTTTCAATAGCCTGGTTTGGTCTATAGGAGCGGCACATCAATTCGGAGATTTGGAAACAAAAATCAATATAGGAAAAAGTTTCAGGGCCCCCATTGCACAGGAACTTGCCGCCAATGGTGTCAACTATCATTACTTCAGTTATGAAAAAGGCAACGGATCATTATCGCCTGAGCAGTCCTACCAGCTGGATTTATCCTTAACCTGGAATCCAAAAAAAGTCTTTATCGCCGTTACGCCATTCTTTAATTACTTTTCCAATTATATCTATCTCAATCCCACGTCAAGCTACGATCAATATTATGGCGCCGGCAATCAAATCTTTGAATATATGGAAAGCCGTGTTCGCCGTTATGGAGCAGAATTGAAGCTCAGCTACCAGCCTCTGAAACAGTGGAAGGTAGAATTATTGGGTGAATATGTTCGATCGGAACAACTATCAGGTGCAAAGAAAGGATATACACTCCCTTTCTCTCCGGCACCTTCAGCTTTGATGGACATCAGCTGGACAGCAAAAAATAGCACACATTTTAGAGAGACCTATCTTTCCGTCGATTGCAAATGGACAGCAGCGCAGCATCATGTTGTTCCACCAGAAGAGTCCACAGCAGATTATCAGGTCTTCAACTTTCGAGCAGGAACACAACTTCGGTTTTCGGGATCTGTTCTTCAATTACGTTTACAGGTTCAAAATCTCTTTGACAAGAAATATATGGATCATACCAGCTTTTATCGGCTGATATCCTTGCCTGAACAGGGAAGGAATTTTATCCTATCCATTGGAGTTCCATTTGGGAAACAGTCCCGATCATAAGATTATTAAAACTAAACCCTTTGCCCCTTATAAACAACCGTTGAGCAATATACGAGCATCGCAAGCTGATGAATATCGCTTAACACATACACGAATGAATAAAATTTATATATGAAAACACTTCAAAAATACACACTTATTACAGTGCTACTTGCTATGACTGTTGCCTGTAAAAAAGATAAGGAAAGCATTGATACCGAAAAACCTACCATCGCCATCGATTCGGAAACGGCTTTCCCAAAACAATGCAGCACAATTAAACGAGGCACAAGTTTTACTTTCCGCAGTAAGCTATCTGATAATGTAGCACTCGGGAGCTATAGCATCGACGTACACCATAATTTTGACCATCATTCGCATAGCACTGAAATCGGCGAATGCACGGTTGAGGCGATCAAAACGCCCATCAAGCCCTTCACTTTGGTCAAGACAGTTAATATTCCGGGGCAGCCACAGCAATATGATGCCGAATTAAAAATTGATGTGCCAGCAGATATCGATCCGGGTAATTATCATTTTATGATTCAGGTGACTGACCTGGCAGGATGGAGCAGCCAAAAGGGAATCAGCATCCGTATACTCGAGTAATACCATACATATTTATCAACTCAATTTAATTAAATCCATTTTACATGAAAACTAGAAACATTCGCTTCTTCTTCCTGTTAAGTACAATTCTTTTAGGCTTCCTATCGTCCTGTAAGAAAGATAACGAGGAAATTCCAGCACTTGCAAAGCCCCAGATAGGCACACTTGAGATCGGCAGTGGCAATAACAAAACTGTCCAAGCGGGATCAGATCTTCATCTTGAAGGCGATATTGTTGCCGAAGCACTGATTGCTAAAATCGAAATTGAGGTTCATCAAGAAGGTGGAGGTCAGTATAAGTTTACAAAAGCCTATACGGATGGGAAATACATTGGCGTGAAAAATGCAACATTTCATGAACACATCGATGTCCCTGCGGATGCTCCAGCTGGAGCATATCATTTTCATTTTACGGTAACCGACAAAGCCGGAAATGCGACTACAGCTGAATCACCGTTGACTATACAAGGTTCAGATGCCAAAGTTGCTTACAAGCTTGTATTTACGGAAGTAGCCGGCGAGGCCCATGGTGACCACTTCCATGATCTTGCCGACAAAGAAAAGGTAGAACCAATCGCTATCAGTTTTGATGAGAAGGGAACAGCATTGGCTGGAGGACATGCTCACATCAATCCCGCAGGCATCTATAAAATTGAATTAAAACAATTTGATGCTTCTTCAAAAGAAATCCAGGGACAATACATCAGCAATAAAACAACTGCAGATTACTACAAAGCATTCCTTACGGGTGGTTCTTTCGTTTTAAATCCGAATAGTAGTACAGGAAATGGAGCAATCTTTCAAACGAAAGAAACGAACTACGGTGATGGCACTGCAGTAAACGGAGCAACGGAGACGACAGGGATTATCACTTATTTTACGGCAGGAAAAGACAATGAAGGCGAGAAAAATGTATTCTTTGTACTTCGCAAGTTTAACGATGCCAGCACAAAGTCAAAAGTTACCCGTACGGACTGGAACTTATCGGATTATGCCACTAAGTTTGCTGGTCAAGATCTAATAAAGCTATCTTTTGAACTCCACGCAGAAGAAGGAGAAGATTAGCTAGCGCAATAAACTCAGCTTACTTGCCCAAAAGAACCTTCATGATTTCGCCGCTATGAGTGCGGGTATAATCATGAAGGTTTTATTTGTACAGAAATATCGTTTAGTCCCTTACTTTCGTAAGCACATTTCCCTGTTGATCGAGTACCAGCTTCCACTCCTCTTTTCGACTTTTCACTTCAAACACATAACTCGCTTTCTGCTCGGCGATAATTTTTTTTACGTCCTCAATGCGATAGCCTGGAAAATCTCTTTTCACCCGGTCCAGCACACTCTTCGGTAGTTCTCTTTTGTTGATTTCAGTTTTATACCGCAAAAGTTTTCCGTTATGCTGAAACCAAGCTTCCTGGTCAATGCCAAATAAACCCGTTTCAAACTCAGCTTCATAAATATTCCCCTTCAATTCCCAATCTACTTTTTTGGCTTTTGGAAATTTCTGCTGGAAACTATTCACCACGACAGCAGGAACTTGACTTTGTGGTATATCCTGAGCAATAGCTCCTGTTGTTGTCAGTGCAAGTACGAAAGCACTCCAGATTAATTTACAATTCATGATTCTATTTTTAAGTGTACTACAAAGTAAAAAAGCGAATCTGTAAAGATTTGGGAACACTTACCTTCTCCTGCTATATTTTCTAAGGGAACATATTGAGCTGAAAACTATGCTGGTTGTTTTCATAATGGTAGACGATTACAAAGCCATAGAGGTGACAGATGGCCTGCACAATGGCCAGCCCCAAACCAGTACCTTTGGATGCTGCATCTGACTTATAAAAACGGGAGAATACTAGGTTAGCATCCAACGCTGCATGTTCACTTGTATTCGACACGGTAAGCCTTTTGTTCGTTATATGGATATTCACCTCGCCACCTAACTTATTGTGGAACAAAGCATTTCGCAGGAGATTTGATACCACTATATTTGCCAAAGCACCATCCATTTGTACACTCAGCTGATCTTCTTGTACAACATGGATTTTTACCTGTTTAAATTCAGCAATAGCCTCAAACTCCGCTACAATATTCAGCACAAGCGTATTGAACGAAAGATCCTCATTGTGCAAAAATTGTTTATTCTCAATTTTACTCAACAGCAACAAGGATTTATTGAGGCGAACAAGCCGCTCGGCAGTTGCTAATACTGCTGCGACAGTCTCAGACTGTTCCTCGTTCATCCCCTCTGTTTCCGCCATGATTTCCAATTTGTTGATCATAATGGCCAACGGTGTCTGTAATTCATGCGAAGCATTGCCAATAAACTGTTTTTGCTGTTCATAGCTTTCCTCGTTATGGCGAATTAAGGTAGCCACAGCAAGCTGTAGATCTTTAAATTCCTGGATCTGCGTATCCATAGTAGGCTTCTCCTTGGTTTTGCCTAAACGAAACCCTGTCAACTGATCCAAGAAAGTATATAATGGTCCCCATAAACGTTCTATTACGACTTTATTGATAGATACGATACTGATGACCAACAAAACAAATAAAATAACAACAGAATAAAAGAGATTCTTGATTAGATCGCTTTCTTCGATCATAGAATTGATGATCGAAAGTTCATAATAATGTCCTTGATGTTCAAATGCTGTCGTCAACATTCGGACTGGTTCCAATTCCGGCTCGGGATCATCATCGTCCTGCATATACAACATGGTGTCCTTATAAACGTTTTGCATCTTAAGGGCGTGTTCTTCGGAAATCTGGCGCACCTTATAGTTATTTATCCCAAACTCTAAATCTGGGGCTACGGTGGGATTGCTGGAAAGTTCCTGGATAATGAGCCGCTTTTGGTTTTCGAGTTCTTCGTCGATATTATCGTGGATCACCTCCAGCATAAATAGATAGAACACTGTTGACCAGAGGGCGATAACCACCAACACGGAGATAGAAAGATACTTTAGTGTTTGGTTGGCTAATCTCATTTTTCGACAAGTTTATAACCGATTCCATATACCGCTTCAAAATCCACATCAGCATGACTAGCCAAGAATTTTTTGCGCAAATTTTTTATCTGTGAATAGATGAAATCAAGATTATCCGCCTGGTCCGTATTATCGCCCCATACATGTTCTGCCAGCGCACTTTTGCTGACCAGTCTATTTTTGTTCAATAAGAAGTAGTTGAGCATATCGAACTCTTTCCGATTTAACGGCACAGGCTCTTGTGCAATAAATAAGCAGCGTTCATTGAGGTCCAACACAATGTTTCCCATTTCTAACGTATTCTTACCTTCCCGTTGTTTCCTTCGCAACACGGCTTTAATCCGTGCATTCAGCTCCGCAATATGAAAGGGTTTTGTCAAATAGTCATCGGCCCCAAGCTCGAGTCCCTTTAGCTTATCGTCCAGAGAATCCTTTGCGGAGATAATGATCACATTATCGGACTTACCCTCATTTTTGAGCTGATCGAGGATCTGCAAACCATTACCTCCAGGCAGCATGATGTCGAGCAGGATACAATCGTAATCATAAACAGCGACTTTTTCAAGAGCTGATCCATAATCAGCGGCAGTTTCTACCGTATATTCTTCCTTAAGTAAAGATGCCTTCACAATTTCCCTTAAATCCGCTTCGTCTTCAATAACCAATATTTTCATCTTCTTAATTCTATTTAGAGGAAAACTTGTGTAAACAATAGTAATCTGTCCATGCTAAATGACAATTTACATACATAATTGTTTATGACAAAGGTACCTTGAATTTGGGAAAGATTTAGGAATACACTGCTAGCCTCCTATTTTAAGCTGACATCCAGGTAAACCGAATGACGTCCGTAAGTATCATAAAAAGGTTTATAAAGTACATCATCAATGTAAAATTCCAATGTTTCGGGATTCCCTTTAATAGACTTAGCAATATCCTTTGCGTCTAAAGTTACTTTACGCCAGTCTTTTCTTGCTGCAGGTTCCTGGGCGGCCAATAGGATTGGCCCATAAAACAGACTTGCAATATTGGGCTGATCCATAATCGGGTCCAGATGAAACTGAAATGGCATTTTGAGGTTGATCACATCCCCATCTTTCCAAGTACGGTTTAAGGTCAGATAAGTGCCCGGCTCAGCTTTAATTTTTTGATCGACTCCATTTATTGCAACAAAAAATCCCTTTGTTGCCCAGCTTGGCACTCGCACATGAAGGTCAAATTTGCCATTCCCCCGTATGGTCAGCGCTGTTTGATCCGCTTTAGGAAAACTGGTTTGTTGCTCGACGCTGATTCCTCGTTCCGTCCAGTGTAGGGTAGAAGGAATATACAGATTGACATACAGCGCCTGGTCATCTTTGCTTTTAAAATAGATTGTATTCTGCAATTTAGTACTGCTCTCAATAGCCGTACCATTACAGCAGGTAAAGCCTTTCATATCAGCATTTCCAAACTGCTTAATAGATCCCGCGCGTAAAGGCACATGATACGTGTTTGCTGGACTATTTTCAGCAACAGAAGCTAAGATATGATTGTATAATCCACGTTCATAATAATCCATCAACTCTGCGCGCTGATCGAACATAAACAAGTCACTTGTCAATTTCAGCATGTTATAGGTTGCACAGGTTTCGTTCTGCCCACCTGCAGAAAATCCATTTTCATATAATGTCGCCGGCTGACTAATAAAACATTCGGCATTGGCCGGATTTCTGGCTCCAGCCACACCACCGATACTATACATATAATCGTTGGTGGCCTTATACCAAAAGTTATCCGCTATTTTATAATATTGAGGCTCATTGGACACCCGGTATAGCTCCATGCTACCCACAATTTGAGGAATATGCTGATTGGCATGTAAGCCCCTAAAAGTATCTACATTTTTGGCCAGTCCATGTGTGTGCGCGGCATTGCCGTAGAACATATCAATATTGTCAAATAAGCGGGCGGTTTTTAAGTAATTCTCTTCACCCGTTATACGATATAACCTTGCCATCACTTCATTCATTCCGCCAAATTCACCTGCGATATACGTATTCCACATTTTGATTAATGTCTCTGTCGGGACTTTATTTAAACGTGTATACACCCAATTGCCCATTCCCTGTGCGATCTCCAATGCTTTTTTATTTCCACTTACCTCATAAACATCCATCAGGCCCGCCAGGATTTTATGCAGCGTATAATAGGGTGCCCAAACCTGGTTCTTCTGCCCGCCATATTTTGCGCCATGCTCAAGCATAATAAACTGATCCGGGGGATAGGCACTGATAAAGCCAAGTCCCCAGTTCCAATAATCTGTACGGATTCCTTCGTCACTCAGGTCAGAATCATAAGCTGATTTACCGGGGCCATAAGGTACTGCAGCAGGATCCGCAATAGAAGCCTGTCCCGCTTGTCTCGGCGTACCCGACAACTTTGACAAGGCATAAAGCACGTTGACCATGGTATCCATCTTCCCCAAAAATTTTGACTGGAGTACCTTATCGTACCCTGTACTCGCATAAGCTTGTGCAATTGCCGTCAGATAATGTCCTGTAGCATGACCGCGCAGTTTGATATCCTGGCTGTCCCATACTTCCAAGGGCTGCGTACCGATCGGTTGTTTTTGCCCAAACGCGTGTCGAAACATATAGAGGAATGAATTGGGATCCGATTTTGCCAATGTATCAATGAATTTATTGCGATTTTCAATAAACTTCGTTTGATGCTGCTTTACATCCGTATTAAGGGAAACCTGATCCAAGTGAAATGCGTCCAATTTTAAGCTAGGCATCTTGGACCTTACCTTCCCTTTGACTGTAATGATGGCTTTGGGTTTCAGATCAGTCCCGGGAATACGTCCCGTGACGGTATAAGCTGTTTGCTGCGCGACGGCACTATTGTCGGTTGGTGCAGGCCACAACACACGCACTTTTGGTCCCACCATACCGTCTTTATATGTCCCGACGACATAACTCGGCAATCGTGGCAGCTCGCCTACCTCTGTTTCTACTGTGACATCTGCAACTCCGGTTAAAAAGGCATTATAAAGCTCTGCTTTGTTCATTGGAAATCGCGGTAGGTCATCCTCAGCCTTACCTTTAGAAGTAACATCTTCACGCACACCCTTCAACGCATTTCTGTACACCATGCCGATCTGGTTTCGATTCAGCGGCACACGATAAATGCGAAAATCATGCAACAGTGCATTTAAACTTACATTTCCACCCAACAGGGATTTTCCAATGTATAATGTCCTCTTACTACCTGTCTGTCCAAAAACCTCGGTCAACTCTTGTGGGATGTCTTTAACTTCTCCAGCGGGCATACCATCTAAATATGTTTGCATAGCCCCTGTAGCAATATCAACTACAATGGCCAAGTGCACCCATTTGTTTAAAGGCACTGCCGAAGAGACCGCATTTTTTACTTCGGCCTTCTTTTGGGCGATTATCCCCATATAGCCACCTTGTAGCGCTGTACCTGTTGGTGTCCCTGCAAAATGCCTGGTGATATCTTGTCCAAAATCGAATAAATACTGGCCAGACTGCGCTGCACGTAAGTACATCCAGCCTGTTATACTAATAGACTCGAGATCCGCGAGTACTTGCGCTGGAAGTACGACAAAATCGTCCTTCCCTCCAGCTAGAGAAAGCACTTTTGTAAATTGCTTATCTGATACAAATGAAGCTTTTGTGCCTTGGAATTTACCATGTAGTCCATTGCGCGACCAATCCTTAAAATCCCCATCAAAGACGTAACGGGCCACCATGCCTGTCTCTCCAATACCATCCAGGATCTGATCCCCACCCTGTGCCACAGCTACAGCTGTCGTTTTGATAAAAATCGTAAGAATTGCTGCAAAATATATCGTATATCTTTTCATATCGCTATCTTTTATTCGCTAATGATTTATTGTTTAAAGATCACCTTCTAGCCAGGTGAAAGCTATTACCGTATCCTTTTCCTTGGTTGTCTTCAACAGATGACGAACAAAAAGAGAAGCAATGCCTATTAATAAGCTTCCAAAGTCGAAGAACATTTTCTGTATTGCCGTCTATTTGACATTTATAAAATTAATGACTCTACATCATTATACATAGGTTTATTTTAGCCGATATTCTCCAGATTTTAACTAAGGTGTATCGCGTATACTGTCGTCCATAGCCCCACAACTCCTGCCGCCCGCCAGGAGAAGTAAAACGCCAATATGCTACGAAGATAGAAACATGCGCAAACTCAGCTCGCTATGATCGATTACTCCTCGGTATTTTGTATTTTAGATTCGATATGATCTACTATGGATAAACGAAATTCAAAAATTTGGGCACCAGTGATCAGTCTGGATGGTTTCCGCAAGGAACAGACTGCAGGGCGCGACGAACTCCTATTTAATGAACTGCATGGCGAGCGGCTCATCGACAAACCGCATAAACATGACTTCTTTATCATAAATCTGTTCGATAAAGCATCCGGCGTCCATACGATCGATTCGATTGACCATATCATCAAAGACCATCAGGTTCATGTGCTCTTTCCGGGGCAAATGCACAAATGGCATGTCTATGCGGGTACTATAGGCTATCAACTCATGATTGAACGATCTTTTTTTGAGCACTTTGCCCCTTTCTTTCGCTTTTCATTCACCAATTACCAAAACCATCCCGTCATTGATCTTACCGCAGATGCTTTTGCACAATTGCATTATGAATTTGAATCTGTGAAGCAGGAGTTAAAAAGAGAAAATTCACTTATTCCATTGATAACTGCCCGAGCGGGAGTGATCGCAGCGATTGTAAGTCGAGAGGCCGAGTCTGCCTTCACCGAATTCAAAGTCTATCAGTCTGTTCCACGACTTGCCAAGTTCAATATGCTCATTGATGAATTTTTTAGGGAGCAAAAGCTCGTCGTCTTTTATGCCGAAAAGCTTCATATTTCGCCCAATTACCTGAACATACTGTGCAAAAAACATCTGAAAATATCAGCCACACAACTTATTCACCAACGGATCAGCATTGAAGCCAAACGTCTTTTACAAAGCACAGAGCGATCCATTAAAGAAATTGCCTTTGAATTGGGTTTTGCAGATCAAGCTTATTTTTCAAACTTTTTTAAACAGCAAACGGGGGCAAGTCCAAGTGACTTTAGAGAAAATATTCATGTGGGGGAAACTCCAAGTCCCTTGAAAGCAACTTGAAAAAAAGATAAATCACACAAAGAATGGCAGAAATCTCCCAGCAATAATAGGGTACCAGCTATGTAACTTTGTAAAAGACTGGTAGACTTTTTATTCCGGTCACAAAATAACATAATAGGAAATCAAATGAAATCAACGGCCCTTACACGCAAGGAGTTTATCAGAAACTCTGCTCTGGCTCTTGCGGGTGCAACATTTATCCCGGGAATGCTATTTGCAGAAAATCAACCTAATGTGGTTCATCAAGGACTTTTGAGCGGCTACCAAGGTAAAAAAAGTTATACGTTGAAAAACGTGTTGTTGGAAACCGGATTTGAGTACGATGGTGATGGCAATGTAACCGCAACAAAGACCGGTCTTTTTTCCATTCAGATAGCAAACGGCAAAATCAAAAATATCAGTGCCAACAGCAACAGTGTTGATGCGATCGATGCAAAAGGACTTTTGATGCTGCCTTCTTTTAAAGATATGCATATCCATTTGGATAAGACCTATTATGGCGACAAATGGCAGGCAGTAAGACGTGGCCCCGGAGGTGTAAAGGGTATGATTGCTCTAGAACAGAAAATTTTGCCAGAACTGCTCAAAAACTCTACCCATAAAGCAGAAAAACTAATTGAACTGTTACAATCCAAGGGAACTGCCTTTGCACGTAGTCATGTCAATATTGAACCGACATCCAAACTAGATTCTTTACATCATCTGCAACTGGCACTTGAAAACAAGAAAAATGGATTTGGAGCTGAATTGGTTGCTTTTCCACAACACGGTGTCTTCTATACCGATTCGGTTCCTTATCTCAAGGAAGCGGCTAAAACCAATATTGATTTTATCGGTGGGGTCGATCCTTTTTCCATCGATGGCGCTATTGAAAAGACAATGGATTTTACGGTTCAACTGGCATTGGATAACAACAAAGGAATTGACATTCACTTACACGAGTCTGGAGAATCCGGTTTGAAAACTGTAGAATACTTAATCAATAAAGTAAACGAGAACCCTGTTCTCAAAGGCAAAACCTACCTCAGCCATTGTTTTGTGCTTGGTCGACTGGAAAAAGCCAAACAACAAGAAATGGCCGAAAAACTGGGCGCCGCACAAATCGGTATAGTTTCTACGATCCCATTTGGAGGGTTGATTATGCCTATTCCGACGCTCATGGAAAATAATGTTAAAGTCATGACGGGGAATGACAGTATTGTAGATCATTGGAATACTTTCGGAACAGGCAGCGTGCTACAAAAAGCCAATCTTGCAGCTCAGGTATACGGCCAGGCTACCGAATATGCACTATCCCGTATGCTGAAACTTGCTACTGCAGGCCCTACTCCATTGGATGACAAAGGCAATATGCAATGGCCAAAAGTAGGAGACAGTGCAGACATTGCATTCCTTGACGCAAGTTGCTCAGCGGAAGCTATTTCAAGAATATCGCCCGTAAAATCACTTATCTATCAAGGAAATCTTGTTTTCTAACCGTAAGACAAGCCAATAAACGACGCAGGATTTCAGCTTTGTTGACAAAAACAACCCAGCTAAGCAGAAAACATCTCCTATGAAAACCAGAAAGGTTCGGGGTAGTCATTACCTTCGGACCTTTTGTCTAAGATTTAAACGCTTCATGATCCGCGGTTCAATCCGATCGCTCAGCAGATAAGCCAGGGTAAGCATAAGAATTATAACACCTGAAAGGAGCAGGTATTTATTCAGATACAGATACAGGTGATTAAAAATAATAAAGCCGATGTGTTGATGGATTAAATACAGCGGATAGGTCAACATGCCGATTTTAACAAATCCAGACGAATTGATCGCCTGCAGTTTTTTACAGGAAACCAGTAACATGAGCAGGTAAAACACAACGATGGTCGCACCAATAATATAAGGTGAAAAGTCACTGTGGAAGGTTCGTTCCAACCAATGAATACGTCCCACAGCACCATCGATGGAAATGTACAAACACCAAGGTAGGGCCACAAAATGCTGAACTTTTGCTCCATGCAAAAAGATCTGACAAAATATAATTCCAGCAATAAAGTATGCACTCCAATCGAGTAAAAAGAACTCATGGATTGCGTCATAAATTTCCGAAGGCCCAACAAAAAAGCGTAGGCTGGACAATAGCAGCCAAAAATACACCAGATAATCTAAACCTATTTTTTTAAATTGATTTAGAATTAGAAATAAAGCGATGATCAGGTAAAATTTCAACTCCACATAGAGTGACCAATAAGCGCCATCGACATCCCCCTGTCCCCATAGTTTTTGCACCATGGTCAGATTGGCCAATAGTTGGGTGAATGTGACATGATAACGCGGTGCGCCCCAAAAATAAGAAACGATAAAAGTCAACAACAAACAAATCCAATACATCGGATACAAACGCTTGAAACGGGAATAGCAGAACTTCCGCAGTGAAAGATGTTTAATGGAAAAAGCGATCACAAAACCACTAATGATAAAAAATAAGTCTACGCCCAGGTAGCCGTATTTAAAATATTCTCCGACTCCATCGAAACCCAATAGCGACATATTTCCGGCTGCATACCCCCGATATAAATAATGATATAATATAACGGCGGATGCTGCGATAAAGCGAAACAGATCGATTTGATAGATTCTTTTAGACTCAGACATTTGGCTGCAAATATACGCTGTTTTTCGAAAATTCTCAGGAGCAATACACTTGCTATATAACAGATGTCCTATAACAGCTATTATTAAAAGACACCGACAAAAGTGGCCGCTCTCATTCAACTTTATAACATCATTATGTGACTTGTTTACATTGCATTTAGCGCAGTTGCTGAGTAACTTTACTAGAGTTTAATCCCATAAAATAGAGGAAATTATGAAAAAGAACCTATTTATACCCTTCATTGCACTTGCAGCCATATGTTTTGGAAATAAAGCCAAAGCCCAAGTGACGGCGACCTCCCAACCTGTCACAGTCAATATCAACTTGACAGATGCCATTTCGATTACATTGGGTGCAACCCCGACAGTTAATTTTACGTATACCACAGCGGCAGATTATACCGCATCAAAAACTGTTGAGAAAGCGGGCCATTTTACTGTGGTAAGTAATAAACCGTATAATCTTACTGTTGCTGCGACGGCTGCATTTACACCTGCGGGAGGGCCAGCACTAAACATTGTGACAGTTACAGTACCTGCAGCCAGTGCAAACGGAGGTACTCCCGTGGCAAATGTACCGCTAAGTACAACAGCAGCATCGCTGGTAACCAATTCAACAGCCTCTACAGGAGCAAGTTATACCGTAGATTATACCATAGCCAATCCAGCATCACTTTTGAATCTTGGCGCATCGGCCTATAGTACAACAGTCACTTATACAGCGACACAACTATAACTAGAAAGATAATTTTATCCGTGAGATATTATTTAACACTATTAGTCCTTTATATCTGTAATACCCTGGTCTATGGACAGGGTATTTCAATTTCTCCATCCCGCATTTTTTTTACTGGCGAGCCGGGACAGACAGTTTCTCAGGTGATTACTTTTAGCAACACCTCGAACGCTGAGCTCAATTTTGTCGCCAACCTGAAAGATTGGGACCGCGATTCTATTGGGGTAAAAAAATATTATTCTCCGGGTCAAAAACAGCAATCAAATGCGGCCTGGCTTACGCTATCAGAAAATACTGTGCGCCTGGCTCCGGGAGAGACCAAATCGGTGAATCTTTCCATGACGATCCCCAAAAACCCAGCTCCACAGCAGCTAAGCAACGCGATGCTTTTTTTTACACAAGTGAAAGAACAAAAAGCCGCACTCCAAAATGGCCTTAATATGAACGTGCTTATTGAAGTAGGTATTCAGGTCTACCATACCCCTTCCGGATTAAATCCTGGAGATCTGGAATTCCTTGCTTTTGAGGACAGACATTTGATTCCGAGTCAGAGGGGCCAGTCTGTGCGCCGCATGGATGTACACGTTAAAAACACCGGACAAATTAACAAGGATGCATATGTACGTTTTGAGCTAACCAATACAGAAACGGGAGAGGAAATCCCTATTAAGGCCGTCGCTATCGCGATGCTCCCTAGCTCGGATCAATGGGTGCAAATAGACCTTCCAGAGAAACTTGCTGCAGGACATTATCTTGCCGTTGCAATATTAGATGCAGGCAGCCAATATGATTTGAAAATTGCAGAGAAAGAAATTACATATTAAGCGGAATTTTGCGGTTTACTTCCTAGGCTTATTTAGCTTCTATGGGCATCGTACCTATGCACAGACGACGACTTCCATCACCTTACCTCAAGCGAACATACAGGCTAGAACCGACTATAATACGACTATTAATGCAGGGAGCTATAACAGTGTAATCACCTTACTTCCTTCTTTTTCCGTAAAATCCAGTTCAGCAACTTTTACCAGCACGACAAGTGGAAGTTTTCCGGCCAGTGCAGTACATATGAAACTTTCGAGTATTGGCAGCCTTGTATTACTCGGGTTGGGCGCAAATAATGAAGTCGCCCTATCAACTGGCGGCGGTTTACTCTATGCGGCTGTAGCTAGTGTTGCTTCGGGTGCGGTAACCGCCAATGCACGTATTGCTACTGCGAGCCAGACTTGGACTGCAGGGGTATTTACAGATGACGTCAGCTTTTACACGCAAGGATTATTGGCGGGGTCTATCTCTCCAGCAAGCTTCACGCTATCCATCACCATCCCCGGATTTATCAGTCCACCAAGCAGCATAGGAACAACGAGTATTGCTGTAAATGATCTTAGTTTTTACCGTTCTGCCAATGGGATCAGCGCCAGTCAGGTAATACCAGTATCAAGCACCGTACCTTACGTCCCAAGTATCCGATCAAGCAGCGCTCAGTTTAGTTTTAGTACCGGACTCTCCTACAACACATTACCTGTTTCCCCTGTCTCCACAGTGAGCGCTTCACTCAGTGGTGTCGCAACAGCAACCTCGGCCATTTTGTCGACCAGTGATCAAACACTTACAAGCGCTGCCGGAATAGCTGTCCCTACCAATAACAGCAGTTCGATCACACATAGTTACACAATTAGCACCGCATCCCTAAAAAGCAACTTTATACAAGCCGGAACCTACACTGTCCCCCTCACCTACACCTGGAACAAGTCGTCCTCGGCCACCTATCCTACAACACCAGTGCAGGCGCAGGCTAGTGGAAATTTGACTATCGCTGTTAGTGACTTAGGCGAGATTGTCGCCAACCAACAGACAGTGAGTCTACCTTTCGTAACCACCAGTAACTATGTAAACGGAGTCAGTGTTAACATGCCAGCTCATTTAAAACTGAGTAAAACCACGCCCTACAACTTGTATGTACGCGCCACTTCCAACAGTTTTACCTCCGGTGTCAACAGTATTCCATTAAGTGTTTTGACTATTGGGCCCATGGCTGGCCAGACTGGCGTAAATACAGTTACCTTGTCTACAACAGCCCAACAGCTCATCCAAAATGCAAATCCTGTCATCGATCGAACACTCGATATGCAGTACAGCATCCCCGCTTCGCAGACCAGTAATCTTCTGGGTAAACCAGCCGGCACCTATTCCGCGAATATCATCTATAGCTTTGTTTCACCCTAAAATCTTTTAATGCCAACTTTGCGCCTTTGATCTCGGTAACGCAAGGATGGAAGCTCATTCAGTCCTTCAGCTTTCACTTCTGCTTCGCAATTTGAATTTTCAATAACAAAAGGCATTCCTTCCATCTCAACCGTCAACTTATAAAAACCAATAGGCAGATAGAAAACATATTCTCCTTCTTCGTTGGTTAATGTATTATATCTCTTGCCCTGTCTGTCATTCGCGGTAATTCGAATACCACTCAAATCAGGCTTTGATTCCAGATATTTACTGGCGATTAGCTGCAGTTTACCCTTTGCGGACTTTGTTTTGATCAGCGGAATATCCATGGACTGGTCCTTGGTCAATACAACCGTCGATGGCCCCTGAGAAACCCAACCTTGATGGTTTTCTGTTTGAATGGAAAAAGAGCCAGCCTCCATGTCAACAAACTTGACCCGCCCCTTTCCATCTGTTATGGCAGCTTCTTTTCCGATTCGAATCAACACAGATTCTACAAATGCCTCATCATCATCACGGATTCCGTTGTTATTTTTATCGTCAAAACAGGTCAGCTGTAAGCTATAGCCTTTATAACTGCCAGTACGTCCAAAATTCTTTTCTATCCCCACTCTAATTTGCCTATTGTTAAACGAATAGCGATCCAGGGGTTGCGGTGGATTTATTGGATCTGTTATAAACAGTAATTTCCCTTTGATAAACGTATAAAAAATATCTGCAGTGAGGGTCCAGTTGTCCTTCATTCGCCAGCGCGCATTTCCATTGATGGACAAATTATTGCTACGGGAAAAACCATAATAACTGTACATGGTCGAAAGCTGTACCTGTAAATTTTGGCCGAATGCCTCAAAGTGTGTATTAGGTCCTAGCGAATACATGCTATAGTTAGCATTGGTATAGGTAGCCAAAAGATCACTCAAATAATAAGGATTGATCTGAACAAATGCATTAAAGCCAACGAGTGCATTGTCATAGTTACCCGATACACGTAATGAATGAAAAGGTGCAATGGGCTTTTCAGCTGTATTTTTGTAAGTATAACCATAGTCCGTCTGCAGCGAAAAGCGATGGTACTTCGTGAAAAAATTAAGATCTAAAACCGTTCTTACTGAACTGGATTTCCAGTTTACAGCATTACTCCCAACTCCTAACCAGCTGTGATAATCTGCACGCTGCTTCATCCAATAGGGTCTCAAATCAACATTCAATCGCCCAAAAGCTGTACGATACCCAAGTTCATAAATTTCAATCCGATTGCTGTTACTAAAAAGGTAATTTTTATCCCCAACCTGATACTTCGGTTGATTATCCATAAAACTCATCCTGACGGAGAGGCTCTTAGCTTCCTCCAGCGGAATGACCACACGTGAGTCTGACTGCAAGAGCCCCCTTCTGAGTCCGACATAATAGGGGGAACTATAATAATTGATACTTGAAATCTGAAACTGATCAAAAATCCCATTATAATTTACGCCAGCAGCTAGCCCAGCCTTTTGACCATCAATATCGACCTGTTCGACGCTTGTACCAGCTTCAAAGGTAAGATTTTGATTCGCCGACCAGTCTTTATATCCTTTTCCACTGAGCAGATGACTCCGGACATTCCTGTAATTGTCTTTACTGTACAAATAAGCCAGGCTACTTTCTTGGTTTTTATCTGATTTAAACGCATACTTTAGGCCTAACACGCCGCCGCCGGGGGAGAACGTATTCAGCTGATTCCATAGGAAATAATTATTTTGTACAGCATATACACTAATGGTTCGGGACTTATCAAATTTATAACTTGTCCGCATACCCCGGCCGTTTACATATTGATCTAAATTTTCATAAATATTACCAGCCTTCAGACCCCATTTTTCAGTTTGATAATCGAGATAACTATCGTACATCGTAAAAGCATGCTGATCTTGAAAATAATCCATATTCATGCGATAGCTCAATGAAGTTCCCTTGTTCAATTCAAGATTTCCATATCCCTGAAGTTGATACACCGATATATCCTGTCCCTTATTGAGATAACGTAAGGCAGCCATATTGCTGTAGGGCTGATTCTGTAAGTTCATGGCCGAACCGAACCGTTTTACGCTGCCTACTGTCATGATGCGCAGTCGACTCGTCGCAAGTTGTTTACCGCCTGCTTCAATAGCTATCATCGTCAGTTCTACATCCGTGGCTATTTTCTTTGTGCGCATACGAGCAGTAAATCTCAATAATGACTGCCCTCCTGCTGCCAATGTTGTTGGTAATGTTTCACCTACGACCTCCAGTTCCGAAGGAAGGTTGGCAAACTGCAGTTGAAAGGTAAACGGTATTAAACCCATATTGACAACGCGTACCAAAAATTGCGTTTGTCCAGTTGACTGATCAATAAAATACTCGGGTTGTTCAGACTGAATCAATAGCGCTGTCTGAACATCCAGTTTTGTGCAGAAAATTTGAGGGGGCTGTATAGTTACAGCAGAGTCTTTCGAATTCAACCCTATGCTAAATTTTTGTATTGCATCCGAGATCGTCCGTCGATCGGTCATGTATTTCAAAGGGAAACCTCTCGTTTCGTGTGGTTTCAGTACAATCAATGGAGGCAATTTGATCAATCCCTGCAATGCCTTCTTATCATTGGACTCAGGGTTTAGTTCAATTGTTCTATCCGTGTAGTTAACAATCGTTAGTTTGTTTGAAAATGTCTGGGATGGCGTGATCCGAACGGTATCGAATTCGAACTGATAGGCAATATCGTATCGTTGCTGACTTTTCGCTATGGATAAGAAAAGAGCAGTATAACAGAAAAGAAACACAAAAATTAAAAGGCTTCTTATTGGCATAGCATATCATTCAAGTAGCTATAAAAATCAGGCTAAATTTAAAGAGATCGAAATTTAGGAGGTCACATGTTCATGTAATGAATTATTAAGCTGTCAATTGCGCAATCAATTCACCTTTACTATTGATCTGAAACTTTCTATATATTCGCTTGATATAAATACGTACCGTGTCCAACGATATTGCATATTTTTGGGCAATCATTTTATAGCTAAGGCCCTCAATAATACCATTAGCGATCTGCAACTCGCGAGCAGTCAGCAAATTTTCGGATTTTTTGGCACTGAAGGCCTGTTCAATCAAAGCACGATTAACAAAAGGGCTAATGAAAGAACCATTTCCCAATGTCATTGTTATCGCATTTTTTAAAGATTGGAGACATGTTTTCTTCAACATATACCCCACTGCACCTTGCCTAAAACAGCTACGCACCATCCTTACATCACAATTATTAGTCAGAACCAGTATTTCAGCCCTTGGGAACGCGCTTTTCACCCTTTCAACAATTAAGTTATCCTGCTGATCAATGTCGACAATCATAACATCAGGAACTTGATTGCGCCCTGAAGACGCAAGTGTATCCCGATCAAAGAGTACATGGATCGGGATCGTTGATTCAGCTATATTTTTTTCCGAGATGATTGTTTTTGTTTCCACCCGTTCTTGCTCATCCATGTCTATTATCCCAACTGTAATCATGATATTTCACATTTTATTAAACTGAACACTATAAACCCTGCTGATTTCCACGCTATTTACAACTCTATTCTATCAATCTATTGTTATATAGACAAACCTATCCCTAAAATTGTTTCTAAAGAAAAAAAATAATCATAATAAAATTTAAGGCGAAGCGAAATTAATCACTTTAGAAATGAATTTCACAATAATTTATATACTAGCCAATAAATAGATTTAAAACGATTTATATAAATATAATTTTTATTATTTAGAAATCTAAATTTCTTCGATTGAAAATTAAATGTCACAACATCATACGATATTCACGGTTCTACAAGTCGTGGTCCACACATTACTAAAAACTTAATTATATTTGAAAAAAAATCCCGATGGGTCGTCTATCTATCCTATTTGTTGTTACTTTCACAGTGTTGTTTATCTCTCCTGCACATGGCCAGAATAGTGGTTGGGACAAGTTAGACCAGCAGCTGACGGAAGCAAGCAGCGATTCTACACGAATATTGGCTTATTATAAAGTTGCTTCAGAAATTTACCGCAGTAATCCCCAAGAAGCGCAGGAGATCGTTTCCAAAGGGTTAAACCTCATCAGCGAAAAGAAATTCGAAGCCTTACAAATTGATTTATTAAATCTACAAGGTATCATTTACCTGAAACTTAACAACTTCGATGAAAGTGCAAAAACTCATTTCAAGGTACTCAAAAAACGGGAAGAACGAAACGACAAGAAAGGGATGATGCTCTCTTTTCTGAATATCGGAAATGTTTTCAATAAGAGTTACGATCCCGATCAGGCCTTAAAATATTACCAACGTGCGCTAGATCTAGCAAAGGAATTGCGCGACACAAGGAATCGAGCAAACATATCGACTAACATTGGCAATATATATGCCCAAAACGCTTTGAATGGAGAGAACAAGAAGGATGTAGCGCATGCCATCGATTATTTGGTAAAAACCGTGGAATTCTGTAAAGCCAATGCCCCCGAAGTCGATCTTTACAATACGTACATTTTATTAAGCTATCTCTATCTCAAGGCAGATAAGCTCGAATGGAGCACGTATTATACGGATCTTGCAATCGGCATCACCACCAAGAAACAAGATCCTGTTGGGGAAAGTTATGCCCGAATCAACCGGGCGAATATCTACGTCAAAGAAAAGCGGTTTGATCTGGCCGAACAAGAAGTCATCCTCATCAAGAGTATCATTACAAAAAGTGGTTTCACCAATCTAACCGAGGACCTTCAGGGAGATTTCGATAAAATAGCGAAAGCGATCAAAGAGCAGGATTCACATTTAATACTAAGCGATCAGGATAGTTCGGACCGCAAGTTTCATGAAGACGCTGAAGTTTTACGCGTACGAGTTCGGGAAGAACTTCGAGAGAAATATGAAAGTGAAAAGAAGGAGCTTGAGAATAAAAATCTGTTATTAAAAAACGTGAGTATCGAACGTGAAGCACATTGGGTGAAATTGATGTGGCTAGCCACCTTTTTTGTCCTTTTAATTATCTCCGTTATGGTACTGTTACTGATCAAAAAGAACAGACTATTACGTGAAGAGAAACGGAAAGTCGTTCAGCAGGCCGCCGAGATCAGGCATCAACATGAAGAGCTCATTCAGGCAGATCGATTTCGATCCAGTATATTTTCCGTTGTGTCACATGACCTCCGAAGTCCTTTGTCAACTTTCCAAGCGCTGCTTGCTGTATCCAAAATTGTCAACCTTCCAACAGACGAAATTAAAAGTATGCTAATCAATATAGGCAATCAAGTTACAACTGCCTCCAAAATGCTCGACAGCCTACTCGTATGGTCTTCACAACAAATGGCAAATGAAAAGCTTGAAATACAGGAAATTTCACCTTATCAAATTGTTAGGGAATGTGAGGCATTATTTATCGATCGGATTAATCTAAAAAATTTATCGATAGACGTCCGTTTTTCCCCTCAATTGACAATCCAAAGTGATCTTAAACGATTTGAATTTATTATTCGCAATATCTTTAACAACGCTATTAAGTTTAGCTTTAGTGGTAAGGCTATTATTTTCAACCAGCGCGACACCGACACAGAAATCCTTATTTCCATTACAGATCAGGGAGTAGGAATGGACGAAAGAAAAATCACCGCACTTAAAAATATGCAGAGACAACAACACAGTCTAGAAGGAACTTTTGACGAAAAGGGAGCTGGTATCGGCCTAATGCTTTGTCATGAATTTGCAAACCGAATGGGTTATTCAATTACGGTTGAAAGTAGTGAAGGTTTTGGAAGTACGTTTATCGTTCATATTCCAAAATAGCATTCTGCCCCAGAAAACAGAATGCGAATAAATGATATTAAAAGCTTTTGACAATTCGTTTTAAATACTCTCCATACCCCGACTTGCAAAGCGGTAGGGAAAGTTTTAGCAACTGTTGCCCATCAATGTATCCCATCCTGTAAGCCACTTCTTCGATTGCTCCTATTTTCATCCCTTGCCGCTCCTCGATTACTTGCACAAATTGGCCGGCCTGCATGAGCGACTGGATAGTCCCGGTATCCAACCAAGCTGTACCACGATCAAAAATACCGACATTCAATTTACCACGACTAAGATACTCTTTATTGATATCGGTGATCTCGAGTTCACCACGGGGAGAAGGCTCTATATTCTTAGCGATCTTGACCACCTCGTTGTCATAAAAATAAACTCCAGGAACAGCATAATTCGACTTTGGAAATTGTGGCTTTTCTTCAATAGAAATAACGTTATTTAATTCATCAAATTCAACCACACCATAACGTTCAGGATCTTGAACGGGATATGCAAAAACAACACCTCCATCGGGGTCAGCGCAGGATTGTAAAAGTTTGGACAACCCGGAGCCATAGAAAATATTATCTCCTAAAATAAGAGCAACTTTATCATTTCCAATAAATTCCTCCCCCAATAAGAACGCTTGTGCTAATCCATCCGGACTCGGCTGTTCTTTATATTCAAATCGACAGCCCAATTGTGTACCATCGCCCAGTAATTTCCTAAAATTCGGAAGATCCTGAGGCGTTGATATAATCAAAATCTCACGTATCCCGGCCAGCATCAATGTTGAAAGGGGGTAATATATCATGGGCTTATCGTATACAGGCATTAGCTGCTTGCTTACAGCCAGTGTTAATGGATGTAATCGTGTTCCTGAGCCCCCTGCCAATATAATTCCTTTCATAGTTTTATGTTTAGATTTGAAAATAAGGATGAAGAGCAGAGCAAAATAATCCTTGATTCTATTTAATTTTTAAATTCTTTGGCCAACATTTTAGCCAAACTGATTTCCCAATTGGGTACCTCAACTGCAAAAACATCCTTGATCTTCGATTTATCGAGCAACGAATACTTTGGCCTGCGTGCAGATGTCGGGTAGGCACTTGTGGGAATCGGTTTTACTTCACAATCGAACGAACGGAAATCACGTATCGCTACAGCAAAGTCGTACCAAGAAATTTCACCTTCGTTGCTATAATGATAAATACCACCTTTCCATTTGGAGGAATTCAATATTTTTACAATTGCCAAAGCTAAATCCTTCGCATAAGTAGGACTTCCAATTTGATCGTTAATTACCCCCACTTCATCACGTTCATCCATTAAACGACACATTGTCTTAACAAAATTCTTGCCGTATGTGGAATAAACCCAAGAGGTACGTATGATGATTGCGTCGGGGTACCATTTCTGAATCGCCTGTTCTCCCGCTAGTTTCGTTTGACCATATACATTGATGGGGGCGGTTTCTGCAGTTTCTTTTAAAGCAGAAGCAGAAGATCCATCAAAAACATAATCTGTCGAAATAGCGATTAGGCGTGTACCGTGAAGATGACAGTATTGAGCGATCTCTTCACAAGATACGTGATTCACCAAATCAGCATTTACCTGATCCTCCTCAGCCTTATCTACAGCCGTATAAGCCCCTGTATGAATAATAAGGTCCGGCTCATACATCGCTAAGATTTGCTGTATGATTTGAATTTGATCCAATGGTAATTGTTTTCGATCCAAAAAATAACACTCCTTTTCGATGTTGTCCAGCAAAAGATCTTTTAGCTCTGAGCCAAGTTGTCCTGAGGCTCCTGTTATAACAATCCGCATCCCGTTTTAAATTAGTTTCAAACGTAACTCTTCAAAGGATTGTGCTTCCTGATCTTTTTGTGAGAGAATCATTCGTTCTGCGGGAATTTGCCAATCAATTGCCAATTCCGGATCTAAGGGATTTATACCATCCTCTGATTCTTTATGATAGTTATTATCACATTTATAGTAAAAAACAGCATGTTCTGACAATACAGAAAAGCCATGTAAGAAGCCTCGAGGAATATACATTTGCTGTTTATTTTCGACAGAAAGTTCCACCGCAACATATTGTCCAAAGGTGGGTGATCCTGGACGAACATCGACGGCAACATCCAGCACTTTTCCCTCAACAACACGGACCAATTTTGCCTGCGCATGCTCACCGCCCTGCAAATGTAGGCCACGCACCACACCAAACTGTGATTTGGATTGATTATCCTGCACAAAGTGTGGTGTATAACCGAGTATCGTCGTCAGTTTTGTTTCATTAAATGATTCAAAAAAATAACCTCTTTCATCTTCAAATACGGTCGGTTCAAGTATAAAACAGCCTTTTAATTTTGTTTCCGTATACGTCATTCTTATGCGTCTTTGTATTGATTATCGTAATATTTTTTATAATCCCCAGAAGTCACGTGTTCTAACCACTCCTGATTGGATAAGAACCAGTCTATCGTTCGGGATAAACCTTCTTCAAAAGTTACTGAAGGCTTCCATCCCAACTCCTTATTGATTTTCGTCGCATCAATCGCATAACGCAAATCATGCCCCGGTCTGTCTTTAACAAAGGTAATCAACTCCTCCGAAGAGCCGCGGACACGCCCCAATTTCTCATCCATCTGTTTGCACAGCTCCTTGATCAGGTCTATATTTTGCCACTCATTAAATCCGCCAACATTATAAGAGTCCCCATTTTTTCCTTCGTGAAAAACAAGATCAATGGCTTTAGCATGATCAATGACATATAGCCAATCGCGTGTGTATTTTCCATCACCATAAACAGGTAGCAATTTATTATTCAAAATATTGTGAATACATAACGGGATCAATTTCTCCGGGAAATGATTGGGTCCATAATTGTTGGAGCAGTTTGTCAAAACAATAGGCAAGCCGTAGGTATCGTAGTAAGCACGTACAAAATGATCTGAACTAGCTTTGGAAGCTGAATACGGTGAGTGCGGATCATATTTTGTTTCTTCCGTAAAAAAACCTGTATCACCGAGCGCGCCAAACACCTCATCCGTTGACACATGATGAAAACGTTTTCCTTCCGAATTATCCTTCCAGATTATCCGGGCAGCGTTCAATAAATTGACCGTTCCAATTACGTTGGTCATGACGAAAGCCATTGGATCGACAATTGAACGATCGACATGCGATTCAGCCGCCAAATGGATAATACCATCGGGCTGATATTCTTGGAAAATGGCCAAGACAGCCTGCTTATCTGCAATATCCGCCTTAACAAAGGCATAATTAGGAAAATGCTCTATATCTTTTAAATTCTCCAGATTACCAGCATAGGTCAAAGCATCCAAATTTATAATTTGATATTCAGGATATTTTAACACAAACTCACGTACCACATGTGAGCCTATAAAGCCTGCTCCTCCAGTAATTAAAATTGCTTTATTCATATAATGATTCTCGAATGTTTAGACCATTGGTCTGCGAATGATGAGTTCACCAAATAGTTCGCTAAAATTAGGATGATTTTTGTTAATTGACAAGTTTTAATCCATGAGTAAACGGAATCAATAGAAAAAGCCTTCAATTAAGAGGGCTTTTCACTTGTTTATCGTGTTAATTATCTAAATTTTGTCTGTTTTATAATAGGATTACAGCACATTTTTTACTAAAGAATATACCGGCACTTCTGCGGGCGATTCATTAAACAATTCGATCTCTTTCTCCTCCACGGCTGTATCCAGCACTTCATATTCCGAATTTTGGGATTTAAACTCCGGAACAATCTGCTTCATCCCGGCAACAAGCTCCATAAAATCTGGCAACTGCGTTTCCGCCTCCAAGATCTGTTGACAGATCGCATTAATGCGCTGCGCTTTAAGCGATAATTCATCGTGATTTACTTTTGCGATCATGATCTTTGGATGATGTGTCTTCACCGTATTCTCATTATTCGCCAACAATTCCTCATAGATTTTCTCACCTGGACGTAATCCAACAATTTTGATATCAATATCCTCAGGGTAACGATAGCCTTTCAATTTGATCATGCGTTTAGCCAAATCAATGATTTTAACAGATTTACCCATATCAAACACAAAGATCTCACCACCTTTCCCCATCACGCCGGCCTCCTGTACCAGCTGACACGCTTCGGGTATTGTCATAAAGAAACGAGTGATTTCAGGATGAGTCAGGGTCAACGGCCCACCATCTGCCATTTGTTTCTCAAATAGCGGAATAACCGAGCCGTTTGAACCAAGTACATTTCCAAATCGTGTAATAATAAAACTGGTATTTGATTTGCCGCTGCAGCTACTAACATAGATCTCAGCTATGCGTTTTGTTGCCCCCATGACATTCGTTGGATTGACCGCTTTATCTGTCGATACCATGACCATCTTTTTAGTGCCATATTGCATACAGAGATCAGCCACATTTTTACTTCCTAAAACATTCGTCTGAATTGACTCGTACGGGTTTGCCTCCATTAAAGGCACGTGCTTATAGGCCGCTGCATGGAATACCAAATCGGGTTTGTAGTGTGCAAATATATTTTGCATGAATGCATAATTACGCACATCACCGACGACACAATACATATCTTCAGGCAATGTCGCCTTTATAGACTGCTGTATATCATACAAGGCAGACTCGGCTTGATCCAGCAAGATTAATTTTTTATAATGCCGTCTTGCAATCTGACGAGCCAATTCCGAACCAATAGATCCTGCAGCACCGGTCACCAGGATCACTTTACCCTGCATTTCTTCCTCAATCTCGGGATGATCCAATTTGATCGGCTTACGCCCCAGTAAATCTTCAATCTTTAATGGCCGTATTTCACGCTTGACCCCCGAATTAAGTAAGATTCGCGCCGGAGGCATAATCTTAAGTTCAAGTCCAATATTCTGAAACCAATCCGACACATATTCCAAACGCTCAGGATCGTTATTTTCAACGGCAATAATAACCTGGGAAATGTGATTTTTCTCAATAAATTCTTTTGAAATCTCGGTAATATCACGAATTTTTAATCCTGCAAGTCTCTTACCAATACGCGAAATCTTATCTTCCACAAATGCGACAACCTGATATTTGATCCGTTGATCCTCTTTTAATAAGGAATAAGAAACCAAGCCTGGACGTGAAGCTCCAAAAATTAGGACATTTTCGCCTTTTCTCGCTGGCAAAAAAAGATATTCATAGATTGTACGATAAACGACACGCGCTCCCACCATAATTACCAATAGAATGCAGGCCTGCATGGTCAAAACGCCATAAGACAAACGAAGATAATCGCCTGCTAAAGTTCCTCTTTCAAAAACTGTTTTGATCAGCACAGTCAGTAGCATTAAAACCACATAGGCTGAGGCGACAGTTTTGAATATTTTAATGGTATCCCGAATGCCTGTCTGTCGGACAATGCCTCTAAAGGTATCATAACACAAAAACATCAAAAGATATATTGGCAATATAACGACAACTTTTTTCAACATCAAAGCAATATCAAATATCCCCTTAAAGTTGTTGACTACATAGTTTGAAAACACATAACTTCCAAACACAAACCACATATCGATCAATAAAATAACCCATCGTGGATTGTCCTTTCTCAGGCGTCTTCTTAAATCTCCTAGAGAACCCATCATCATAGCTTTTTCTCTTTTAATTAAAATGTTACTGACCGTGTCTGCGACAAACGAACACTATCTGATATGGCTTTATTATAATATTTTATAATGGAGACGCAAGATAGTTAAATTTTCACACCTAAAATACTCCTTTGATAAAATATCATTAAAAAAGAACCCTATTCATTCAATCAATTTATCATCGTGGATTAAGCAACTATTATACCGAAACTGTTACATAAACAAATATTAGCATTTATTATTCATAATTAACATTATAGGCACATAAAATAACGATCGTTTTAACTTCAACGGCCGAATCCCTTTGGCACCGTATATAGGTACATAGATATTAACGCAATTATTGGCATATTGTTTGTAATAATAAATAACAAATAGTCATGGAAAGGAATTATAATTTTACATCTCCGCTTAATTTAAACCGAAACGCCACTCCTTAACTGAACTATTTTTCACAACATAATTAATTTACAACATGGGATTTTTTAGCAACCTGTTTGGGAAAAAGACTTCATCTATTCGCTCTTTGGCGCAATTGGAATTTCTAGAAGTAGATATGCATAATCATCTATTACCAGGCATTGACGATGGGAGCGATTCTGTACAACAATCCTTGCATTATATCCAAGAACTTCAACGCTTAGGCCTGAAAAAGTTTATCTGTACGCCCCATATCATGGCTGGCATTCATCAAAACACCAAATTTAGCATTGAACATGCGAAAGATTCGCTTGTCGAGGGACTAAAAAACTCGAGCAATAATGTGGATATATTTGGCGCTGCTGAACATATGATTGACGAAAATCTTCCTTTATTGATTCGTGAAAATGAACTGTGTGTTATGCCTGGTGGGTATGTGTTGATCGAGATGTCGTACCTTTCGGAATCGAAAGCTTTATTCCACACGATTAGAGATATTCAAAAATTAGGATATAAACCCATTCTTGCGCATCCAGAGCGCTATAATTATTACCATAGCAATTTTAATATCTATAAGCAAATTAAAGATTCAGGTTGTCTGCTTCAGTTAAATCTCCTTTCGTTAAGCCGATATTATGGCGTCGATGTGAAAGCCATTGCTATGACCATATTGAAATCAGGCATGTATGATTTTGTGGGAACCGACCTGCACCATCAGCGCCATCTGGACGCTTTAAAAAATATTGTCGAGAAATATCCCATTCGAGAGATGTTGAAAACTTCACCGATTTTAAATGAAACGCTTCTTGATCATATCATTCAGCATAAAGCACAAGTTATTGCTGGATAGAGCAATAATATAACAGATTGGCGCTAACACCTTATAAACGTGTTTTAAAATACGCTATTGTCTTGGACAGCCCTTCTTCCAGTTGAACTGTGGGACCCCAGTCCAAGCTTTTCTTCGCAAGTCCAATGTCTGGTTTTCGTTGCTGTGGATCGTCTTCGGGTAGAGGTAAAAACTTAATCTTTGATTTTGATCCGGTCTGTAAGACCGCCTGTTCCGCCAATTATAGTATCGTAAATTCATTCGGGTTACCGATATTTATTGGGCCGATAAAAGACTCCTCTGTAGCCATCATCCGGATCATTCCTTCTACTAAATCATCTACATACTGAAAACTTCGGGTCTGATTCCCTGCACCATAAATGGAAATATCTTTATCCTGTAAGGCTTGCATAATAAAGTTGGACACTACCCTTCCATCTTGAGGATGCATACGAGGTCCATAGGTGTTAAATATTCGAGCGATCTTAATCGAAATATCATGTTGGCGATGATAATCCATAAAAAGCGTTTCCAGCACATCGCTTTCCCTCATCATAACAGGATCGAAGACCGACAGGATTTACATTTCCCCAATAGCTTTCTTGCTGCGGGTGAACCTTTGGTTCACCATATACTTCACTGGTAGAAGCTTGTAAAATACGCGCATTAACCCGCTTAGCAAGTCCAAGCATATTGATTGCACCCATCTCCGAAGTTTTAATCGGGTTGTACTGATAGTGAACTGGACTTGCAGGGCAAGCCAGATTATATATTTCGTCAACTTCCGCAAAAAAAGCTCCGTCACGTCATGCCGTACAAGCTCAAAATAGGGATTCTGTAACAAGTGAACAATATTGGATTTATCCCCCGTAAAGAAGTTATCCATACAGATGACTTCGTTCTCTTCCTTCAACAAACGTTCACAAAGATGAGATCCTATAAATCCAGCTCCACCTGAGACCAGTATTCTTTTTTTAGGTTATACATAAATTATCAATTTATAATATGGAGTTTTTACTGATTAGAAGTTGTGTTCAACAGCGGCACACGAAAGCCGAAACGGGAGCCGACATTTTCTTCCGACTCAAAAAAGAATGTTCCACCATTTTTCTGAATAAAATGATAAACTACCCACAGGCCTAGGCCTTTACCTTTCTCCCGCATAGGAGTTATCTTTCCCTCTTCCATTATTTGGTCTTGCAGCTGGCGTTGTGCATCAACACTCATTCCTACCCCCGTATCGATAAACTCAACAACAACATCATCGTCATCGCGATATAAATTGAGTTTAATCAGGGAATCTTCATGGCTAAACTTCACCGCATTAATCAAAAGATTTCTTAACATACTTTTCATGATATCCGCATCAAAAAAGATTTGTAATCCGGATTGTAATGTTAATTGAATTTCGATGTTTTTTAATTTAGCTGTTGGTTGAAGTGTCTCCACCACACCTTTGATCATTTCATCGAACTCAATTTCTTGTGGCATATAACTCAATATACCCAGGCTATTTTTGGTCCATTTAAGCAGATTGTCCAAAATACTGAAAAGTTGTTCCGCAATGTCATTGCCTGTATTAATCATATCTCCATACCCAGTATTACTTCCCTCAGGACTCATGCTCAAAATATTTAAGATCATTTTGAGTGAAGAAATCGGACTTCGGAGATCGTGTGCTAGAATAGCATACATTCTATCGCGGTTTAATATTGCTTCCTGAAGCTGCGCTGTCTGCTTGGCAATTGTATTACTCGATTCAATAAGTTTGATCTGATGTCTGATGCGCTGAAGCAATTCCTTTTTATTGAAAGGCTTCGGAATATAATCTACCCCACCACTATCAAATCCACGCACGACGTCATCTGGAGATTTTAAGTTGGTAATAAACAATACGGGAATATGTTTGTACTCTTCGAGGGATTTTAATTCCTGTGTCAAATCAAAACCGTTCGTTTCCCCCATCATGACGTCCATTAAAATAAGATCTATTCTTTGTCGTCGCAAGTTTTCAAACGCGCCTTTAGCACCAGAAGCAGAGAATACGTTAAAATGCTCGCGTTCCAAGATCTCTTTTAATACAAAAAGATTAAGCTCAGAATCCTCTACAATGAGAATATTATAGGTTGAAAAATCGATTTCCATAGATTAATTATAGCTTATGTAGCATTATCCAAAAGGATGCCATCCCTCTTTTAAAATTTATAAATCAATATTACGCTATTAATTACTGTAATATTTTGTGTAGCAAAAATGTTATGCATATCAATTTATCTTAAAATCAACCAATACAGGAAGATGGTCACTAAAGTCAACACTTCCTGTTCTATAATTTACTGCCTGAAATTTAGCTCCAGAAAAGAACACAAAATCAATGCGAAAGAGCTTCATTAAATTATTGTAAGTATATCCATAGCCGTTACCCGCTTCGCAAAATGCATCCTTTAAATTTCCTTTAATTTTATGATAGCTATAAGAATTGGGGCTATTATTAAAGTCCCCACACATAAGCGTAGGAAAAGGAGATTTATCCATTAAACTTTTCAAATAATCAGCCTGTCCCCCTCTCAGCCTAAAATTTTCCGACATTGTTTTAATCGCATTCCACCATTTGAACATAGCATTATCAGCAGGCAATAAATCCCCCTTCACCTGGTTCCAATTTGTCGTCTGCAAATGACAATTCCCGATCCTTATCTTTTCACCTTTCAGGGAAAGGTCGGCAAAAAGCGCACAGTTGGGACGTTCTCCAAATGAAACAGTATGAACCGAGTCTAACGGATATTTACTTAAGATAGCAAGCTGATTATTTCCGGACTTACTCCCTGTTCTTACTAAATAGTGAAACTGGCCAAATGCCCGCTTCAATTCCAATGCTGAGCAGTCGGCCGGCACCTCTTGCAAACATAAGGTATTTACTTTCTGCGATTCAATATAGGAAGCAATCTGTTGCATTGAAGATAAATTATAAATCATTTTAAACTCTCGAACGTTATATGACCCAAAACGTATTTCTGCCGTTTCTACTTGCCCTACAGAGTTCACCTGAATTACCTTTGTGAAATAATGAAAGTTGGCCAATAATGCTACTAGCGGACAAATACTATACCAACTACGCTTATATAAGCCGATAATAAAAAAAAGAAAATTAACGCCGAGAAGTGCTGGTAATAGCACACCGACCCATTGGAAAATAACAGTGGTCTGTGGTGAAATAAACAAAGACAAAAACGACAGGGAGGTAAGTATAGCCACCATTAGCAGCACAATCCGGATCAGTAACCTGGAGATGCTCACGGGCCTAAATTCAAAATCTTTAATCATGGTATGCTATTTAATCTTGTTCGCTTAAGGGTAATCTTATGCTAAAAGTAGCTCCTTGTCCAAGCTCCGATTCGACCCCCAACTGTCCATTCATCTGCTCAACGATACCTTTACAAATTGCAAGCCCCAATCCGGTGCCCTTATCCATTGAATTAATCTTATAAAATCTGTTGAAGATCAACTCTTGATTTTCCATTGCTATGCCTATACCATTATCTTTAACATAAAATTCTACATGATCTTTACTTAGCCTGTAACCAACGTGTACAGCACCCTCAGGTGGCGTAAATTTCAAGCTGTTGTTAATTAAATTGACGAGTACCTGAATCACTCTTCCACGATCCAGCCTAGCCACCAATTCCTTTTCAGGAATGTCAAAAATTATAGCGGGATGTTCGGCATTCGACAGAAAACTCATTGATAATTCGTTCAGTATTCCTTTGAGGGAAACATTCGAGTTCTTTAACCGCACTTTACCTGCATCCATCTGGGACATTTCCAGAACATCCGTTATCAGCCGCAGCAATTGGCTACTATTTACATTGAGGAGTTCACCATATTCCTTTCGCAGTTCAGGATCTGGTGTATCGGCAATAATACTTCCAAACCCCATAATGGCGCTAAGCGGGGTTCGGATTTCATGATTCATATTCGAGATAAAGGCAGATTTTAACCTTTCGGATTCCTCAGCCGCTTCTTTTGAGCGCAACAATTGCTCTTCGTAGCGCAGCTGATCCGAGATATCCCGCTTGATAGTCCAGACGATATCTTCACCGTTACCATTTTTGATCATCAGCGAACTGCATTCCGAGCCAATAATATCCAGTTCTGGATACACCGTATCACAACGATATTGATAATAACCCGAAGCAGAAATGATTTTTTGCACAGATAAATCCCAAGCTTCTTCTGTTGTGAACTCCCGCAGGCATTCAAAAACTTTTAAGTCAGCAATGATCTCTTCTTCTTTCAGACCATTTTGCTGTCGGCAAGCCTTATTCGCAAAAGCCATTGTACCATTTTTATGACATGCAAAAATACTATATGGCGCATTATCAACGACGGAAAGCACCATTTCAAGTTCGTTTCTGTTTTTAATAAAATCGCTTACATTTTGGGAAAAACCGTCTATTAAACATACATTATTTTCAATTCGCTTGGCATACTTTGTCGCCCGTACGTAAGTGATCGGGGTACCGGGTTGTTTTATACGGTACTCAAATGTACTGTATTCAATGGAATCATTGTGCAGAAAAGCATGCATTCGCTTTCTGTCATCGGGATGAACATGTGTCAGTAGATCCTGCAAAGCAATCCTTTCGGGTTCTTCAAGATTTCTTTTTCGGAGATTGGAATAGCCATTGTGCGTAAATTCCCGTTGTTGTAGATCATAAGTCCAATGCCCAATCATGGCGACCTTCCCCACCTCAAGTTGGGCAGTCAGTGCCGATTTAAGACGGTACTTCATGTTACTACGCTGTGTGATATCCCGATATTGGCATATTAGATGTTCGTCATCAAATTTGTGAATTAAAAACTTGAAATAATACATCTGCTCTTCAGTAGGCAGGTCGTAATTTAGATTGGAAGTTTGCCCTGTTTGACGACAAAAGTTAAATTCCTGTTCAATAAGAATTGATGTCGGCTGGGGTAAAATAGACAAAAAATTTTTTCCGACTATATTAATATTAGAATTTAAAATCGGATTATTTGTTTTCATTATAGCATCCACGCAGACATTATCCCTGTTTACCAGCAACAATGTATCGCAAGTCATATTCAAGACTTTCTCCAAGAACTTTAAATCATGTAATATTTTTTTTTCCATAACTTTCAATAGATTATTTTCTTTGAGATTTCTCCCACCCGCCAATATAGCGTCTGCTAAATAAATAGTAAATTCCACGCATTACATTGATGTTCATAAACAGAAAATAGTACGGAATATAAAACAACTTTGAACTATTGGGATCATTTCGCATCGCATACCCTAAAACCGCACAAAGATAAAAGACACACTGAAGCACAAAAATGACAGAAAACACATTGAAAGGTGACAAACACCGATATCCAAGAATTGCAGCCAAGGGGAAGAGTGCAAAAAGAGCAAAAGGTGTAACAGACCAGCGCAACACACGATGAGATATATATTGAAAACTCAGCTTCCCAAATTTAAATCCATTTAGTAATGGCAGCAACCTTCCTATCGACTGCCATCCCCCCGCAGCAATACGTCTTTTCCGTTTTCCTTCCTCTTCCATATTCAGCGAACCGTATTCGACCGCGTACGCATCTGCTGTATATGCAATACGATAGCCTTTTTGTGCGATGCGCATTGATAGCATAAAATCATCCAACAAAGTATCTTCTTCCATCGTAGCAAAGAGTTCTGTTCGTACGGCAAAGAGTTCCCCAGCGGCTCCGACAGCTGAATAAAATTCGAAGTCTAGCTTTTTTAACAGGGATTCATATTTCCAATATGCTCCCTCCCCTTTTGAAGAAACAGTATCGTCATCATTAAAAGCAACTCTTTTTTCACCAGATACACATCCAATTGTTGGATCATCAAATTGGCGAGCAATAATCTTCAACGCCCCGGCATTAAGTAAACAATTAGCATCGCTAAACACCACAATTGGTGTTTTTACATATTCCATACCATGATTAATGGCTGCTGTCTTACCTCTCCTAAGAACTGATCCGACAACCTCGACCATTGTATACTGTCTCAATAGCTCATGACTATCATCAGTACTTCCATCTATAACCCAAAGAATGTGTATCTTGTCTTCAGGATAATCAAGTTCAAGGCAATTTGACATTTTTTCCTGAATAATTTCCGCTTCATTATAAGCAGTAATAAATAGCGTCAATGGAGGAAGCTGCTTTTCCTCACTGTTGCTGGTTTGAACCCATTCCTTGCTGTGAAGAGGGTATGGAAATAACTTGGCCAGTATATAAATTATGATAGCATAGCCGATATAGGTATATAGTACTAAGAATATACAAATCCAGAAGAAAAATTGAAGCATAGGCCGGATAGATTTTAGACAAAAATAGACAATTATTTTTACTGAATCCTATTCGAGTCCTCATCCTGATAATGCTTCTTACCCGAAAATAGTCCGCCTATCGATGTTATCGCTTTACGCAACCTGACAAAAAAGCTATTTGCAAGGGATCCATCCGCACCGAGCGTGTTTTGCCCTGTCATCGCCCGCGCCTTTGTACTTCGAATAAACTGAATCTTTCCGTAGGGCTTAAGTCCCAAAGCCATTGACCCGTCTTCACCACGTTTTATGTCGGTCCTAAAATTAACCTTGCGTCCCAGCTCAGTCTTAAAGGAAAAGACCATCCCCCGAACGCACAATTCAGGCCTTTTTATAAATTGCAGGCTCAGGTAAATATCCCGAAGTCCTTCGTAAAACCAAAGGAAAGTTCTTGACTGTCCGGCTCGGGGCAAGAAACTCCACAAACTGAATGTAGCGGATATCCCTGGCCTATCTAATACTTTCATATGCGTTTCAGCATAGCTTGCGGGATACATGGTGTCTCCATCTACGCAAAGCATAAATTTACCCCGTGCTTGATCAAGACCACATTGCCTAGCAAATCCAGGTCCCTGCTTTAGTTCATTATAATAAGTCACACCAAGTCGTTTTAAAATTGATTCCGTTTGGTCTGTCGAATTATTGTTAACGACTATTAATTCCATAGGCAAATGACAACATTGTTCTGCTAAAGACCAAAGGCATGCCAAAAGCCTTTTTTCTTCATTATAGGCGATAACCACAATACTTATAATCGGGTCAGAACTTGAAAAAAGTTGGATCTGTGCCCGAACCTTCTCAATAACATCATTATCTACAGAACTCATGTCTTGGTCATAGACCTCCGCATACTGCGTATACCATTTAACCATCCTAGCGTCAATTATTTTGTTAAAAAATTAAATTGCTTGCAACACGTTATTCATCTGTTCGGCCCATGATAAGTCCAAAATACTATTTCGAATGCAGGCTGGGTCAAATTTTTCCTTCTTTAAAAATTCCAGTATTTTAGTGATATCAATGGCGGATTCATCCGGACTCGCTTTGAGTACATAAGGTTGCCCATCAAAGTCAGCATCAGATTCCGAATAGATAAAGGGAATTCCACGCGCCGCATATTCTCGGTTTTTTAAGGTTTTTATAACTTGTATACCACTGCGATGACGGCCTAAACTACCGATTGCAAAGTCGGACAGATTAAATATGGCATCCAATTCGTCACCCCAAAGCGGGCCATGTAAGACTACATGTTGCTGGAGATTAAAATGCATTATCGGCTCTAAAATAGATGTCCGTTCACGTTCGCCGCTAAATCGCCCCACTAGGTGAAAAATGATTTGACAATCAGGGTGACTTTGTTTATAAATACCTAGTCCGCGAACCAGCCGATCAAATCCGTGCCAATAATGTATTTCCGCAACCCCCAGCAAATGGATAATTCGTTTTTCTACCCCCCACTTTGGTTTACGAACTGGAATGGCACTGAAGTCTATCCCATTGGAGATGCGTATTGCTCGCTGCCCAAAAATTGTCCGGGCATCAGAAAAAGTGACAAAAGCATTCAATTGCTTTGCAAGCTTTTTACGATAAAGACGATCGATTGCCAATTCGAGGCGCATGCGCAAAGTGACATACTCCTGATCATAGGGATAAGTTGGAATCTCCATTAGCACCTTTGCGCCCGAAAGCCGCATCATCTTCACCATGTTTAATGTGAAAGGATTGGCATTATGGTCGGACCGAATATAAATTAGTTCGAACTTATTTGTCTGTACGTATTCTGAAATCGCCCGATAGTCTAAGCGTTTACGTATTTTTGCTATTAGACCTTTACCGAAATCCACAAGAATGTCATCTTCAATATTCCATACACGTGAGCCATCACTTTCTACCCTGTAATAACACAGCCGAACATCCACACCAGCAGATTTCAAACCGTTAATTTGTCCCCATATTTTTTTACTAATGCCATTATGTTCGCTAAAACCATGGAATACCAAAAAAAGTACCTTATATGATCTATCTTTTACAGCCCCTTTCAATTTTGAATGCTTTTAAATACTGTTGTTACTAGACTGGAAAATACAAAAAGAATATGAATACAGGAAAAAATGATCAAAATGCTTTGATTAAAAACGCTTAAATAAACTAATTTAATCTTACTGAAGTGATGACTTGCGTAAAAATGCCAACAGCAGATTGCGATACCCTCCGAACCAAATCATTAAAATCATAGAAAAAAGATAGATAGCAGTTTTGATTGCTAAGCGAAAACCCAAATTATCCGGCAACTGGTTACCTACAACCAAATGAAAAATAAATCCGAGTATGAATGCAAATAAGATCGGCCGCCATAGGCTATTGACAAAGCCAATCAGGCTTCGCCTGAATACCACGCGATACATTAGCCAATAGGCCTGTACAAAATTGACACTAAATGTAACCAATAAACACCAGGCCACTGCGTCAATACTTTTAGCGTAAAATACACCAAATAGTATTCCCCCAACATTTAATACTGCCGAAAACAAACCGCATATAAACAGACTTTTGGTATCTCCTGCTGTTTGGAAAATGGACCCCGATGAGGATAGTATCAATTGGATCCCGACTGTTAGACTCAATATTTTAAAGGAAGGAATTGCTAATCCCCACTGCGGTCCAAAAAATAATAAAATAAGTTCTTCAGCTGAATAAAACAAGAAAACTGATAATGGAAATCCGATCAGCGACAATAGGCTGGTTAATTTTAGATTTGCCTCATAAAGATATTGACTATCCTTCCCCTTCTGACTTAATATCGGATGGATCACTGGTGTAATCACCTGCGTAATGTTTTGGAGTGGCAATGACATTAGTCGATAAGATTTGTCATAGAATCCCAGCGGTACCATGCCCAGATATTTACCAATTAGTAGGGTATCCGAATTTCGGCTAAAATAATTGATAATATTAAACAAAAACTGAAAAATCGAATAAGAAAATAGTGGCCGAAGTGGTCGAAATGAAAAACGTAGGCTAAATTTTAATGGATACTTTAAATATGAAATAATAAAAATCAATAGTGATGAGAATATGGGATTCAAAATAAGCGCGTACACCCCCATTCCTTTAAAGGCAGCAATTATAGATAATCCTCCGCCGATAAGTTGAACAATCAAACTTCGTAAAGCGATCGATTTAAATAACCTATCCCGAAAAAATAAGGCATTTGGAACTACGGTAATTCCCGAAAAAAATAGACTTAGCGCCAGTAATTGGCAGATTGGTTTTAATTGGGGCTGTGCATACCATTTTTCGATAATTTCAGCAGACAAAAAGAATAGTACTGACAAAGTGATAGCAATATATACAGAAAGGGAAAATAAATAGCCCAATGCTTTTCGATCCAGCTCTTTGTGCTGGACAACTGCCGGAGACAGTCCGAAATCAGCTATTAAATTTAGGAAAGCAATTGCGACTGTAGCTATGGCCACCACGCCAAACTGATCTGGTGCAAGCAATCGTGCTAAAACCGCCGTGACGACCAGCGAAATTACCAAATTCGCGTATTTGGCCAAAGCTGTGAAAAACACCCCAGAAACGATTTCCTTTTTTATGTTATCCATGCAAAAAGCCTTTCTTAAACAGTAGAACTCCCATAGTTTTAAGTGAAACATATTTTCGCCAACACGTCAAAATCAAGAGAAATATTTTCCAGCGGTCAGCGATCGGTAGCACATGTGCTTTCCATACCGCTGCGTCCAACATACGATGCAGATACAACTCAATAATTTGTATACTATCCGAATGCTTTCGTCCATACTCCCTCAAACGCAGGGCAACTGTGAAGTAACATGTTATATTAAAAAGTTTTAATCGGCTTGTCATAATGGAATCTGGCCTGACACGCCTCTGAAAAAATTGCTGTGGTATATAAGCAACTCGAGCTGCCCCTAAATACAACAAGACGGTAAATAACTCATCCTCATGCACAATGCCGGGTTCAAATCCAAATCCATTCCGATCAAGTATGTCCTTACGAATTAAATACATACAAACTGAAGAGAAAAAGTCTTCTGCGTTCAGTTGCTGTTGCAATGCGTCCGGCCCACTAAAAACAGTATAAGCCGGCATCATTTGTCGGGAATAATTAAAATCCTTTAGTATTGAGCTATCCGAATTATCCGCAAAAACCGAAGCATCAAAATAAACAAAATCGAGGTCTTTCTTTTCACAATAATCCAAACACATAGATAGTGCATCTGCACGCAGCAGGTCATCACTATCCATAAAATAAATATACTGGCCGTTCGCAAGAGAAATTCCTCTATTTCTGGCAGCAGATAGGCCTTGATTTTCCTGTGAAAATAATTTGACTCGGTTATCACATGAGCCCCATTTTTCCAGTATAGAGAGACTTTGATCGGTCGAACCATCGTTGATTAGTATAAGTTCAACATCTGCATATTCCTGATGTATAATACTCTCTATAGCCTGATCAACATACATAGCTGTATTATAAACTGGCATTATAATGCTAATCAAAGGCCTTTCATTCATGGTTTGATCCAGGCATTAAGATTAAAATCGTAATTTTTCACAGTTTTGGCCGGGTTTCCAACGACAACACTATATGGCGGAACATCTTTTGTAACCACGGATCCCGCACCTATTACAGCATGTTCACCTATACTAATACCTGCTAGAATAACCACATTTCCACCGATCCAGACGTCGTCAGCAATCGTCACTTGAGCGGTGCTGACTCCTTGATCTGCAATAGCTTTGGTCACATCTTCATACCCGTGGTTTAATCCTGAAATAAGTACATTTTGACCGATATTCACTTTATTACCAATCGTCACTGGCCCTATGATCGTATTCGAAATTCCTATTCGGCTATTGTTGCCGATAAACAAGTCGCCGACAGCATTATTCAATACGGCAAATGACTCTATCACGGATCGGGATCCTATGGCACATTTACGGAAAGGAACCAAATCACGGCGCACACTACCATAAATCACTGAACCCGCTCCCCGTTTAACATAAAAAAACTGCAGCATGCGAACATACCAGCGCGGCCGTGTACGCACAGGATTCATGATAAACCAGTGCAGTAAGCGCTTAAATTTAGGATGATTATGAATGTACGCTTTCATATATTGCTAATGTATGTTTTCCTGTATGTTCCCAACTGAAAGCTTCGCTTCGCGCCAAACCTTTACTAACAAGCGAGCTATATAACTGTGACTCATCTTCCAATTTCAACATGCCTGCTGCAATGGATTCTATATCCATCGGGTCTGTATATACCACATTATCCCCGGCTACCTCAGGAATAGCAGACGTATTGGAAGTAACCACAGGTGTGCCACAGGCCATCGCTTCAAGCAAGGGAAGTCCAAAACTTTCCCGAATAGAAGGATACAAAAAAGCAAAAGCACCATTGTAAACTTCAACCAATTTGTCATGAGCGATATATTCTTCGACCACAATAAAATCTTTTATCGTTAACAAATCGAATTCTTTTAATAGTTTTTCCAAATATGCATGATCCAAATCGGCCAGGAACAACCTTTTCTTGTGGGCACTTCTCTCTAAATAAAAAGCATAAGCCATCAAGGTATTTCTCAGATTCTTTTTGGGATCGGTATTACCTAAAAGAAGCCAAAAATCCCCTTTATCAAACTTTAAAGATTGCCCCTCCGTAGGTATATCCATCGGTTTAAATCTTGAGCTTACACCATTATATACTGTGATAATATTTTTCTGTAGATGCGGAAATGCCGTCTCGATATTTCTTTTTTCAAAATTGGAGACAGTGATCACGGTATGAACCCTTTTCAATACACGTGGCACGACCCAACGTCTATAGATACGTCCCAAATTTTGGTACATGGACGAATTGCTACCAATCTTTTTCTCCATAAAGATGATATCGTGCAACGTAAGTACCAGCGGAATAGACAATCCCAATGGCGCAGTGTTGGAAGTACAGTGCAGGATATCCGCATTGCTGGTTTTAATAAGTTTAGGTAAGAGAAGTTGCTCCCAAATAAAATAGTTGGAGCTTTCCAAAACTTTAATCTCAAAATTCGCTGAACTTTCCAAACAGCGGTCCTCGCCTGGCCCGACAGCGATAATATACCGGTTAAAGGTATCCAATTTTTGAAGGGCGCGAATTACTTCCAAAGCCACAAAATCCATCCCGTGTTTATTGAGACGAAAGATCCGTTGTGCCTCAATGATTATAGTCTTCTTTTTTTTCGCCATGCGGTGTATGCACAAAAGTATTACGTCCCGATTTGATTCCCATAAAGCTACGTAAGATTGCCATAAAAATAAATGGTAATTTTAAAAAGCAGAGCAAGGTCCTGCGCGTATAAAATCTATTTGGTATAGCTAAGCCAAGTGACATAATAAACAGCCCATAGAGTATAAACCATTTATAAGCCAATGTTGGTGCTAACAAATAGACAATGCTTCCCAGTATAGGAACCATTCCGAGTAAAATAATGCGGGGTGGTATCGACCACTGGATCAACTTGTCGAGCATAGGCCAGTTGCGGGTACGAATTATTGTTCGAAATCGCTTCAAAGTAATCAAAAAAGTATCAATTTGAGCAGCGATCCATCTTTTTCGCTGATTGGAGAGATCGCGACGGTTCTGTACTTTCTCATCTAGTACATACACATCCTCCAGGTAAACCGTGAAAATCTTATCCAAGAGCAAATAATACTCCAGCTCTTTATCCTCACCCATAGAGCTTATTTTAGCCATCGTATTTTTAAACCATTTAATTTCAAACAACATGCCCGAACCCGTTAATGCGGCTGGTAATCCCAGGTTCACATGCCCCTGTCTAAAAATTGAATTATTTATTTCCTCGCTGATCCCATCGAGATATGCAGTATCGGTATTACTATTTTTTGCGATGCGATGTGTCTGGACGGCAACAGCGCCAGACGCAAAGCAATCATTGACAAGTGCTAGATAATTTGGAAAAACTAAATTATCAGCATCCAATATAACCACACCATCAAAATCTTCTTCTTTGATAACGTTCATTGTCAGATTTAAAGCAGCGGCCTTGGATCTCTTTTCATATGTAGGAATAAGTATTCGAATGCCCAAATCTTCAAGCTCTTGATTGGTTTCTTTCATCATACCGTCGGAAACAACGACAATTTCAAAAAGCTCTTTTGGATAGTCTTGCTTCAAAAATGATTGTATGCTATCCACAATTACCGCATCCTCTTTGTAAGCGGGAAATATGATGAGAAATCGGTGTTGAATATTCGATCTTTCAAAGAATAATTTCTTAGGAATGCGAAAGCCGACTGAAAAAATAAAGAAATACATGATCCATACCAAGAAAGGAATAAAAATCAATGTTTCAATAATAAACAAAACCGTTCCCATCAGCTTAGATTCTTTTTAGAAAATAATTTAATCCCAGACCATGTCCCTGAACATACTGCTCCAACATGCCTCCACTTACCAAAAAAAACAAATTTAATTAATTTTGTGCTATTCACTATCCCAATGAGATAAAAAACAGCCAAAATCCGATCTATTCCCGACCTGTTTCGATAGGCAAATAACAAGCGGTTACGTGTCAGATAAAATATTTTTAATGGGGAGTCCTGACCTGTGGAAGCACTTTCTTTATGAAAGATATGAGCATCTGCAAAATATACTAATTTATATTTTTTATTAATCCGACAGCTCCAGTCCAACTCCTCATAATAAAGAAAGAATAGCTCCGACATTACACCAATTTCCTTGATAATTCTGTTGGGTACCAACATAGCTGCACCATGTAAATATGGAATCTCAGCACAGTTATTATATTGACCTCTGTCCGTTTCCCGATAACCGATCTGCTTATTTCGAAGGGTAACTGATGTAAGCGTTGTGCACCCCGCAAATTGGATCATTCCCTTGGGTTGATAATACATTATTTTAGGTGAAATTCCACCTACTCGTGAATCTAGCGCAAAGACTTCCAACATAGCCAAAATCTCGCTATCGCCATTTTTTGGAAGTAGCGTATCATTATTTAAGAAATAAATAAATTCGCCAGTAGCTATTTCCAGCCCCAAGTTATTTCCTCCTGCAAATCCCAGATTCATTCTATTATAATAGCCTTTGATATTAGGAAATTGATGTTTGATCAGACTATATTCATCTTTTAACGAACCATTATCGATGACAATAACCTCATATGCAAAAGATAGTCTCGCATTCAGAATACTTTCCAATAGGGAAATGGTATCGGCCAATCCGTTGTAATTGACCGTTATGAATGATATTTTATAGGGTTCCGCTTTCATGGCTCAGTTTTTTGTCCAAATAAGGCGAAAGCATAATAATCCCCATTAGAATGTACACGGTCTGCCCAGTGGGCATTTGATGTAGCACTTCATTCGCATACCCCGCGACCATAATTCCTGCAAGTCCGGCTGTAGAAGCCATTGCTATAGACTTGATCCGCCTATCTTTCAGTCGAAATAGCACGTAATATGTGCCATATCCCAATATCGTAAGACATAAAATAATATAGCATATAAGACCGACGACCCCCGTTTCTACCCATATAAAAACGAAGGAAGAATCGGTTGCGATACCATGTATTGCATCTCCTTCATTCGCATGTTTAGACCCGCCCAATCCTATACCAAAAGGATGGTCGCCCATAAAGGTTCGCATTTTTTTCTGATTCTCCAAGCGCACATTGAAAGAAGCATCCTTTGAAAAAGAGAAAGCCGTCCGCATACGACGGATATCTGAACTGCTATTGCCAATGGTCGTTAAATTAAAGAAAGCAAAAGCCGTTATTAATAAAGAAACGCCAAAGATTACCCACTTCCACTCCTTCACAAGGATAATGAAGAAAGCAAAGCCTGCAAAAGGAACAGCAATAGCGGCCCTTGTACCAGATATCATTAGCCCATAAGCCGCAAAAGCGATAACAAAAATATAAAGAAAACGTCTTTTTGTCTGCTTTTCATAAATAGCTAAGATGGTAAAAACAACCACAGCCAGCCCCATATGACAGCCAAAGTTTGCTGCATCGCTAAAGAATGAAAAGTAACGGATCCCACTATAAATCACATGTGTATGAGCGCCGAATGTATATAACCAAGCAGTCTCGAATCGGTCCAAACCGATATACTTTTGCCCTATCGCCTTTAAAGCTCCCAAAAGAACAAATATGCCCCAAACTTTAAAAAATAAGCGTAATTTGGAAATGTTATCCAAACTAATAAAGACCAATAATTGAAATAAGACAATATGCATCCCAATGCTACGGACTGTCGTAATCCAGTTCGCAAAAGTGGACATTGGATTTACAATCTCCAGCATGCAATAAAGCATCCAAAAGATGGAGATCAAGAGAAAAGTATTAAAATATACTTTACCTAAGGAATTTCCTCTAATAGAATGTAAAGCTAACGAGAGAAAATTAAATAAAATCAAAAGATCCAGGATGACTCCTACCGGAAGTGGAAAAGTGATATAGCGCCCAAAACCCATCACCAGGTAGGACAAAATATACAATAGAAAGAAACAACTTATTGGCGAAGACAGCAGCACAATAATAACCAATAAAAATACAGGCAGCATATAGAACAACATAGCCAGTGACAATCCTGCAAAAATAAAAATGCAAGTTCCTGCCAATCCCCCGAGTATGAGAAACAGCAGGAGCAAATGCCGACTGGTTATCATCGATTTTGTATGATCATACTGCATCATATCCCGCTATTTCCCCAACGATGTCAGACCAAAATTACCCAATTGATATTCCAGACGCCTCAAAAAAGTAAACGGAGGCAACATACCTGTGAACTCTTCCACAACATATTTTTCAGCATTCATTAGACAGATGACAATTGGTTTACCGGCCGAACGCTGCAATAGATCTGCAAACATCAACTCATCTTCTGTTTTCCATACCGAGTCAGCCCTTAATACCAATAATGTAGCCATCCCCCGCTCTAGAAATATAGAAGGGATAGGACGTAATGCCATAGAGCCATGCTTGACTAATGAAATATCATAATTACCCAGTTTTTCCGTCCACGCATCGTCCACTAAATATTCCCTCGATTCTGCACTAAAATTAGTTCCTTCTTTGTATGCTAGTACATTAATACCCAATCCCTGCCAATAGGTTGTTAAAATATCTGTTAGTGTCCCCAAATCAAGTGTAGAAGAGAACTTGACAATATTGATAAAATTTATAGGATTTGAATTGTTGTAAAAACCATATAATCTATTAGCCAAAACGTGGATCGCCCTTTCTTCAATTTTAGTCTGTTTGGCACCGCTTTTACCAAGTTTGGGCAATGCCGCAATCACTTTTCCTTTTGTAATCCGTTCGGTTCGCGTTTTATCCCTTAACGTACGATCAAAAAGTTCAATAATAAGCAAAATACCAAGTATAAATGCCACAGTCCCAAAAAAGACAGCAAATACGATCAATTTCCTGCTATGGGGAAGAGCATTTAACGGAAAGCTTGCCGGGTTAATCACCTTTAGTGTTGCTGAGTTCATTTCCAGGCTCTTCAATCTTAAGCGGGCTGCATTTAGACTGGACAAGATCGACAAATAAGACTGCTCTGTAAAGGATATACCACGTTCCTTACGCTTTAAGACAGAACCAATAGGCGAATATTGTGTATACTTATGATCCAATTCCTGCTTAAAATCACGGGCGACATTAAGTTCTGCCTCCGAACGCTTAAAACGTAATAGCTCTTCTACCCATTGCTTTACATAATTTGCATTTGGATAGCCATTTTTGGTATATTTTTCTGATGTATATTGATCCATAAATGAACGGAATCCCTTCTCCTTTTGATCCAGCTCATGCGACAAAACGTCAAGATCTGCTCCGCCCTGTTTTTGATTAAGAGAATCTACACTCAACGTCCTTATCTTTGAAATATTATAGTTGATGTCTGCAATCTGATTCATACGTGCCAAAAACTCTGTATTATTTTTGATCGCACGCATATTGGCATCCATCCCCGACTCCAGTTGTTTTATAGCTGCTTGCGCACTATTATACACAAATAACACATCCTGGTGCCTTAGTTCATACTCTTTATCCAATAACGCAATTGCCTCTGTCTGTTTGTCATAATTGATCACCCGGTTTTCAACGTTATACATAGTCAGCGAATCTTCCTGTCCGCGAAGTTCCCGTCCTATACGTTCAAGCTCAGCCTCAAAATACCGGATGACATTGTTGGTACTGCCAAATTGCAAATTGGTATATTCGATCGCAAAAACTTTACTCAAAATATCCAATGTCTGAAAAGCAACCCCTGGATCGTTTGCCTGATAGTTGATCTGTAAAATATCGCTATTGTCTACCCTATTGATTTTAATGTTTTCGCGGAGAGCATTATAGCTGAAATAAGGATGGTTCCAGTTGAAAAGGCCGTAGACAAAATTATTTCGGTCTGCTTTCTCATATTTTTCCAGATTCTTTACCGTATTCTCTTCCGAGGTTTTATCAATCAACTTTTGTACATCTTTCGGCGTAATTGCCACAAGCTCCTTGTAATGTTTTGCGGTAATATATACATTATCTTTATTAGGATCACCATGAATCATTAGGCGCGCATATAGTTGCATGGAAAGCCTTTTGATCGTTTCTTTCGAGTTAATCGTATTGATAATATTCTGAATCGAATTGTTTAATACGTTCCAGTCTTGCGAAGCATTCGATTCGCCGGGATCACTTCCATAACTTGAAATAACACCTGTATAGATCGTAATATCGGTTTTATATTGCCGGTCCATTTGACGCGTCAGGTAGATTGCCAGCAAGGCAAAACCTAGCGGCAAAATCAACAACCACCACTTAATTCTGAAAATGGCCCGAAAGATATAATGGAAAATATTCATGATACTATTGGCTTATAATTTTTGTCTTACTCAGGATCTCTAAGGTAAGGATTTCATTGGTAATAATAGATTCGTTGGTTTTCAGAATTTCATAAGCCTCTGTCTCCAACTTCTTTGCTGTATTAAGATCGCTAATATTTGCATTGCCCGACTTAAACTCATTTTCAGTCATTTTGTAATTAGCTAGGGCGATATTGTAATCTTCAATTTTTTTCTTGAGTGTAGAAAGAGCTGTTTTTACTTTCGTATAGGAGTTGACGATACGGATCCGCTGCTCGTCGAGCCACTTGTCCAATTCCAGCTGCGTAAACCGTTGTTCCATCTTCTGACGTTTGATTTTATTGCCTCGGTCGAAGAGATCATCCAAAGGAATATTCACTCCGGCAGTTCCATAGTAGGAACTTTGGGTTACGCCGGAAGACTGATAGAAAAGAGGTGTATATTCATTCGTGAACGCAGAATTGATCGCGATATTGCCATACTGCCAAGATCCACCAACCCTGAAATATTTTAACCAACTTCTCTTTTCGGTTATCAATTGATTGGCCTGAGCCTCCATTTTTGCCTCATACATTTCCACTCCAGGACTTTGTTTGGCATTCTGATAGAGGGTTTCCAAGGGCGGCAATTTCAGCTTTGTAAAATCAACCATATCCGTTGGATCCATTACAGATTGTGCTTTTAGCAATAGACCTACTGTTACTAAATAAAACAGCAAAAAAGCCCGTTTAAGCAATAAGTTCATCGAAATAAATATTTATGTTATTAAACATCCGCCTTTTGGATGAATGCGGAAAACGTTTTATATAATATCTTCAAATCCATCCAAACCGAATAATGCTGTGCATAGTCAATATCCAGTTTTATTCTTTCCTGATCGGACATACTTCCATTATCGCCCCGTTTTTCTACCTGCCATAGGCCGGTTATACCTGCCGGAGCCATAAATCGCTCGATACTATCGTCTGTCGTCAGCATCTCAGCTTCATAGAGTGGCAAGGGTCTATTTCCCACAATAGACATATCGCCTTTAAGCACATTAAACAACTGGGGTAGTTCATCAATGCTATATTTACGGAGAATACGCCCGACCTTGGTTACGCGTGGATCTTTCTCAAGTTTAAAGAAAGCTGCTTTTTTTTGTCTTCCAGCGGTATAAGAACTTTTTACAACACTTTCATCATCAATAAGCACATCACGTAGCTCATCTGTTGTAAAAAGTTGCGCATCGCTATCGCTTATCATAGTGGCCACTGCACTATGATTAACATTTAATGATGCATCCACATACTGATTAAGCGCCATATACTCTTTTAGACGTTTGTCAGCATCCGGATACATGGATCTGAATTTATAAAAATCAAACATATAATATCCGGAGCCTATCCTTTTCGACTTATAAACTGCAGAACCTTTACTTTCCAACTTAATGGCAAAATAAACAATTGCCAATATCGGTGAAAGCAAGAGGATTAAAATCGAAGAAACTGCAATATCAAACAATCTTTTTCCCAGCGGAATTCCTATTTGAGGAAAAGATTTGTTTGCTGTTTCAAACTTTTCAATCTGCGCTGTCGCTTCAAAATATAGCCTGATATATTTTCTAATCGATTCAAAAACATCCGCATGCGGGCACGGATTAATAGTATTTGTTATACCAGCCTCAAAATAAGATTGTTTCTCAAAACGCGAAAGATCATTTCCTATTAAGATTAATAGTGTATCTTTTCCATGTTGGACAAGCTTTGTCAACCGTGATAAATCTTTACTAAGGCTTTTGCTTTTTTCATAGAATACCACAGAAAAAAATTGCCCTTCTTGTTCTCGAAAATACATATCCATGGTCTCAAATGAATCAAAAAACTTCAAGTCAACCCCCAAGATGTCTTGGACCTGTTGATGAAAATAATCAAAAGTTTCGAGATTATCACCAAAGTATATATAATCGCTATATTGAGGCATTATTTTAATGCTTTTTTAATACGTAGTTTTAATTCAAGTGGATTGAACGGTTTTAAGATAAAATCATCGGCGCCAGCTTCAAGTAAACTTATCCGCGTATTGGAATTATCCTCGCCTGACAAAAATATAACCGGAATATTCTTCAGAAACTCGTTTTGCTTAATCATAAGCAGCAAATCGTATCCATTCATCTCCGGCATGGTATAATCCGATAAAATTAAATCCACGCTGTTCCCTTCCTTCAGCCAATTGTAGGCGTCCATCGCATTGCTAAAGAAACGAAAGTCATAATCTGCACTTAAATAAAGTGTAATCAACTGACCAATTGCTGGTTTGTCATCAATTATTAGAATCTTTTTTTTCATAGCGTCTTTAGAATATAATGGTTTAGGCGTACGGATTGCATTATTTAGGCGATCTCCCTATACCAAAGTACTCCTTTCTATTGGACTACTTTGGTATAGGGAGATGTTGCTATTTTTATCATTTCTTATGTAGATACCAATCTGTGTTTTGGCTACCTCCGCTCGTCGCCCAAGACTCAAATAGCGGATAAGCAGCAGTAACCGCCTGTCCTTCGGATGGATATATAAAAGAAACCGGGACTAACAAACCAAAAGGTTCATTCGCTTTTGTCTTAAATGGATCGGTAGCCGACAACAGGTTTCCTGTTTCCTTTAACACCAAACTTTTATTGATTTTATCGGTCGCTTTATAACCAACCAAGTGCACTTCATTTCGGCCAGCAAGGTTTTGATTGAAGTTTACAATAAAGGCATTTAATGTCCCATACGTAAAGTTATCTATTGGAGTATTGAACTCAACAGTTACAAGTACCTCCACTGGTGCATATTGACCAGTTTGAGTCGATATAAAACGTGTATCCGACACACCAAAAGCTTTATGAGCATCATCCCATAATGGAAGCACAGCATACGTTTGTCCAGATTCAGCACCATTCGCTCCAAGAGGCAAGGCTGTACCTACCAAATCTTTGCGCGAATACGTCACATTTTTGACATTTCCTGTTGCGATACCATCAAGCTGTACGGCGGTTGAAAAACGGATCGAAGCACCTATCGAACGCAATTTCGCTTTCAAAGCCACCTTAGTCACTTTATTCGTTGTATTTTGAAATTTGGTGATGTTCATATCCAACACACAGTCATTCATGTCGTAGTCACCTTTAGCCGGCCACTTATCTTCGAAGATGTAAGAATAAGTACCTAAATTAACTTCGGTTACGGTTTGGTCGGTTGGATTGCCACCAGAGGCATTATTACCACCCGCATTACAAGAAGTCCCAGCAATCACCACTGTTGATTTGTCGTAAGGAACCAATTTTGCTGGACTATTGATCACATAATACGTGCCCCATTGTGCATTAGCTGTATGATCTGAGCAAGCTACCTCTAAGTTACCACCGTAGGTAATTGCCATCCACTGGTTGTTCACATCAACCTTTTTGAGACGAGCCAATGCCTGACCTGAAGTTGGCCCAGTCATGGTGCTCGACTGGCTGTTAAATTTGGCCAGGGTGTTGACATCCAAAATTGATGATGCTGCCAAATTAATTTTTGTACCACCAGCATCTAACTTATCTAAGCTTAATAAAGCTCCTTGTGCGACTGAAATTGTCGCTCCATTAGTGGTCAATGAATTGATTACCGTATGACAAACAGCTTCCAAGGTCGCATTTGTCAATGTAGCATTCTGTACGGTAAGTGTACCCTCATTGCGCACGACTGTACCATTTGTGGTACTGCTCAGATTTTGGATTGTCGCCACACCATAGTTAGTAAAGTTACCATTTGTGATATCCGCTTTATCAGCTGTAAGTGTACCATAGTTAACGTACAACGTGTTATTTCTTGTCTCCATTTTGGAAAGTGAAGCAGACCCATAGTTGACAAATCCACCCACTGTATTCTGCGTCACATTCACTAGGTCAATGGAACCCGCCTGTGTAATATACAATCCATTATTGCTTCCAAGGTTTAGCTCAAAGCTTGTATTTTTCCAAGATCCCTGAATGTAAATCTTCACATTACTTGTACCGTTGTTGGCATCGATCTTACCTGTAAAGGTCACTCCAGACTTAACGACATAGGATTTATTGGACTCGACCGAAATTGTAGAGTTACCCGATAGCGCGATTGCATCCGCAGGAACTACTACTGGTGTCGCTTCAACCGTAGCCGCTTTTAAACCACTACTAGCCAATGTATTTGCCGTGGCTGCAGCACGTAAAACACTCGCTTTGCTGCTTGACCCCAGTTTTGCACCGTCAACATTGATTGTATTTTGTTGTCCAACTTCGATCATGCTGACTGCTGCAACACCTAGCGGAGAAGTCTCTCTTAAATAGATATATTTTGCAATTGTCGGAATCATTAGCTTGCCAACAAAATCCTGACCTGATTTCGCCTGACCCGCAGCGAGCAGATTTACCCCACTGGCTAACGTTGGATCATTATCAAAAATTTCAACCCGATAAAAGTATTTACCGCTAAATTGATCGTCTACAGCAACGCGCAAATCTACAGTACGTGTTGAATTCCACATAAAATCGGCTGAAATATTGCCTCCCCCAGGAAGTAGGGCGGACGAATCAGATCCTTTTTCGGTTTCGTTGTACAAATCTTTTACTTTTGAACAACTTGCCCCGAAGAGCGTAATCCCTGCAAGACCTACCAAGAAGAGATTTAAGCTTTTTCTGTTATACATAATTAAATAATAATAGATCAATACCAAACAGCCCCATCATAGATGTCACAAGACTTTAATACTTGGCTTTGCGAATAATATTAAGGTCGAACTGTTTAAAGCAAAGATATAACTAATTCAGCTGACAATAGGATAAAATACACAACTACAGTATAAATCACAAATCTTGTAGCGGTTCCACTACAACAACGCATCGTAAACTACAAAAAGAGTTTATAACTAACAAAATGATATTTAACTATAAGGGTTATTTCTGCCACCTTTTTCGGTACTCGGTAGGCGTCAAGGTGGTTTCTTTCAAGAAAAAAGTACTAAAGTTATTAACATCAGCATAACCAAGTTCCCAAGCAATCTGTTTGATGCTCATCGACGATTCAACTATAAGCTTCTTACTAACACGCAGCAATTCTTTAATGATAAGTTCTTTTGGCGTTACTCCCAAAATTTCTTTGGTTAAGTAGGTTAATTTTTTATTTCCGACATTGAGTTTTTCGGCATAGAAGGCGATCCGCTTTTCTTCTTTTACATGTTTTTTGATCAGCTCCTGAAAATTCGACACCAGCTTTACATCAGCACTTTGCCCCGCCAATTCGCTAGACAGCCTGTCTTCGGCAGATATCGCTGCCAGAAGCACAATTTGCTTAACGATATTATGCGCTAAATCTCGATAAATTGCCAAATTATAATTCTGCTTAGAAAGCTTAAGCTGCATGCTTACAAATTCGTAATAGCTTGCGTACTCTGCAGGAACACGCAGTACACGGTAGGTATATTCGTTTTTATTAAATGATTTGAAATTATGAAGAAAAGTGGTATCTATCTCTGTACGTGCAAAAAAACTTTCCGAAAAATAAATAATAAGAAAAGATCGTCGTTCATTGGGGTTGGCCTCAATTTTTATACCTCTCGGAACTAACACCAAACAGAATTCTTCGATCTCTGTAAGCTGTTTATTGATCTGCAAACTACAACCACCCTTTGATACAAAAAGAACAACATAGTTTTCTTTTGCTGTTGCACCCATAATTTCCGAGAGCTCCTGCGCTATACCAATGACCCGATGAACTCCAAATTCCATAAATATTATTTAATGCATATAAGGCCGAAAAGCTTTTCAAAACACTGAAATATGGAGCAATTTAGTAAATAAATCCCGAACAAAAAAAAAACACTTCCAAAGCAATACATGCGTTTATAGCCTCTTTTTAACAGAGCTTCAGTAAACTTGGAAGAGTATTATGGAGCGTGATATTCAAGTACTTTTTGAGCACAATCAAGCATACCTTTCATTCTCATAAGGACTACTAAATAAAGAATATAAATAGGTTGGAAAAACAATTATTATAGAAATACACATGCCCGCAACTCAAATAGATATCAAATTTTATGGCCAAAAAATATTTTAGTTAAATCATAGGACTATTACACGAATTACAATTCAAGGCTAGGAAGCTTGTTTTTTAACACTTCTTAACACAAAAACGAAACACATCAAAAAATTAGTTGCACACACAATTTTCTTAAAATGAAATCATTTAAAACGCCAAAACGTGAAATATTAAATTAATAAAAACAAACAAAACATATCTTAAAAAACAATAAAACAATAAATATATTGAAATTCAATAAAAACAACGGCTTATACTTAAAAAAACAGGAAACTCTATATCTTAAAAAAAATAAAAAAACAATATTGTCAATATCACACTAAGAAATAAATTTCCAAATAAAAGCTAAAAAAAACAAAAACAAATAAACTGTTTAAACATATTAATTATAAAACAACTATGATACCATAAAAAATATTTAAAAAATGATAAACAAAATAAAAGATGACTTGTTTAATGATCAAGATAGCAGAAAAAAAGCCAGCATCAATCGGTTTACATTGAGATTTAAAAGTATTAAACAAGAATAAACCGACAAATTTTATAGGATAATAACAATGAAGAAAGTTGTTTTATTACAAAATCAAAAATAGCTTAAAAAAAAGTTTACAATTTTTTTTTGCACAAGTTGATATTAAGTCGTAATATTACAATTCAATTCGGGAAAAGTATTACTAGCCGATAGCAAAAAAGTATTAACAATTAAATTAAAAATCAACAAACAGACAAAAAATTTAGGAATACCTAAGTGATAACGGCAAAATATTGCCTATACGCAAAGGCAAGCAGTTATATGCTTAAGTATTTCTAGCAAATAAACGAGGGTTAAATTGTCCATTAAATTTAAACCCCATGCTGGTAACAGCATGGATTATCCAAATAATATTATCATGAATAAGAACGCAAAAAAAATGTACGTAGCTCCGTCCATCAAGGAGCACGTTGTAGAGCTTGAGCAAGGCATTGCTGCAGGTTCTCAGGCACAACCAGATGCCACACCACAAACCGACGGCTGGGGAGCAGGGACAGACGGGACCACTAATGGCGAAGGCGCTTAACGCATTATCATCAAAATTACTAACAACACGAAAAAGCACTAAAATGAGATTTAATCTGACTAAAAGAGCGAACTGGGTTGTTGCGATGGCAATGCTAGCAATCCCCGGTACATTAATCACAAGTTGTTCCAAGGACAACAAGACTGAGAATGTCGAAAACAAAAGTAATGTACTTACTTTCGCTGTAGGTGGCATTAAGACGAACGATACTGGTGACGCAGTGAAAGTTGGATCGACAAAATCGAGCGCAACGACCAGCAAAGTACATTCCTTTTCGGACGTCGACATGGTTGTTTCGACAGACAACAATTTACCAACCATAACTAGCGATGCGATCGGCGTAAAACGCTCCGGCGGTCCAGCTGCTGATGTTGCGCCTGGTGTCACAGAAAATATGGTATCCGGCACAAAGTATGTTGTTTATATCTATTCAGGAACAACATTAGTTACATCAAAGGAATTGACCGCAGGAACGGCAGGTACTATTGAAGGACTTAATTCCGCGACTACGTATACATGGGTCGCGCTATCTTACAATACATCAGATGCTAATCAACCTGCACTTACACCAACAAATGGATCAATTGCTCTTGCGCAAAATAAAGATGTCCTTTATGCTAGCGGAACTGTCAACCTTGCAACCAATTCAAACATCAGTATCCAATTCAGTCATAAGTTTTCACGCATAGGAATTGAATTGAATACCAAAGGTGTTTTTGGAAATATCACAGGCAATCCTACAGTGAACGTAACGGGTTTAAATTTAGCAACAGGTAGTATCGCATTGCAGAGTGGAACTGTTACTGCAGGTGCAAGTTTTACGCCAACGTTAACATATGCCAACTTTACAAATATTGATGCGGCATTCAATGATGCAAAAATTGCCTATGTTTATACCGCATCTACGGCTGCACAAAGTGCAATTAATGTTCAAGTCCAAAACCTAAATATTAGCCATGTTGACGGAAGCTTAGCGCGCACCTATTTTTCAACAGCGTCCAATTTCGGATTTTCCGTTACACCACAATTGGGTAATAGTCATCGCCTATTGCTAAACGTTGTGGAATCCCCATTAATCACCAACTACGGTAACCATACAGTGAAATGGGGACGTTCGAATTTGTTTTACAGAGGCAATAATGGAAATGGCCGCAATTATGCTTTCTACGCAAACAATCAGCTGACCGCTAGAGCAAACGGCTATTTTGCTTTCGGAAGTATTGTTCCAGGGCAATTTGCGACAACTACGACAAATAATGGAGATCCTTGTGCTTTGGTTTATCCAGCGGGACTTTGGAAGCAACCTGCAAAGGCAGATTTTGCCAATATGGTTCGTGGAGACATCGAGTTGAATTCTCTTACAGGAGCGCTGGGAGGCTTAGGTCAAGTTGTTGATGCCACAGGGTTAACCGGTCTCTTAAACATCATTACCAATCTCTTAGGAAACACAGTATCGGTACTAGTCAATACAGCGGCTCCTAATTCATCGCTGGCACCATCAAGTCCATATAATTATGGTCAATATACACTGGCGTCAGGAGCTAATGGGACTCCCACCTCAGGCTCTAATGCTTTTGGCGATATCAATAGCGCATCCAACAGACTACGCTTCTACTACAATGGGGAAATTTCAAATATAAACATATTGCCTCTGCTTGGAAATGGTGGTTTAGCCAATATTGGCTTGAATGATCTTAGCGTTGATATTTCAAACTTTCAGGTTGTAAGCTTGGGTATTAATCTTCTTGATAGCTACGGCAGAGCAACTACATTGTGGACAAATGAACAGGGTGCTAACATTCTTAACCTAGTTGGCGCAGGTACATGGGGTTATTATGGTAATGCTGGCCGGGGAATCGCACTACTCCCTGTTCCATCATTAGGCACAAGATTCCATATGGCAAACAATACGGGAGAACTCTTAAACGGTGTAAGCGCATTAGGTGCAAATGTACTAAGTACATCATTCAAAAACGTTCGCTGCGTACGTGCAAACTAAAAATAGTAATAATTGAAGCTTCGGCAACTAAACAAAGACGGCTAGAAATTCTAGCCGTCTTTTTTATGAACTATGTAGCCCTTCAACTACCGCGTCGATTTTTACACGATTATGGTAAATTTTTACCGGTGAATTTTCACAATATTTTTTTACATTTGGGCCATCAAGTCATTTTTTTTGCGTTCGACTTGATAATATTAATGGATATAATGGGGCGAAGGCGTTCGCCCCATTTATTTTTAACCCCTTACAAACCTCATTAAAGCACCTATTTCCTGATTTACTTTGCCCCCAAACTGTAAGCTTAATTCATTATACACTAAACATTGACTCATCCAATTTAGCTAATCTGCCTAATCAGCATAATGTATATGATAACTTGCACAAAAAAACAAAATAACCAAATGGTCAAAAACAGTAAATAACCATATCGGACTCTTCTGCCGCTCGAACAGCATTCAGACCAGGATTCTATACACCTAAAAAGGATGACAAAAGTCGTTATCACAAGCGTAGGAATTCCTATAATAATACATGCGTAAAATAATTTCTGCGGCCACAATATGAACAATTCATTATCTGAGATAGACAATGTAGTTATTAACATAGTCGAAAACGTGAGCGCGAATAAACAAAAAAATGCTATCCTCTCCCAAATTTGTCCTGCGCTATTAACAACACTAGCCTTTAGATAGATCCAGCAAATCAAATTATAGCTAAAAAAAGCTCCAAGCATAATACAGGGCAAATACAGCAACAATAACAAAAAAATATTTCCTAACGACATGATGATTTTCCTAGGTCAGATAATCGGTTGAATAAATTTAGGAAAAATTCCTTTTAAGATTAACCAAATATTTTTAAATCCGCCCGCTTCTATTTTCTAACGTGAATTTCATCTATCGCAAAAAGCGGGTTACGATGCTTTGAGCCTTCAAACCAATGTGGAAACTCTTGGGGAAAAGAGATTTTCACTTTTAAAAAACGTCCTTTTTGTTGCTTTAAGCCAAATGAAACTGGATGACATATCGGACCTTCGGGAATTAGACTGGTATCCATCTTATATGTCCCGACGTTAACGTATGAAATATTATCTACCGAGGATTCTACCTCAATTCCATCTGGAAGAAACAGATAATGTGCCGGATCCAAAAGGAAATTAAGCCTAATTTCCGAAGCCTTTGTTTCATTCGGAAACGGAAAAGTAATCTCCACATCCTTACCATCAAATAATAGCCAATTGTAACTGTAATCTGTTGTTCCCGATAACCCATCATTCAGTGTTGTTTTTCCATTTGCGGGAAAATCTTCCAAAAAAGAAGGTTTAAATTGAGGATCTATCCCTTGGAGCAATGAAGGCAAATAGGGTTTATTTAATAGTGTTAGCCATTGTTGCCGGTATTGCTCAAGACTACCACTAGTTTCAGCCAATTCGATAGCTCCGCCTCGAAGCGCATGATCCAAAAATTCATCAATCCGCTTCATCCAATTGGGCTTGACCATCCACTGACCATCAGCTTTCCTGTTTAAAAAGCCGAGCGGATGATCGCCATAAGCCTTTGCCTGCTCCAACTCTGCATACTCGAGACTTAAAGCGATCAATTTGACACGACTTAAAAATCTCGGATCACCAGCTACAGTTTTTCGCGCATTATTCAAAAGTTCCTTAAAAAGTTTCATCTTTTCTAAACTCAGATATCCATGCCGCGAAAGGATGGGATTACCGTATATATCAAGCGTCGAGCGACTTGTTTTTCGAGCTTCAATAAGTTGTTTTAGATACATTTTAATATCCTTTGACGCTGCACCATAATAACCGTCCAAAAAATCCTCTTCCACATCAGCTCGATCCAGCTCAGGATTCCATAGGCTCTTAGCCTGCATATAACTGGCATAGGCAGACATATCAGCTAGCGTATGTCCAGGCCCATGTTCAAAAACACCTTTTACGCCGCGTTGATACATGTAAGCGATATTGCTCTGATAATGATCATACATCGGAAAAGGATTTATATAAGCTGTAAATTGAGTGGTATAATCCCACACAAAAATATTCGATGAAATCTTTGACCAGTCATTGAGCTGGCGTCGAAAAGGAACAGCTGTTGGATTATCGCTAAGGTCCCGTTCCCGCGTTGCATCTATCGTGCTTAGCAGCACATACACATTGGCCGATGGATGAGTTATTTTGGGAGCTTCTGCGGTGTAACCATAGGCTAAGGTGGTAAAATTCTGTTCTGGAAATTGAGCCGCAATACTATTCACAAATCGGATTAGCGTGCCTTGAGGCCCTCCCTCCTCCTGATCAACCTTTGTACAGCGGTCACAGGTGCAGTACCCTTTGCCATCCATTGGCGCTATAGACCAATAGACCGCATCAGGATTATCGGCAATGGCCCGTCGAAAATAATTGATTGCAATTTTCTGGACGTCAGGATTTGTCAGACAGAGTTGAGTTGCACTGCGCTTTCCGTTTGTTAAAGCGAAATATTCAGGATGCTGCTGAAAATAGTCTTCCGGTGGTATAATTTTAAAAAATGAATGCCCCCATAAGCCCCACAGATCCTCAAATCGATGCAAATGATGCCAATCTAGGTATTCAGCATCCGCAGAAGCGGGGTAGTAAGACTCCCGATAACGTAATGCTGGTTCAAAACGCAAATTGAAATCCTGAGGAAGCGTCAGACTCGAACGCTTGGGCACCCATGCAGGCCCTTGATCATATTTCCGAGCGCCAAATTGCTTCTCGATAAGTTCATACACGCCATACAATAGACCTTTTCCTGAACCTCCAGTCAGATATACTTGTCCGTCCCGAACAATAATTTCAAAACCTTCACTTCCAAGCTCAACCTTCTTTCCAATCCGCTGTTGATAAAAATTATTTCCTATAAATAGTACGTGTTTTTTCGTCTGAGAAGGGCTCGACAATATCGCTAACTCTTCGCCAGTAATACGTTTGATATACTCCTGTAATACCAGAGCCGCCTTTCGCTCCAAATTTGATGGATGCGAGGAAATAACGATTTCAGTTTCGGCTTTCTTATCGCGAACGATGTCCACTTGCTGTGCCATACAGCTGCTAATGAACAGTAATCCAACAAGAACGAACAGGTTCAGTTTATAATTTGCATCTTTCATCATTGCATATTAAACTAGATCACCAAGTCAACTTCTTGTTTATCCATGATGGCACAATCCACAAAAGAAGCTATCGTATCAAGTACCATGCGCAGGCGGCCCATATTTTCATAATAAGGTATACCAAAACGCAGTACATGTCCAACCTTCGCTTCTACTCTACAGTGCTTAATGCATTTAATATGGATGTCTTTCTTTCTCAAAAACTCGTACAGCGGATAAGGATCATAATCTGACACCAGTAGACTTACGACTGGAGATACATCATCTCCCATAAAACAGTGCGTAATGCCTGCATGGCTCAAGATCCCATTAAGCTCCCTTTTCAGATAAGCTGCCAGATAGGTACTGCGCTCCAGGATCGCTTTCGGCCCAATTTCTCGATAGCGCTTTAAGCTTTGCCTCAACCTTTCATACAATAAGAAATCCTGCCCCCCAGGAATGCTGAACCCATGGGTTAGCGGATCTTCAAAAAGATGCTGCTTATTCCAATATAAGGCCCCGATCCAACTTGCAAAATCTTCTTTGAACCAAGCTAAACCACCACCCAATGGTCCATGCAACCATTTATGTGTACTCCCGATCAATACATCGGCATCCCCAAAAGGAAGTTGCTGAATCCCTAATGACTGTGCTACGTCAAGAATCAGAATTGCATTCGGAACAGCCTTTTTTATATTGCTCAGGCGCCACTTGTCTTGCATCAGTTTTCCTGTGGGATAATAGACATGGGATAAGAACACGATGTCTGGTTGCCTTTCGCGCAAGCATCTGTTAAATTCCTCCGTGTCATTAAGGACAACGTCAGGGAGATAAGTGAGCTTATATTCTGGCAAATGTTCAAAGGGGCCAATACCGCCCGGATGTTCATGTTCACTTGTCAGGACCTGAAAACACCTCTTCCCATCCTCCTGCAACCTCCGTAAAAGCACCAATGCCAATAAATTCATGGCCTGAGAAGTGCTGGAAGTCACATTACAGCGATAACCGATAGCCGGCCACAATTTAGTACATTCCTCCTGTATGGCATTAAAAGCTTCCCTCCCTAAAGCATATAAAGAAAGTGGATTGCCGTTTATCTGACTTTTGATGGTTTCGAGACGATCCTGTGGCAAAGTAGACAGACAGCCCGGATTTAGATTCACCCGGGCCGAAGGAAATGTATTGATCCTGATCTGATCCCAATACGCGTCATCTTCTATTTTTCGGACGGCATCCACTCTTTCAAAATCAAGATTTTTCCCATAAGAACGTTCGTTCCAGGCGCTATGAGGTGAAAAATGATGCGATAGAAGTGTACTATATTGTTTTTGTAAAAGACTGATGGATTCTTTGATCACGGTATGGAAATTGGTATGATACAAATTACTTCCCTGCAAACTTGTCTCAATGGTGTAAATAGGTTTCTTGACGGCACTTTCCCCTCTAAGATCTGATATAAAAGAAATCTTGGGATCTAACTCCATACCCCTGGCGATGTCAGCAATATCCTCCGCTAATTCATTAATGGAATAGTGCGTTTCTGTAACATGGTTCACCACACGATGTTCACCCATTGGTGGTATATCTTCAGCAAATCGGGCCAACGAATTTACCGCATCGTTCAACGCCATAAGCCCAGTACGCTGGTTTCCGCTACCATATACTGTCATCGGTGAACCAGAAACTACCTGCGCTATAAAACGGTTGGCTACCGTTCCAAATATCGGATCGTAATCAAAACGGGTAAAAAGATCAGGCGAGGCATCCATTTCCGATGTTAGCAGACCAAAGACCGTTGCTTGCATCACTTCTGTGATGCGAAGCCCCCAGGTACGCGCCGCCATCGCTACATAATTCGAGTCATTTATTTTGGAAACATGATAAATATCGTTTGCCGCCCTAGGGTAAGGTAAAGGCGTCGACGCCAACTCTTCTTTATAACTCGGCTTAAAATAGCCTTCAGCTATCGGCAATCCGCCCTTGGCATATTCCCCAAAAGATCCAAGCTTAATAATATGGGCTTTCGGGACATATTCGCGTACTGCCCAGAGCAGACGCATATTACCTTCTTCATTGTTACGGATGGTGTAAAGAGCCTGTTGTAATCCCAACATCGAATAACTCGCCGAACACTGCTGTGCGAGATGATAAATCGTATGTGGCCGTTCCCGACGAATCAGTTCCGCCAATTCATCCGAACAAACCTCAGCGTGCACACCGCACATATTAGATAAGCCATATTTTCGGCCAAATGCTTCGATACGACTTGAGAGATCCGGAATCTGTAGCCAGGGGCCAAATCCAAGATTGGCAACCGTGCTTTTGCGCCAGCCATTATCCAGCAATATGATTTTTTGGTCTGGATGGTGCAGCGCTAACTTCATGGCAAGCGGCCAGCCAAGGTACCCTTCGGCACCTAAAATTAAAATTGTACCATTCATTGTTCAATTATCGGCTAGAGTTAAAATTTCACCTGTAAAGCGAGCAGTAGATCATATTGATTACGAAATGTTGCAGTACCAATTTTTTGACTCGTGTAGGTACCATTCAGACCTAGCGATGTACGATAATTTATTGTACGTCGGTATCCCGCTCCCACACTTCGACTCATAACACCCCCCAATTCAGGCAATAAAATAAGCCTGCTTCTATCGTCTGGTGAAGTTCCAAGTCCAAAATTTGCCTGCAATAAATCGGCTTCAGTAAGCTCATATTTTGCGCCTGCCTGAAAAGCAAAGTAGAAATCCTTTTCCTCCTTGATGGCAAAGATTCGTGCATTCAGCAGAAAAGGGTCAAAACTTTTGCTCGCACCAACAACCACTGATACCGCTTTGATCGCGACAACTTCCAGAAAACGCGCCCCAAGCTCTCCTTCGAAACCTTTCCCAAGCTGCCGATAAAGCGAATAGGCCAATCTATATTTGGGAAGCAGCACATTATTGGATATACCTATCGAAGCATTCCAGTAAAGCAATTTATTCGCCGTATACGTCAGGTCCCCTTCTCCCATAATGCCCGTACCTGATTGCCTTCCTGTGAATAACAGCTGTGCGCCATAGCTTATTTTTGGCGACAAACGACGGGTGTAATACAGTGTCGCAATACGGTATGCAGGTGGCGCTGGATTATCATCAACACCTGAAAAGGAGCTATTCAGCAAAGAAATTCCAAAAGCGTTCTGCATGGTTTTACTTCGCAAAAGAGCTGCATATTCCCTGTGCTTCCGTAGATCGAAGCGCTTGGATAGCGTATCGGCATAATGTGCCGCTTCAACAAACCGCCCCAAACTGTCAAGTACGATTACTTTCTTTAGGAGAAAAGGTTCGGCATACTCAAAATGCTGCAATGCCGTATCCACACTCTGCAGGGCATATTCAAAGTCTCCTTTTGCCATTAGAAGGTTTATTTTATTACTATAGGCTAGCGAATCTGTTCGATTGTCCTTGAGCACGCGATCAAAACAAAAGATTGCGCTATCGGCTAATCCTTTTTTTTGAAAAGCCAATCCCGCCGACATCCATGCATCCTGTACCATTGTACGGTACTTTTGATTGTACGGATATTCTGTCCGCAGCATAGTGGCGACCTGAACAGCTGCCATATACTGCGCACTATTATGAAGGATTGAAGCATTCTTCTGAAGAAATTCGCGGTCACCCGGATAACTTTGCAGGGCCTGCTGAACAACGAGCAAAGCTTCCGGATAGCGTCTTCTGAGGTCAAGAATATTAGAAAGGTAGTGTAGGGCTTCTTTATTATCGTTGTCTTCAATGAGTAATTGACGAAGATGCGTTTCCGCTTCTCCGTACTCTTCCACCAGTATACAGGCATTGGCTGCGGCAAGCTTTTGCTCTAAATAAAGCGATTTAATTTTGGGATTTCCCGGATAACTGGCGTAAAGTTTTTCGCTTAAAGCTACAGCCTGCTGTATTTTGCCCGATTGTGCCAGGAAACCCGCCTTTTTTAACTGCAAATCGATATCATTTGGATAATAACTGATCGCCTGCTCCAATTCCCGAAGGGCCGAGGATAAATTGTTTTGCAGGATAAGAGCGGAAATACGCCCTTGCAGGGCTGGCATATTGCTCGGATCTAAGTGAAGCGTACGATCGTAGTAAACGATGGCGCTGTCGGTTTGTTGCTGTTGCAAATAATAACTCCCACAGGCATTGATCATTTGCAATGCTTCTGATCGGAAAGCTTTATCACCGTTGCTCCCATAGAGCTTAACAGCAATATCTGCCGCTGTCTGATAGCGATGTAGCTGATATTCAAAATCCATTTTTCTGCGCAGTAGTACACGATCGGCTGCATTTCGCTGTAAGGCACGGTCTACCCAATATAGTGCCTGCGTCGTCTCCCCCCGAGAAGCGGCAATGCCTACCACCTTTTCCAAGGCTTCCCGATCGCCTGGATTCTGATCCAAAATCGACTGATAAAGAGCATAAGTATCTGTGTTCTGATAATATCCGGCTGCTTCTTTCCGTAAACTATTGTTTAGGTCAAGGGCCTTTTTATCTTTTGGATAATAACGTAAAATCAGGCGTAACACTTCTAATGCCTCTGCATAACGATGTGATTCCTGTAGCAGACTGAGCTTTTGGAATAACGCATTGTAAGATTTACTATCGTTGTTCAATATCGCATTTGCCTTGGCAATTCGTGCATCATAATCACCGCCTTGAGAGACGAGATTGTTCATTTTTTCGATGAGATCTGTATTTTTCGGCGCGAGTTCGAGCGCCTTTTCATAATAAGAATTGGCGAGATTATCCATTTTATTTCCTTTATACCAATCGGCTTTTGCTTCATAATGACCGGCCATAGCGAGTCTTACGCTCCCATCGGTCGGAAAGCGCCGGATCAGAACCTGCGCCCAAGAATCTCCATCCTGATAGCGTTTGAGCATATCCAATATATTAAGCTTTTTGATCCCGAAATCTTTATTGGTAGCAAAACGCGCCAATCCCATTTCGACGTACCGCAAAGCTTCAGCAGGCCGATTTTTTGATAAATAAGAACCTATAATATAATAATAAACATCTTCATATTGGGGCGAAGCACGCAGTACCAGTTGTGCAGTACGGATCGACTGATCATATTGTTTCTGCGCCATATAGATTCGGGCAAGTTGCACCTGCGCATCGATATGGGCTGGATTCAGCTTTATGGCCTCCTCCAATGACTTCAAAGCTTTCTGCTGTTGAGCAGATTTGATGTCTACCAAAGCCTGCTGGTACAATTTTTCGGCACGCACGGAATTCCAGGTCTGCGCTTGCAGGACAGGTGTAGATAACAGGAAGAGAATAAAAATAGTATAACGGAAATTCATAATAGCTTAAGCTTGATTTTTGTCGGAAGATTTTTGGCTTGCAAAACCTTTACGCTGCATATTTCCCCACACCAGTTTTTGCCTGAACATGGACTGTATGTAGCCTTTAATACTAAAAAAAACAATGAGCGGATGATAAATAAACGGCTCAGCAAAGGCCGTGAGGCAAAGGCCTATCACCTCACTCGTTTTGCGGTAATGCCTTTCAATCAATTGATCCCACAGTACGGCTATGGAGCTTACCAAGACGGAAAACATATAAAGAAAAGCGAGTAATGTAAATGTATTTTCCCAATTGATGGCGCCTATTACAATAAGATAAATGTAAAACAACAGCCCCAATACCTCGAAAATAGGCGCCAAAAACTCAAATAAAAAGTTATAAGGAAACACTATAAGCCCGAGCCTTTTAAACTTAAAATTAAATAAAACATGACGGTGGAGCAGCATGATCTGGATCAATCCCCTAGCCCAGCGTACACGCTGTCTACTGAATACCGGCAAGGTTTGTGGTCCTTCCGTCCAGCACAATGAAACAGGAATATACCGAATCGCATATTTGTGATTATTCTGGATCATGTAAACACTCATGCGCGTCACCATATCAATATCCTCGGCAAATGAGCGCGGATCATAGCCCCCAACCTTAACGGCAATATGCTTGTCAAAAAGACCAAGTCCTCCAGACACATTAGGAACACAATTAATTGAGCTCCAAGCCATTTTAGAAAGCAAATATGCGCGAATATACTCCAGTTCCTGAAAACGTGGGAGTACTTTATGTGGCGGTTTAAAGCGTGTTATTACGCCGTTATCCACTTCAGACGAATTGATCATCCGCAGGGGCGCCCCCACCGCTATGACCCGCCGTTGATTGTTCTCCACGTGGATGTATCCGGTATCGGGTATCACCTGAATGTCTTTTAAGCGGCTCCGGCTCTTTTCATCTAAAATGGGACGCATAAGTCGGGAAAGCGTATCCTCGTGGAGGATACAATCCACATCTGTGCAGAGAAAATAATCGAATTTTGAGGCATTTATACCGGCATTCGAAGCATCAGCTTTGCCTTTTCCGTTCTCCTTATCGATGACCAACAGCTTTTCATAAGCGCGATTAGTAGATCGAAAAAAGCGTTTTACAGCCTTCGTTTTGATCTTTTCATTGTAGGGGAGATCTACTTCCTTAAGTTCGAAATGCTCCACCAATTTTTCCAATGTATCATCCGTACTGCCGTCATTGACAATAATAACTTCGTACAATGGATAATTCAGATGCATTAATGCATACACATTATCAATAATGGTCAGGCCCTCGTTGTATGCCGGAGCAATGACCGAGATGCCCGGTGAAAGTGGGCTCGAAATTACATTTTGGGTATAGTGCTCTCTATTTTTCCGTCTATATAACATAATTCCCTTATACGATAGCACCGCCATGATGACGTAGATCACCATGGTCAGGCTACTGTAAGAAAATATAAAAAGTTGGAAAACGTCAATTATATCTTGGATCATATTGTATGCATTATTGTTCGTGCAGATAATAGTTTAGAATGCGTTGTTTTCGTGAAGGCAGATGTAAAGAATTCCACGCCAATTGTTTGCTGCGTACCAAGCGGGCGAGTATTGCCGCAACATGATTTTCGATTTCAAAATCAAAGGCCGACTGAAATTGCTCGGTCAGAAATTCCATGGCTCTCGGAGTCCGAAACATGCCGAGCGAAAATAGGATTTCGCACTGGCAGTCTACCGGCTGGTTTGGATACATTTTAATCAGTGTTTCCTGTGTATGTACAGCCCTTAAATGCCCCAGCGCATTAATAGCGTGCGAACGCAAACTATGGTCGTTCACATTGAGCAATCCTTCGATACTGTCTATGGCCTCCAGGCTCTGTTCGTGTGCTGCAAGTTTCATGCAGCAAATTACAACTGTTTTGTTGCGCGAATAACGAATCCAGTTTGCAAAGTTTGATTTTACCGTATCGCGGGATTGTTCGAGAATCCGAAAAAAACCGATCAATTCCCAAATGCTCAATGGATCGCGTACCTCATCAAAAAAGCGGAATGGCTCGTTCTTGCTGAAACGCATAAAAGCACTTCGCGCTGCAGAGCGCAGTTCGGACTCTTCGCTGAGATTGAATCGGAGAATATCAATATCCGAGATTGCATAGTCCATCAGCGTCAGCTCGTGCAATCCCTGAACATTGCGATACCATTTGCGCGATTTCATCTTTTGCAACGAATCCAGATTTAGCCCAAGCAGCACATAGATTCGATGAAGAATCAGCGCATTTGTTCCGGCCACATGCCATCGGAGACGGATCAAGGTATCAATTAGGGTCTGGCGGTTTCTTTTATCCATTAGGGCCAGCTCATCCAGCACAGACTGATCAATAGACACATACGCACTTTCTGTACCCATTTCCTGGATAAACTGCGGCAGTATACGATCTTCTATCAGCTGGTCGAGCTTATTTTGCCGACGCTGGGCTTTCGCCGTTCGCAAACGCAGCACGATGATCACAGCATAAGCGACAAAAGTTCCAATAAAGGAGGTTGCAACAATCCCCTGAATCACCGCAATAAAAGTTTGATCTACAGTCATACCTTAGTTTTCAGCAAGGGCTACACGCGTCTGTATATTCCCTATATCGATCCCCACCGGCAATTTGGACTGATCCTGAATGTAACGCATGGAATTTAGTAAATACCCTTTTACGGCAAGAGATTCAGGCTGGTCGACAATTTTAACACCGGCAATATCTCCAAACTCTTCGAGAATACAGTCGATGAGATCGCCATAATGCGCACCACCACCACACAGAAATATTCGATTTGATTTAGCTAGATTTCTATCATTGACCACGTCACCCAATGCTGGCGAGACAATTTCGGCATAATAGGTCTGTATCGCTTTCTTGCGCAATCCCTGAAGGTCAATTTTTTTACGGTTGATATAGATGTAGCCGTTTCGAAAAGCCTCATCAAGCTGTTGGATGCTTTGAAATGATAGATCATACGTCTGCTGCAGCTGTTCGCGGAGGATATTGACAGCATAATGCATACCTGGAGCGCTCCCCATCGCATTTTCGACTACGCCTTCATCGGTACTCAGCCCAGTTTCCAATGTACCGAACCCAAAACTAAAAACGAAGAAAGCCCCCCTTTCACAACTTTCTCCCCTGCGCAACGCCACCATACAACTCACGACCTCCGGCAACACATCAATATGCGCTACCTCAATTGGTAATATACCAGATCCGTCCTCACCATAAACAGCGGGATCCGACTGGATGATATGTTTTCCACGAAGCGTCTGTTCGGCAGTTTCCCGATACAAGCGGTAGGTACTATTGGGCAAGCCAATAGTTATCATCAATGGAGTGTCGGCGCCGACACCGCTCGTCAAAATTGCAGCCTTGAACAGCAATTGACATTCCAATGATTCCGGCGATGCATTCAGGGGTCTTCTAGGGCTATTTCCTTCATTTAGTGCCAATTTACCACAGATATACCACTGCTGCCCCATTTGTATTTTCAAGCCCGTCAACAATGAATTAGCGGTGTTTACCAAGGGGGAGTTTGTTGCCTGCATTAGGCTTGAGAATGACTGTATTGTATACATAAAATTTTTCGTGTGTACTAATTATTTACCACCATCGTTTACCCGACATGACGGGCAATTTCTGTGTAGCCGCTACTAAAACTGGGTGTTCAGGTACGATATCTGTTGCCAAAATTTCTTCCTTGGAGACATATTCCGCCACAAAAAGCTCATTCATCGCATCTTCTTGCGCACGTACCACCGCCTGCATATGTATCTTTTCCTGCACCTCTTCTACCTCATGCACATCCACCAGCTCCTCCACAGCTATTAGATCCTGTACAGGAACTATTCCCTGCGGTTGTTCTGAATGAGCTATTTTAGCATTTTGCAGGAAAGAATCTAACTGCATTTGATGCGGCTCAGCTTCGTTGTTCTGGCTCTCGGAGATATTTACGACCTTAGACCCAAGTTCTGGAAGTAATTGTCCAGCAACGTCCGTATCACCTTCCATGATGAGCTTCACTCTTTCCAATAGTTTTCCCACGACCAGCGGTTTTTTAAAACAATCTTCACGCACAATTTCCAGTCCCTCACGGATATGGAGATAACTCATGTTGGATGTGATAAGTGTCCTGGTGCGCGGCGATTCCTTCATCACCTTATTGATAATTTCATACCCATTTGCATATTGCATATGCATTTCGGTAATGACGATATCATACTGATAGTCCTTCGCTTCCAAAAGGGCAAAGGCTTCTTTTCCATTGGCGGCGGAATCCAGCTGAAATGCTTCATTGGAGAAAACATTCGAAATTATTTTTCGCATGAGCAGATCGCTGTCTGCATGCAATACCGAAAACACCCTAAATTGCTTAGGTGGGAGATCATAACTTTGCATACTTTTAATTAAATAGATTAAGTTGCTTTAAAATGGCATCACAAATTTAAAAATACAAGCAAAGTGATTACCTACCCATAAGGGTGGTTTTCACAAAAAAATTTAACTTAAAATAGGTATTTGTCGGTAAGATAGAATTTTCTTAAGATGCTCTTAAGAAGATCTCAAAAACAGATAGTGTACACACCGCATAGTTAATCCATCGATTGAAACGAGCAGCATGTTTTCTTTAGGCATTGTTTTTCGCGAAAAGAAGTTCTGTCAAATCGGTTTATTATATTTCAGCATAAGCTCCGAACGGCTGTTAACCTGCAATTTTCCATAGATATTCCTAATGTGGAATTTCACGGTATCTACACTAATAAATGCAGTTTCAGCAACTTTTTTATAGGTATACCCCTGTTGCAAAAGGGAAACAATTTCGATCTCGCGGGGGGTAAGCTTTTCGCGATGCCGGTAATCGACTTTATGCTCGAGTGCTGGGTTAAAGTGAGATATGACCAGACGAGCCACCTGCGGACTCATCACCGAACCTCCCTTCATGACTTCCACGAGCAACTGCTCCATCTCCGGTAACGGCGTACTTTTAAGCAGGTAGCCGGCGGCACCCGCGCAAAGTGCCTGAAATATATGTTCTTTATCATCAAACACCGTAAACATAACGACCTGTATATGCGGAAATTTGCGCTTTATATACCAAGTTATTTCAATGCCATTTTTATTTGGTAGTCCAATATCGCAGAGCAGCAAATCTAAATATTCAGGACTCCAGTTCGCTTCTAGCAGCTCATCAAGTTCACGTGCCGCAACCACCAGATCAAACTGAGTGTTATCCTCGAAGTAAGATTTTAATGATTCGAGAACAGGCATACGGTCTTCTATGATTGCAAGTCTAAATTTTGTGTTTGGCATAAAAAATAAAGATAAGTGTGTTTTATTTTAAGTAGTATAATTTTGATTTTGTATTTCCATCCAGCATAAACCACAGGCTAAACAAAAGAAAGCAAAAACTTACCCAGACCAGCTTATCCAGACTTTTAAGGATATAGGCCTCCTGACTGCTGTTGAGGATAATGGCTAACACGATACTACATTGCAGGAGAAGATAAATGCTGTAAATGCTGCTAAAAATCAGCACTTCTCTTTTTGTGGCTTTCGCATCTACATCTGCATTATAATATAACCGCCATTGTCCAATAATATAAGCAATAGCGAGTCCGAATCGCAGCATATAATGTAATTGTTGATCCACAAAACCATAATGGTGCTTAAATCCTAGGGGGATGTCTTCTACCAGCATCCTAAGCAGTTTTTTCTGTTCTTCTAGCGGGGCTATTGCATACGGAATGACATCAATCAATCCAAAGCAAAAGGGCAATAAATGTAGGAGGCAATATTTAGGCAGTGTCGCATTGGGATTAAATTTGAGCCAAACATAAAAATAAAAGCAGGGGCCCACCAGATAATAAAAGGGTATTCCTTTGTTATAAATACGCGGATAATATTGAATTTCACCCGTATAGATCATGCAATAGATCATGACATGCCAAATTAAGGCCATCACCCCCACACTGATCAGTAGCTGTCCTATATCTTTGTATTTAAAAAAACGATAAAAGCGGAACAAAAGACCTGATATGCAAAAAGCGCCTCCCAATATAGCGAAGCTCAAACTTATCCAAAATTGGGGGTTATGCTGCATCATATCAATTAAAAAAGTCAAGAAAAAGTTTATTCACGTTGAGTTTCGCAGCTAATTGAATACGATAATGTGTTGTGGACCTTTCGGCTTCGAATTTAGCCCCTATCGCCTCTGCCCGACGTTTCATGTTGGCCGTACCCTGACCATGTCTCGGATACTTCGTATGCGAGATGGTTCCTTCCTTCAATTGTATGGTATTACACAACCTTAAAATCAGCTGATGATGATCTATTTTTAAAAATATATCAACTTTCGCATTAGGACTGTGCTTGCAGATATTATGCAATGCTTCTTTAAAGATGAGATATACATTCTGACGTACATATTGAGGCAGCTGGCCGGCACTTTGCAGATTTATATCAAATTTGACATCGACATCCTGCATCGGCAGAATCTGCGAAACCAAAAACCTCATCCGGTCTTCTAAGCTTCCCTGGCTATTATTGCGCGAGTCTATTGCCCAGATGACATCATCCATCGTTTGTACCGCCTCCCGACTATAGGCTGCAATTTTTTCCAGCGACTGATGCCGCCCTGCGGGCTGCTGACCTATAGCCATAAGATCAGTCTGCATCGCAATTCCCGTGAGCAGGCCTCCAACCTCGTCGTGCAGATCGCGCGCGAGTTCCAGCCGGAGCTTTTTGTCCCGCTTGAGCTGCGAAGATCGCATAATAGCTATGACATAAAGAACAACGCCCAGCCCTAGGGTAACCAGCACATAAAAAAGCTGTGTCTCATAAAATTTCGGCTTTTTATAAAACAGCCACCGCTTGGTTTTCACACTTAGACCATTGTCGCTTATCGTCTTCAATTCAAGTTCGTACTCGCCTGTTTTCAGATCGGAAAGGTTAATTTCTCCCGATGCCGGCACTTCCTGAAATGATTTTATGAGAGGCTGAAGGCGAAAGTAGATTTTGTAATTTTGTTTATAAGCATCTATTTTTGCTATCCTAAGATTTGCAAATTCAATTTTTTTATCGAAAATCAGCGTGTCCTGACCATCCTTTGGTGTAAAGGAAGTTACGATATTCCCGGAGCTGGTACCCATAGAAATTGTTGACAATACCGGCGGCGGCACTGTTTCCTGCTTCAGATTATACAAAAACTGCTGCGGCTGGATGGCAATACAGCCGAGTACACCACCAATAAACAATTGCCCTTGAGGCTTATCATCGAGTATTGAAGCCTGATTAAATTCTTCAAATGGCAGCCCATGCATCGCATAAGCATTATAAAAATTTTTACCGTCCCAGACCGACAGACCCCGGAATGTCCCCAAAAACAACAAATCACCTACCCAGGCCATATTAAAAACCACATTATGCGCTAACCCACAATTCGTGTTATAGGTGTCAACATGTCCTGTACTGGCGTCGATGGCTATCAGTCCCTTTCCTTTTGTTGCCAGAAAAACCTTATTATGCCGAAATGAATGACTGTACACCTGGAGTTTCTCGCTTTGTTGCGGATAAATTTTCCGTAGCTGGCCCGCCAAGTATTCAAAATAACCATTTTCGGTGGTGAATGAGATGACCTGTTGTCGTACTTGAATGGAATTGACTCGCTCGCCCATCCCAACAAGCTTTCCCATATTATCCCTTAATGGACTTACTGATCTCGTATCGCGATTGTAGATCCATAGCCCACATGATGTCCCTATCAGATAGCTGTTTTCCCGATAGTGACAGAGGCTGTACACCATGGTGGACAAATCTTCTCGGGTTCCCTTAACCTTTTTATAAGTTAAAGTTCTAAATTTTCCATTGACAAGTAAACCTAGAAAACTGCCCTCCAGCCCCACAAGCGCGGTATCCTTATTGGTTGGCAGAAAAGCATAATAATTATTGAGCGGGGCCGATTCCCTTATGGCAAGGTGATTTAACGTAAAATATTTTAAGGGAGCATAGCCGCCCACATAGTACTTATCCTGCTGTTTTACGATCGCCCTGGCCGTACCTGTATTCCAGTAATTCAGCTCAAAGGTTCTTCTGGCGAGGCTATACAAGCCATTCTCTGTTGCACAGAGACCTTCGTGCCCATTAAAATCAAGCTGGTTGAGCCTTGATTTGAACAGACTTCTACGGATATCGTGTTTGTCCTCACGTAAGAGCGTCATTTCGAGATTATTTCTAAATTCAAAATAGCGGCCATCACTGAAAAGGAATATGATCTTTTCCGTTTCCGCAAAGGACCAATGCGCCCAATCGCGCATATCACCTTTGTTAAGCCCCTTCAGATTTAATTGGTGAAATTGCCTTCCGTCAAAGGTCATATAACCTAAGCCGTAATTTCGCAGTAGCAGACCATTTTCCAATAAAAATAGATCATCTAGCTCCTGATAAACCCTTTTTGACATCTGAACCTGCTGCGTTTTCCCCGATTTTAAATCTACAAAAAAGAGTAAGCTATTGTAAGCAAACCAAAGCCTGCTTTCATCCGCAATAAGACTTTTGCCTACCGGCCGCCGCATTTCGGCTAAAGCGGGATGAAACTCCATCAGCTTTTTCTTCCGAAAACCGCTGATCTGCCAGAGAATACCCGATCGGGTTGCCACAAAAAGATTTTTTCCTTGATTAAATAGTGCAATGACATCCTCGCCGGAAAGCCCTTTTGAAAACGTATCTTTTTCAATAAATCGCCATAGCTGGGTATCAAAGATGAAGAGCCCATTTCTTGTCTCTAGCCATAACCGTCCTGAATCATCAGCCGTAAGTTTATTCACTTCCGTGAAACCCAAAGGTTCTGTATAAAGCTCATGAAATGCTTTTATTGCAACACCATCATACCGGTAAAGAAGGCTTCCTGCGACAAACCAGATAAACCCTTGTTTATCGCGGGCCGCAGATTCTATATTACGGTGAAAGGGATCTATCCCCGAGAGAATTTCAATTTCATAATAGCCTGAAGCCACTACCCTGTTAAAAACAGACATAGCAAAACAAGTGCTTAGTAGCAATAGAAATTTTAGCGCTTTTTCAAACACAATCGACTAAGTTCAATAATATGGACAGATCAAATATAGCTATTTGAAAGTAATTATATATTAATAATCGATATAAAATTTTCCTCCGAAGAGATTTTAAAACCTGGAAAAATAACTGCTTCAAGTTAAATACCAGTCTAAATAGACAACATTTTTCTATCAGAAAAAATCATTCTACTAAATCTGATAAATAATGCGTAAAAAGGAACTTAGCCTATTTTCCCCTCTCCCCATCGGTAGGCCAATTGCCATACCGATGGCCATTTTTTTGCTGAGGCCGAGTTTGATTTGGGGATGCAAAATCGTATGAATGCCTTCAGCTGAAATTTCCTGGTTAATCTCAATACCGATAAAATGCTCGGTATTCGGAACAGAATAGTGAAATGACGTATTGATCTGCCAATTCATAGCCGTTTTGGATGTGCCGTATTGATAAGCAATCTCTGGCCCGGTGTAAATTAAAGTATGCCAATGACGGTACCAGTTTTTGGCGGCTATAAAAAAAGGATTAAAGGCGGTACCACCGTTTACAAAGTTAAAGATCTGTGTATACCCGAAAGCCAAGGTTGTCGCTTTCTTTTTTGAGACATAGAATGAATATTGCGACGACAATCGCAATATTTCCAATTGATTTGTTGAAGGTACATTGGCCATACGACTTTTAGCGTAGGCAAAATCCGTTTCCACCTCGAGTCCTAAGCGATCAATTGGAGCAAATTCATACTCCATGAGATATCCAAAGTCATCCTTTAGACTTGTCCTTGTAATATCGGCTCCCAGATTAAATTCTTTTTCCCCTTTTCGTGCACCGAGGTCGCGTACGAGATCATTATAGAGGGGTTCAGCATGATGCACCTTGTCGGGTAAGCCTCCTTTCTCCTGCGCGAGGATAACACAGGAAAAGAAGAGACTACAGAACAGGAAAAGAAATCGACAAGGTATCATTGTTTGATGGTTGTATTTCATAACACAAACCTCTCGCTGAACTTTGGAAAGAAATGGGAATTTGCACATGATAATTCCTATTTCTTACACGGTATATAATCAGTTCTTAAAACAAGCAACGGTAGATCCTCATGTACCTAGTGGAACGTATGGATTAAACAGTATTGCAATAGGCTCGCATAATAAAATTGTAGAGAAGAAGAGATTAAGTATGGGAAAAATATCAGATCAGCAATTAGCAGGATTAATTTCAAGAAGAACACTGGAAATCATCAATTTAACAGGATTAACATTAGAGATCCTCGCCAGTTTTGAGGGTTTATCCACATCCACTATTCGGAGCGCTTACCGTAAAACCAGTTCATTATCTATGGATAGCTTGCAAAAATCTGTCGACTATTTGCCATTCGACTAGCAGATTTCTTTGACTCGGACTTATCTTTGAAGATCGACGAAGAACACCTGACTGATTTAAAATACTTTAAGAAGAATTACTTCGCGGATCAAGAATTAAAGAGTCCGATATCTCCATTTGAAGAAAGTAACAATCAAAACAAGTACCATCGCCAACAACTCGAGCTCATCGCCTATATTATCTACCGATCCAACTATTTCAATAGTTCAAAGACACTCGAAGCGATGGTGGCCGACTTTAGGAAACATTACCAGGTGGCTTTCACGTCGGAAATATTATATGCTTTTCTGTTAAAATATTTAGGCAGTGGAATCCTCGACAAAAAAGCCTTGCAAAGGACTGCTCGTCGTATGCCGGCCAATAGGCGTCCTTATTTATACTTCAAAAAAGGATCTGCAAAAGTATAAACGTAGTACTCAAAGTTAAATCTGCCGATAGGAAAGCGGATTGTTACCTGTCTGCCATTTAAAAAAAATGCGAAAAATTAGATTCATCCAAGAAGCTCATTTCATAGGAAATCTGGGATATCGAAAGATCAGTATGCCGGATATAGCGCAAAGCCTACTAGGTCACAACAATAGATATAACACATTTAGCCGATTTTCCAGCGACGGCAGATCACAGATCGATCAACTTCCACGGAGAGACGTGTAGACGGTCAGCATAATACTGCAAACTGGTATGTTCGCGGTATTACTTATGCAATAAGACCGAAAATCCGTTAAATAACTGAACGGCAGCGATAGGTTGTGCAATCTCGATATCATCTTGTGGCCCAATTTTTATACTTACAGGAAAGCAGATTTGAATGATGAAAAAATCGATGTATGGTTTAGCCTTTTAATTAGCTGGTTACCCTAATCAACTAGTTTTAGCGCTCCGAGTTGCTTTCTGTCTTTTACTATAGCTGGTTTACAAAATTCCATTTCTTAAATAAATTCTTTTCAAAATCAATGATATCCAGATTTTCACAGAGCCTAGTATAATGGTAGATAGAGATCAGCATTTTCCGTGGAGACTGTTTTGAGAAAACGAGCTTGACACCACTATCAAGAAACCTCTTTTTTTCATCTGCACTTTCGCTGGCCGAATAACCAAATAATCGAATCATGGGATAGCGACGCCTTAGTGTGCGAGCAGTTTTCATACCGTCCATTTCGGGCATATGCAAATCCAGAATGCACACATCCGGTTGCTCCATATTTGTCTCAAGCAAATGCACAAGTTCTTTTCCATTGTGACAGGAATATAGCATCTCATAGTTTCCCATCTCCCTGGCCAAATGCTCAATTACTTTCAGGTGCAATACGTTATCATCTGCAAATGCAAGTTTCAATTTCTTGTCCATTAAGATAATTGTTAATTTATAAATTTGACACCTTGGATTTTTCAGGTTGGCTATACCTGGCTTCATTGCACGCACGCGTGTTGATGAAATTGTCAAAGCAATTCTCCAATACAATTAAAAGCATTTCAATTTTCGGCGCGACAGATCTCTGTTTACTCTTCATATTTCGATCTATTATATTTTTTCAACAAGCTTGTATTAGCGATTTTAATTGTAAATTATTAGTCTAATTCAGACTAGAAAAAAAACATTACAATCTGACTACAAATAAGTTGAATAGAAAAGTTTTTGATTTTAAGCATGTATTTTGTACAATTAACAACATTTGCTAACCGAATGATTATTTTAAAGGCATATCTAATAAGTAATTAAAAAAAATAATTATATTTGAATAGGTAGGATTGTAGTCTGAATTAGACTAATCTGTATTATCTAGTATCTTTATGCTCAGACAATAGCAAAAAGTTTACCTCATGATTTTTAATTTTATATTATTGAATCCTACATCAATATCCTTTATCTATATTTCATTTGTTGACGATCAACAGCAGCAATTTCTTATTAAAACTCCTTTAAAAATTATTCCGGCTCAATGGGATGTGGAGAAACAGCGCCCCTGTAATATTTATCTGAAAATTTTTAAAAAGCTAAATACAAAGCTCGATGCACTGAAGATTGCAATAGCGAGTTATCTTTCTGAATTAAAGTCGAATAAAAAGGAATTTTCGATACGGGCAGTCAGCCGCTTAGTCAAAAAATGCTGTTCAGAGTTAACTCCTTCACTTCTAGAAGGAGGGCTACTACAAAGCGTCGACAATTTTATCAAAAGCCGAATTCACCTCATTACGTCAACCACACACAAACGCTACCTCGTCTTCTTCCGCTTATTAAAACGGTTTGAGGGATATCAGCAAAAACATCTGATGTTGCATCAGGTGAATGGTATTTTTGTACAGCAATTTATTGCCTATGGTGAAGCCGAAAACTACAGTATAAGCACTATACATCGCACTATACATTTTGTGCGCACAGTACTTAATTTTTTAGAGAAAAGAGGGGTGCGAACATTCGTTTATGAGTTAGAACTGCCCAAGGTCAAAAAAATAAACCGCGCTATAAGCCTCAATGAAGATGAAATTAGCACAATAAAAAATATAGAAGTGCCGATACATCTGAAGGCCGCCAAGGACTGGCTGGTGATCAGTTGTTATACGGGCCAGCGTGTGTCTGATTTTATGAATTTTAATCTGGATATGATGGAGATTCTTGATGGTAAGCCCTGTCTATCTTTTACACAACAGAAAACACAGAAAAGCATTTTACTTCCGCTTCATCCTACGGCATTAATTATTATGTCGAATAACGGGCATCGCTTCCCACATAAAATGACTGCTCAAAAATATAATGAGCAAATCAAGGAAGTGACACGTCTTGCAGGTATTACCACGCTGGTAAAAGTCAGGAAACGGAAAGGATTCCGTTCCTCGGATCAGCTTATTCCAAAATGTGAGGCGATTACAAGCCATATCGGCCGAAGAAGTTTTGCCACAAATTTTTACGGTAAAATTCCTACAGCATTGTTGATGGATGCGACCGGACATAGTACAGAACAGATGTTTCAGCGGTATATCAGCAATGTGGATACCGAACGTACCCGATCATTAGGTACTTACCTGGAAAACATGTATCAAAATCGGAGCAGACCACAACAGGAACCACTGAGCAGCTAGTTTTACAATTTGTCTTTCAAAGATGGTTCAAGAGCATCTTTGTGAAGCATCAAAGCTATGCTTTTATAGCGCAAATATTCTTTCGTGAGGTAGACAAAACCCTGGAATGCATTGCCCCTGCCCCAAGAATTCTTGGCTACATAGTATTCTTTTCCGTTTTGATCTTTTACTAAGCCAATAATATGTAACGCATGATCATCTGTTGTCTGCCATGTATCGAATGCGCTTTGGCGCTCCATAGCATCGACTATACGTTCAGGTTGTGGCCTGATGAATTGAGTCTTCTTTTCTTCCGCGGTCATATCTGATACCGACTTTTGGGGAACATACGCGATGCCATAAGGCCAGGAAAAACCAGGTTCCGAAATATCAACTGTACAAGCTACCGTGAAACCTTTTTTTAAAGCCCGATCAATAACAATGGTAAGTTCCTCCATAGGCAAGTTATAAAACTGACTGAACGACCAATTGTCGGGAATCAAAAAAACAAATGATTTGTAGTAGGGTGCGGTGGTAACAGAAGCGATATGAATATACTGATCTGGATCTATTCTTATAACCTGATCAGCAAAACTACGTGCTGTATACGATTTACCCTGATAGTCAAAATTAACGGGAACTTTTCCTAAATAGTCGTCCATTAGCAACTCCACATCTTGCTCCCAGCTGCTTTTCAGCTCTTTGGTTTTTACCATATTGGATAGCGTACTGTTCAGCACAGCGCGCAGGCGCTTGAAATTGCTCGAGCTTTTACCTGCTTTAACTCCCCGGTATGCCGCGCTGGGTATCGCCCCATGCTGTCTTAGCGTCTGCATGACATCGTAAAGCTGCCCCCCCTCATTCAGTTTTAGGCCGCCATGCAAGCGCAAGTAGTTTCGCACCCGTTCGAGATAAGCCATCCTTACCGTATATAGGGGTGAAATCGCTACAGAAGTTTTACCCATACGGAGCATTTCAGATTCTAAAAATGAATTGCCGGTATAAGACCAACAGGTGCTGGAAGCTCCCTGGTTCTTCACTGCTGTACTTTTCAATAGGATCAACTCCGTAAAGACAAACTCCGACTTGAGCAACCTTATATTTTTCGGGTAATAAAATCTATAAAGTATAGCTACGGCAGCCGATATAGCAACTATGATTGCCATAATGATCCAATTCTTTTTTTTCATGATAATCTACCTCCACAAATAACTGCCGTAAAGCTGGGCAACAGCTTCTTAATAGCCCTATAAAACAATAGTCCCAACAGTATAACGATGGCCGGGCAGAGAAGATACAAAAACAGCAGTATAACATCCGTTTGCGGTCTAATCTGATTAAATAAGAATTTAATAATAAAAACCAATAGCAAACGGTGGTAGGCAAATATAAAAAAACTGGCACTGACCAAAAAATAATTAAGCCGCCAGCGTCCCTTTTCGATAAAGGAAGCTGTCACTGCAACCACGCTTATCAAGCCTACCAATACATTGGCACAATAGATATAGCTCCACCATTCTTCGTTCAAACTATAAAATGCCCCTACGACCAGCAAGATATAACATGGAATTGGCCAGGGCAATAAAGACTTCATGATGAGCACAAAATTCTTTTTATGCAAACTAAAGTAAGCCCCTGCCGAAAAGAAAAAGAAAGAAACCGTACTCCATCCCGGCAGGTAAAAATAAGGATTATAAACCCAGAGAAACCCGAGTATTAACAATGCGAATAGGTGTAGCTTTTTAATTAAAATATAAACAATGGGCGACAGGACCACAACCACCATGAGATCACGGATAAACCAAAAAGGTGAATTGATGGGTAAGTTTTTTGTCGCCTGAACATGTATATGCGAAGTATCCCAAAAAGACCAAAGCCAATCAGATATACTATACTGAACAATAGGCTTATTCGCACCCGATAAAAGTCCGACGAAAAAAGTCTGTGCCAGAAAGAAAAAAAGTAGTACCGCTAAGTTCCAGAAAATATAAGGGATAAACAGACTGTGCAGTCTGCTCTTTAATTTTTTGAGATAGGCCTCAAACGTGAAGGACTCCGTACGATAAAAGAAAAGAAAGCCTGAGATAAAAAAGAAAAGCGGCACACAGACTTCGAAGACGAGCTTCGAAAATAAGGAAAAAACATGTGCGAAAACAGGAAAATGGAGTATATTAACCGGTTTTGAAGCTTGAATAATGATATTCGAAAAATCCGTATGAATAAACACCACCCCTACGATCAAGGGGAAGCGGAGAAAATCGATAGTTTTCGACAAGAGCGTTGCCGAAGTTAAAGAAGAATGATCTCTTTCCATGGATTGGATTTGGCTATCTCGCTTAGTGTCGTTAAATTAAGCATTTTAAACAAATTTCTTCCTTTTTTTATTAAAAAGAATCCAATCCGGAGTTAACTTCCCTACTCCCCTTTTGAAATTCGATTGTCGCTTGCTTCCTCCCTACCCTCAGCAATCATCTCATTAACTTCGACCATATCACCGTCTTCCAAATGTTCGATATCTTCCGCCTGCTCTTCGGAGTAACGATCGATAAAGAATGTACAGCCCATCGGAAAATGATCGGACCCAACCGACGGATATATAAACAGCTTATCGATAAATACTGTTGGACTATGAAACAACAGATCCAAGGGCACTCTGAAAAACCAATGGTTGGCATGAAAGGTGGAAAGAATGCCCCGTCCGATGCGTGCATCGATCAATTTGCTGGTTTTCTTGAACAAAAGGGAAGATTTTGCCCAGGCCACATTATTAAAATCTCCCGTGACAACCACTGGCATTTTGTAATCGCGGACCCTTTTGGCCACACTGAGCAGATCGCCATCCCTTTCTTTGGAAGTTTCCTCTTCTGTCGGACTCGGCGGCGGCGGATGAACGGCAAAAAAGATAAAACGGTGTCCATCGGCAGTTTCCAGTTCAGCTTCAATACTTGGAATATCATCCGCCACAAAATAATGCACCTGACATTTGTTAATCTTTAGATTGGTATAAAAATGCATGCCGTAGGTATTGTCCAGCGTTACCTTCTCAAAATTTGGGTAATCGTTTTCAAGTATACGTAAAGCTTTTTCCCAAGAAGTATCGCTTTCCATAGTCAAAAAAATGTGCGGCTGTTCTTTTTGAATCAGGTCAATGAAGCGATCATAATCCGTATTGAATTGCAGCACATTACAGGAGATTACTTTGATACTATCAGATGCATCTCGGCCCTTTTCATATTTTTCGCGACGCCAAAATTTGGAGTAGCGTATCAATATATAGGCATGGTATACAATCAGCACCAGCTGTACACCCTGCAACCACCATATCCAAGAATCTTCCCCCAAGAGATAAAAACCCATTGCCAATGCCGGCACCTGAAATACCAACAGTTGCAACTTGACAAATTCAGCTACCCGAAAAATCCAATGCTGGCTTCGGATAAAGGGTAACACACTCAGTAAAATCAATATACTGGAGAATATAACATAAAAAATTAGCATATCGCTAGCCCTACCATTTTAAACAAACTTAAATAAATTTCACTTATTTTTTCAACAGGTTACCACTTATCAAACGCTACTTAGCTATTACAGCTCCTTTTGCATGCTCTCCCGATAATCCACCCGTGTTTTGGCTAATGCATTTGGAAAGTTCGAATGGATATACACAATCATTTGTTCCCGAATATAACAGCGTAGGTCAAAAGCCTGAGCCGAATTGCGGCAGCTCATCAGGCATCGGATCTCCATGGTACGCTCTTTAAAATCTGTCACTTGAAGGACATTGACTTGACCGTCCCAAAGCGGATGACCGGTAAGCAAGGCCGTCAATTTATCGCGCAATAGTTGCACAGGTACGATAAAGTCTGTATAGATAAATACCGTACCCAATATCTCGGAGGTTGTGCGCGTCCAATTTTGGAACGGTTTTTCAATAAAATACGTGATGGGCAATACCAAGCGGCGTTTGTCCCAGATATTGACCACTACGTAGGTCAGATTGATTTCCTCCACACGCCCCCATTCCCCTTCGACGACCAACACGTCATCCACACGTATAGGTTGTGTAAAAGCTATCTGAAAGCCAGCGAGGAGATTTCCCAAAGACTTTTGTGCAGCAAAACCGATTATAATACCGCCAACCCCCACTCCAGTGAGCAAACCCGCACCGATCTTTTGCATGCTATCAAAGCTTAATAAAATAATAGCCATCGAAATCACAATGATCAGGGTAACCACCACTTTTCGGATAAAGACGATCTGTGTCCTAATCTTTCGTTCCCGGAGGTTGTTTTCCTTATTGATATCAAAACGATGGTAGAGATAATCTTCAAAAACCTTGATCCCCTGTATCAGCATTGCCGCAAAGAAACTGACCAACAAAAGCTCATTGGTTTTACTAACCACGCGGAGCGTTCTTTCGTTAAATTGGGTAAAGGGCAGTAAACTGTTAAAGACAATTAATGGGATAAACACACTCAGCACACGATTAAAGCGTCTAATAAAAGAACGGAAAAGGGAGTAGGATTCCTGTTGAATGGCCTGACGGCGTAGTAAGGGAATAAATATGAGTTTAATCAAGATACCTATCAAAAATGAAAATAGGATTAATGCAATATTCCAGAGCCATGGCGGCCATTTCTGTGAAAGTTGAATTAATGCTTCGTTCATCATGTCTCTTTTTTCTATTGTTCTACATCTAATACTAATAAGATATAACTTTTTAACGCTATTAACGTTTGAATTAATTTGAAAAAACCTATATTGAAACGAAGTTTTCAACGATTAAAAAATTGCTTTTATTACTCTTTTTGGTATGTTTTTTGAGCTTAAAGAGCCAATTACAAACAGATAACTAACTTTATATACTGCATTAATGGAATATATAAAAAAAGCATTTACCTTTTATAAAATGTTTAAAGATTAGAGACATCTAACTTTCCAAGAAAATTAAACTAAAATATATCGATTAACAATGAGCAAGAAAAAAGACAATTCTAGATGGCTGAATGTAGCCATATCCTGGGGAGCGAGTATCGTCATCATTGGGGTACTATTTAAAATTCTACATATCGGTGGAACCACAGCCAACTATATGATCGGAATCGGTTTAGGTGTAGAAGCCTTCCTTTTCTTTTTAATGGGTTTTAACCCACCAGCGCCAGAACCTGATTGGACCCGAGTTTATCCTGAATTGGACGACAATTTTAATGGCGAACTTCCACAAAGAGGAAAAGCTGTTGTTGCCCAACCTGCAGGGCCTTCAGCTACAGCTGCTTTGGACAAAATGTTTGCTGATGCCAATATTGAACCAGCAAGTATTGAAAATCTCGGTCGTGGCCTACGTGATTTCAGTGAAAAAGTATCAGCCATCAATAAGTTATCGGATGTTTCATTAGCAACAGAAGAGTTCACGAATAAACTCAGAACAGCAACTTCTAAGTTTGATAACTTGAGCCTAGCGTTTGAAAAAGCTTCGCAAAACCTAGTCGCTATGTCGAATACCTCTGGCGATACGTCCAACTACCACGAACAGGTAAAAAGTTTGACAACCAACCTAAGTCAATTAAATGCGATGTATGAACGTGAATTACGCGATTCGGCCTCACATTTACAATCGATGAACAAGTTTTATGAGAACCTAAGCTTTACCATGCAGAACTTTAATGAATCACTGGATGATTCCAAAGCATTTAAAGATGAAGTGGGCAAGCTAGCGAAAAACCTCAATGCCTTGAATGCCATTTATGGCAATATGTTGAGCGCGATGAATCAACCGCGTGTGTAATTAATTCTTGTATCACTTAAATCAAAAACAATGGCATTAGGAAGAGAAACTCCAAGACAAAGGATGATTGGAATCCTCTATCTGGTCTTGCTCGCTTTATTGGCGCTCAATGTACCGGATTCCATCTTGGATGCATTCAAAAACATTAACAACAGTCTCGAAACATCCAAAGCGAATGTTAGCACAGCTGTTCAGCAACTGTTCACCGCATTCGAAAATACCAAACTAAAAGAAGAGCCGGCACGTGCCAAACCAATCTACGATAAGGCAAAAAGAGCGCAGGCTATTATTGGGGAACTTAATCAATATATTGGTTCCTTAAAAGAAGAGTTCGTTAAACAAGGCGGTGGATACGATGAAGAGAAGGGCGATCTTGCTCAACGTGAAAACGAGGATATCTCTCCCAATCTCATGATCAATGAGAAAAAAGGAACCATCCTAAAAGACAAAATCAATTCAACACGTACCAAACTATTGGCCCTACTGACACCTGAAGAACAAAAGATGGTTTCGTTCTCTTTAGAGGCGAAAGATCCGGAGAAGTCTGTAAACGGTAAAAAATCCTGGGAAGAAATTAATTTCGGTAGTGGCACACCTCTGACCGCGGCGATGACTATTTTAACCAAAATTCAGACCGATGCGCAGAATGCAGAATCTGATGTGGTCAAGCTTATCTTAGGCAAAATGGATCAGGCCGTTGTGAACTTAGACAAATTTGCAGCGGTTGCTGTTGCTCCTACCTCCTATTTGGTCCAAGGGCAACCTTATAAAGCCGAAGTATTTCTGACGGCATCCGATTCCAAATCTGAACCAGCCATCTCCGTTAATGGATCATCGCTTCAGGTGGTGGATGGAAAAGGTGTTTATTCGATCAACACCAGTCGGGAAGGTATCTATACCTGGACCGGTGTGATCAAAGTAAAACAAACCGATGGATCCTACAAAGAATATCGGACCCCTGTACAGACCTACCAAGTTGCGCGTCCTTCAGCGGTCGTATCGCCAGACAAAATGAATGTACTTTATATCGGTGTGAACAACCCGATATCGGTTTCAGCTCCGGGTACTCCGACAGATAAAGTGCGGGTGAGTATGAGTGGCGGCAGTATTTCTAGTGCCGGCGGTGGTAAGTATAATGTGAAAGTAAGTTCTCCGGGCACAGCACATATTTCGGTTTCGGCTGAGGTCGCACCAGGAAAAACACAGACATTGAGCTCGACAGAATTCCGTGTAAAACGCATTCCAGATCCTATTGCCAAGTTTGCTGGTAAAACAGGCGGATCAATGGCTACGGTCGCACTTAAAGCACAAAATGCATTGTTTGCCAAACTGGATAACTTCGATTTTGATGCTACTTTCAAAGTCACCAAATTTACCATGATCATTGCCAAGCCTCGTGCGGATGCAATCGTGTTGTCGACTTCAGGCGGCCAGTTGAGTTCAAGCATGTCCTCTGCATTAAATGGTATTGTACCAGGTACGCGTGTGATCTTTGACAATATTGTTGCTGTAGGTCCTGACGGAACCTCTAGACAGCTCAACGCTGTTGCTTTGACGGCAAATTAATGTAAACGATCTACATAACGAATAAAAGAGGCTGTCCAATCTTTTGGGGGCAGTCCAAAATTGGACAGCCTCTTTTATTGCGATGCTATACGCCACTCTCCACAGTAAGATCGTAAATAACTACCTGCTTTAACCTTACACAAACATCTGCTTGCCCGGAAACAGTCCTATTAATGCTATTTTGGTGGTTACCTTAATTGCCTCCTTAGGTTTTAAATAAACAATAAACCCCAAAACAGTCATACTAAGTTATACCTAATAACAATTTTTAGCCAATATTTAGACAGTGCTCGTTCAGTGTTTGCTCAGTATACACTGAGCAAGCACTGAACGAGCACTGAACAAGCACTGAACAAGCAATGTCAAAAGGCATAATTTGGTAACTATTTGACATGGTTTGCTTCAACTAAAAATTACCCAAACTTCCACTGCAATAACATCTCATTTTTGCCCTTTAAAGGATTTATATTAAAGAGGACTTTCCCTATCCATCCTATATTTCTTTCTGAAAAGTATTGAAAAATAAAAATATACACCAAGCATACAATAACTTTAAGTTATTATAACCATCTTTAAAATTATACAAAACTTAAAAATCACAAAACTTGTTTACTCAAATAGAAAAAAAACATGCAGTTTAAAACGACTCTACAACCACTTTTTTTTGTCTGCGCCCTAGGCCTGTTTTTTAGCTCTTGCCAAAAGGATGACCATTCTGAGACGAAGGGGCCTATCGATATTGAAACAGGAGATCCTGCCTGGACAAAATTGAGTATCCCGCGACAGCTTAGAGGTACCTCGGCGATCTATGGTAATATTGACGATACCCTGGTCGTTGCCACCATGTACAAGATTTATATGACCACGGATAAAGGAGCTTCATGGCAAATGGTCAACGATGCCGGACTTGGCATACCAAGCTTCAGTATGTATCAGGGAGAACTGATGGCTTTAAGTAACTTTCAGGACCATTCGACAAGTCCATTTTTGTTCTCGTTGGACATGGGCAAAAATTGGAGCGGAAAAGGCAAATATGGCTATGAAGTCTATGATAAAGTGCGGGTCAATCGAAAAGAAACAAAGATCAGTGAAAATGAATCCTACAAAATCAGCCCACAGCCCAATGAAATCATCGACAAAGAATATGGACGCCCGTTGATGCAGCCAGATAAACTAGTAAGGGTTACTGATAAAGGCGAACAATTGCTTGATTTTCCTTTCCGTCGACAACTAAATTATATTTACCACGACAAGAAAAACCGACTTTACATTGGCGCTGAAGGAACGCGTTTTGAGTGGACTGTTAAAGGCAATCAACGTACTTATCCAACAGCTACTGACACAGCGATCATATATATTAGTAAACTACCTATAAGCGGACAGTGATATAAAGAACTATAACATCTCTCGCAATTCCTTCAAGTAAACCGGCAATTCATCATGCTTATAGCGCAATTATTAAGAAAGTAAAAGCCTTCCTTTAATTGGGAACGCTTTGATATATTTAACTAGGCAAATATCTTCTAATACGAAATAGTAATGGGAATCGACTTAAAGGTACTCATATTAAAAGTGGTATTTTTATATAATATAACGAGATTGTACTGACCAGATTGCCATTGTCTTTCACCAGAAATCTGACTGCCCAAACCATCTTTCTCGGCACCGATTAAAATATCATCACCGCTTATCGTACCATTGACTAACTTATAGGTATTGACTTTTGATGCTGGCCCCAGATCTTTATGCTCCACTTTAGAGATAATGATAGCCTTCGTCAAGTCAAGTTTATCAACCGTTTCGGGAAAATGATTCAAGGTCCGTCTGATCAATGCTGTATATAGAATGCCATCCCCCTGTATTTGCTTGATCTGCGCACGTGCCGTAAACTTATCCCCTTTTTTGAAAATCAGCGGATCCTCTACATAGGTATTCATATAATAAACCATATTATCGTTTCGGGAGAAAATATCACGATCCACGGTGGGGTCAACTGGCATATTAGTCACATCGAAGATCTGAAAGTCTTCCTTTAATGCTAACTTAGATCCATTGACATCATTTACGATAAAGAAAAAATCAAATTTACCCTCAGGCGCTTCCACTGGAATGGTAAAATGCTTGTGCACATTGGCATTTTTTAATCCTTTAAACTCATCCCATGCCATTTCAGTTTTCCATGATGAGGTATAGGTCTGCCCATCCTTTGGCAAAATTTTTACTTGAACAGACTCGATTTTATCTCCGGCAAGAATATCCGCATTAAAGTGAAAATCCCGCCCTCGGATTGCTTGCTTGTTATTGGCATAGCCAATTTCTACGTTTTCTGCTTTTGGCGAAACAACCTCTGCTGTCTCCCCTTCTTTTTTACAGGATACAAAAAGCTCAGAAACGAGCATAAATGCTAGGATAATTTTTATTGGTTTGATCATATAGTACAATTTTTTATTAATGCAATATAGTTGCAAATATAATAAAATCAATACAAAAGCAACACTGTTGTATTAAAACAACTATTTAAATTTTGATCCTAAAACGCTAACTGTATATAAATATCCGTATGAAAGCTATTGCCGTTAATATTAAGTTGAAATTTGTAAATTTGATCGCTGATTAGCTGTTTAAACAGCATACTATCTGCCCTTTTGAAAACTCTACAATGGACGCTACAGCAGAAAATAAGCTATTGATTTCGCTCTCCCAAGGAAACGAGCAATCCTTTTTTGCTTTATATGACCAGTATAGCCATGCCTTATTTTCCACTATCTTTCGAATGGTTAAAGATAGAGAGGTCAGCGAAGAGATCGTCCAAGATGTATTCCTAAAAGTATGGCAAAAAAGATCTACCATTGACCCGAACCGAAACTTTAAGTCCTGGATTTTTACAATAGCTAAAAATGATGTTATTTCATGGTATAGAAAATTAGCGAAAGAATCCGCTATGCAGGAAAACTTATACCAACATTTCGAGCAGCTTTACATCATGGAAAAAGAAGGTGATATGCAGGAGAAGCAGGCCGCGTTATTGGAAAGAGCGCTCGATACTTTAAGTGAGCGTAGAAAAGAAATCTTTGTTTTATGTAAGATAGAGCAGAAAAGTTACGAAGAAGTTGCAAAAAAACTGAATATTTCTGTTTCGACAGTGAGTAATGCGATGGTCAAATCCAACCAGCATATTCGCCAATTCGTACAGGACCATTATGATGAAATTTTGACGATTCTTGTTACATTCTATTTTTTTTAAAAAAAATAACATTACGATAGTGTTTTTGCTAATAAGTTGCGTATTAACTTATAGATATGGCAAAAAAAATAGATAATATTTACAAGAGCTATTTAGATGGAAGCATCAACCGGGTGGATCTCGATTGGTTACTGCACTATTTCGATCAAGCAAGCGACGAAGAGCTGGAGCATCTAACGTCTTTAGCTTGGAACGATTTTGAGGAAGACAGAATTGATCACCTCTTTGCGTCCCATATCGAAATAATTAAGGAACGATTGATCGATAGTTTAAACGAGCCTAAGAAGCAACCTATTCATTTTAGACTGCATCAGAAGTGGTGGGCTGCCGCCTCCATACTACTTGTAGCGGGATTGGCGACTTGGTTTTATTTGGGACAGAACGCAAATCGTTCCGATATTACTGCGCCATCAGCAGCCACTTTATATGTAAAGGATAAGTATGGCAAAGAAATCGCCATTTTACCACAGACTGATTCGCTATGGGAAATGGGCGACATTTCCTTTTCCCGTGTCGACAGCCAAACTGTAAAAGTAATCGCACTTGGGAAAAATCCAAGTTTGCAAACAATCTATACCCCCAATTCTGATTTTAGGCTTGTGCTGGAAGATGGTACCAAGATTACAATGAATGCTGCATCTACCTTAAGGTTCCAGATTCCTTTTGATCCATCGAAAAGAGAAGTTTCCTTGGAAGGAGAAGGCTACTTTGAGGTTGCACATGATGCGCAAAGACCTTTTACTGTGACTGCAGGAGCCACAAGAGTCGAAGTACTGGGCACCGTGTTTAACGTACGAAATTATGCAAGCGATGGCCATGTTACGACTTCCCTCCTGTCTGGACGCATCGCATTAAGCAAATCAGGAACTGCAGAAAAAACTATACTTCGCCCCGGGGAAACAGCAGTAACCGACCAAAAAGGCATACATATCGAACGTTTAACGCCAAAGCAAGCTGTCGCTTGGACTGCTGGCTACTTCGATTACCGGGATCAGTCACTTCGAGTAATTCTGTCTGATTTGTCCAGGTGGTACGGAGTAGATATTGATACCACAACGCTGCCATCTGATCAATCGATCTATATGAAAGTCCGCAAAAATATTCCACTACAGGAGATGCTAAACCTCTTAAATGAAGCGAGCGGACTGGATTTTCAATTGAACAATAAAAAAATCACGTTAAAAACAACTAACAAAAAATAAAAACAACTAAATAATACATTTACCCTAATCTACCATGTCACACCTAACCCAAAAGCGACCGGTATTTTTGCGAAAATACCTGAGTTTGGTCGCTGGAATTGCCCTTATGAGCATGATCGACCCCTATGAATTACATGCACAGCAGGTCGAATTGAACTTTAAAAATGCCGATGTCAAAGAGGTGATTACGAGCTTATCAGATCATTACGGCTATGAATTTGTCTTTGACGGTAACCTCTTAAAATCGGCACGTCCGATCAGCGTTAATCTGAAACTGACAACCGTTGAAGATGCGTTATCTATTTTGTTTAAAGATCAGCCCTTCGGCTATCGTTTAGAGAACAAACGGATCATTCTCTATCGTAAAGCCGCATCAACTGCTCATCAGCTTGTACGCGGAAAAGTAATCGACAGTTTGGGTAATGCCATTCCTGGTGTTTCGATTCATAATCTACCGGATAACAGTCAAGCCACAAGTTCGGGCGATGGCGATTTTGAAATTAATGTAACTACTGCGGACATCCAATTGTCTTTTAGACACGTGTCCTTTAATGAAAAAATCGTTCGTTTTAACGCTGGACAAGTCGAGAAGCCTATTCGTGTCATGTTAAGTCCCAAAGAGTCTATGCTCAATGAGATCATGGTAACGGGATACCAGCGGATCAGCAAAGAACGTAGCCCTGGGGCCTATGCTATGATTAACAACGATCAATTGAACAAACAGATTAATGTCGACCTAACCTCTGCATTAGAGGGCCAGGTATCTGGATTGACCTATATCAAAAGTGCAACACGTTCAGACGCCGACAAACCCGTACTCCGGGGTATTGGAACCTATTCCAGTGCGGTAACCACCAATCCACTTATTGTCGTGGATGATTTGCCGACCGAATTTACCTTGAATGATATTAATCCCTATGATGTAGAGTCAGTCACGGTCTTAAAAGATGCAACAGCAGCTTCGATTTACGGAGCCCGTGCGGCCAATGGTGTTATCGTGGTGACAACTAAACGAGGTAAAGGGCAAGGTGTTTCTGTAAACTTTAATGTGGACCAGTTCATTACGCAGAAGCCAGATATCGCTAAGATGCACTATGCAAGCACATCTGATCTGATCGATTACGAAACAGATGTTTATAAGCGAGAATTGTCCCGTTATGCGAACAGTGAGGCGCTATTTAATTACTACGGAAATTTGGGGAGTGGCAATTTAAAATATTACTCACCCCTGTACGATTTATTTCGGAAAGAATCTATCGGTGAAATTAGCTCGCAGGAGTTAGAACAAACGGTCAATTCATGGCGGAGCAACGATTATATCAAGGAGTTTGTCGACAATGTATGGCAGAATGAAACACGTCAACGTTACAATGCGAGTATCTCGCAGAACTCCAGTAGGAGCAATACCTTTGTTTCCTTTAATTATGACAAAGGTAAAGGACAGGTGGTCAATGACAAAAATGAGAAATTTAACCTTTATTTGAAGTCGGCTTTCAATCTCACCAAATGGTTGTCGGCAACAGTGGGATTGAATGGTACATATGGTGTAAACAAAAATACAGATGGTATTTACAATAATCTGTTTTTACAGCCACGTTATGCGCGTATCAAAGATGAAAATGGCAACCTAGTCTATAGCCCGTACGTTGACCTGGCCAGTTCGGTAGGCCCAGGATCACCTATTAATGGTAAGACCGCAGCACAGATTGCTGCAAATGGAAATTTAAAAAGCACTTCTTTTAATGTGCTTGAGGCATTAGAAGAGGGTATGGTAAGTAATAAAAGTTTAGGTCTTCGTGCTTTTACATCATTACGGGCCAATATTTATAAAGGACTGTCGTTTCAAACACAGTTTTCTTATGAAATGGGACAGTCTGCTCGTGAGAGTTTTTATGAAGAGAGTAGTTACATGATGCGGATGGCTTCCAATGCGATGATGAGTTATAATGCCACCACAGGCGTTTATACAAAGAACTTGCCCGCTGGAGGCCGTTATTACCAATACGAGAGCAAACGTTATAGTTACACCTTTCGTAATCAGTTTAACTACGATAATACCTTTGGCCAATACGGTGAACATCAGTTAACGGCATTGGCCGGATTTGAGATGCGCCAGTCGCATGTGCCACGCCCTATTGAGCAGCTGCTTTTGGGTTATAATCCGCTAACATTGACCTCCACCACACTTGACTGGGCTACCTTAAGCAAAGTTGGCGTTCCGAGTTATGTATACGGAGGCAATTATCGCCTATCGGATTTAAATAGTGGGGCCCAAAAAGAGACGCTCCATCGCTATACCTCCCTTTATGCGAACGCAGGCTATACCTATAACAATAGATTTAACCTGACAGGGAGCATACGGGTGGATCAAGCAGATCTGTTTGGTGTGGACCCTAAATTTAAATATCGACCATTATGGTCTATCGGTGCTGGTTGGAATGCTAGCAATGAAGACTTTATGAAAAATGAAGACTGGTTAAATTCCCTCAAACTTCGGGCTACGTACGGTATTACCGGTAATGTGGATCAAGAAAGTTCCAGCTATGGTACTGCCACCTGGAAATCAGATAAGCTTTTCCCTTACCTTCAGTATCTGGAACAGAGCTCGCTGCCTAATCCAATGCTGCGCTGGGAAAAAACAGCAACAACAAACCTGGGATTGGATTTCGCTGTGTTTGACAACCGTTTATCAGGAAGCATCGATGCCTATAACCGTTATAGTTCGGATTTGTTGATTACCGCTATTTTGGACCCTACCGTAGGAGCTAGTTCAAGGGTAATTAACAATGGTGCACTACGCAATAAAGGGATTGAATTTAATATCAATGGCGTCTGGTTGAAAAAGAAAGATTTGACGGCAAGCACCCAGCTGGTATTTTCATTCAATAAAAATAAAGTCGAAAAAGTGAATGGCCTAACGACTACAGCGCAATCCTTTGTGGGGTCGCCGAGTGATTACTTCTTTGAAGGAAGCAGCTACAACTCGATTATGGCCTATCGTTATGGAGGAATGGTAAATGGTTACCCTTATTTTCTGGATCAAAACGGAGAATCAAATGTTGTCTTTGATGAAAATGGTACGCCAACGAGTATCAAAGACATTACCTCGCCGGATGCATTGGTCAATATGGGCACACTGTTTCCGAAGTATACAGGCTCCATCAATCAGCGCTTACGCTACAAATCATTTGATCTCTCGGCGATGTTTGTATTCTCTGGCGGACATAAATTACGCAAAGATGCCATCGACTTAGGAAGTGATGAGCTCACAAACGCGGGTTTGGTCAATCGATGGGCAGAAGGCGCCGACAACGATTACCCAAGATTGCTGGTCGATTACCCAGACAAGCTGCGTACCTATGCGGGGACACTTTCGAGCCTATGGCGGAATAGCGATAAGCAGATTGTTTCGGCAGATTACGTTAAACTGAGAAATGTCGCAGTGGGCTATCAATTGCCAAAACAATGGGCAGGGAAAGCGGGAATGCAAAATGTAAAATTAACCTTGCAGGTGAATAATTTATGGACCTGGAGTGCCACTGGGGATGATATCGATCCGGAAGCGTATTCACTCAACAGTGGAACACGTACTTTTCCATTGGCTAAATCATTCCTCATGGGGCTTTCACTAACTTTTTAATCCGAATTTAAGATGAATTTTAAAACTTTAGCGGCGGCATTTGCGACTCTAATTGTCTTTTCTGCCTGCGATAAATACCTTGATATAACACCTAAAGGCTCGCAATTAGTGAGTACTGCACAAGATTACTACGACTTGGTTGCTTATCCCAATCGCGGATATCCTATCAATAACTTTCAGTATCTGGTCGATGACCAATATATGAAGGAATCCAATGTAATTGGTTTAACACCTAATATAAATACCATCAATTTTTTATTCCAAGAACAGGAGGACAGGGTAAGCCGTCTTAATTCGTCCAATTTCTATAGCCAATGTTATAAATACATTGCCCAATGGAATATGATTATCTCTTTGGTTGACGAAAGTACAGGAGATAATGGGTTAAAGTCGCTCGCGAAGGCAGAGGCGAAGATGTTTCGTGCATTTGATTATTTCCATTTGATCAACGTCTATGCAAAAGCTTATGATGCCAGTAAAGCAGCTCAGGATGGAGGTATCTGTATTATGGACAAATATGACCTGGAAGCTAAGCCCGTAAAATCAACGGTACAGCAGGTATACGATTTTATCCAAAAGGATATTGAAGATGCTTTGCCTTATTTACAGGAAAAACCGACGAATCCTTACCATCCGTCCTTAGCTTTTGCTTATGCATTAAAGGCAAAAGTGCATCTTTTCAAAAGAGAAATTGCCGAAGCAAAAGCTGCGGCCGAAAAAGCATTGCAGCTGAATGGGCAATTGATTGATCTCGTTCAATACGAAAAATTAGGCGGACCAAGCAAGTTACCCATGATTGCCGAAAATAACCCTGAAGTGTTGAGTTATATGTATGTAACAGGTTATAATGAGATGAACTTTGGCTACAGCTATATCTTAAGCCCAGAATTGACAAGCATGTTTGACAAAGAAGATAAGCGCTTTAGCCTATTCTATACAACCTCAAATACGAGTTTTCTAGATATTGGCGCCGGAGCAAGCTACTACAACGTAAAGTATACCGCCTTTTTCTTTCCTACAGTAGGTCTTAAAACACCGGAGATCTATCTCATGTTGGCCGAATGTTATGCACGTCAGGATCAATATGCAAATGCCATTAACATGCTGAATACCTTACGTAAAACCCGGATCGAAGGAGAAAAAGCGACCCTAGCTGTTCCAACAACACGAAAGGAAGTCATGGATCTGGTCATTAACGAACGTCGCCGGGAATTGCCTATTGGATTCCATCGGTTTTTCGATTTGAAACGCTTAAACATCGAGCCCGACTACGCTAAAACGCTTGTGCGTGTATTTCCGATTGTCAATAAAACAGTGGAACAAAAGACCTATACCTTGGCTCCGAATTCAAGAATGTACATCATTCCATTTCCATTGGATGTCATGAAGTTAAATTCAAATCTGCGGTTAAATACAGATGAAACGCTACCGTTTTAATATATGCTATAACAATACACATGAAAAATAAAATTATCTATAGTACCCTTGCCCTACTTTTGTCGGGCAGTATGGTGCAAGCCCAACAAAGCGCAAGCAAGACAGATACCGTAAAATCAAAGAACGATCTAAATGAAGCTTACAATAAGATCTTTAGTAAGCGAAAAGTTGCACGTTCTGGTGTATTTAACGTATTGGAGTCTGACAAAAAATGGTACCTCGAGATTCCCGACAGCTTGTTGAACCGTTATTTTTTGACAGTTACACGTTTAGTTTCAGCTCCGCAAGGATTTCCGATGTATGGTGGAGAAAAGTTGAATGAGCAGACACTTTATTTTGAAAAAGGCTTAGGAGACCGTATACAGTTGCGGGCGGCAATCTACAGGCAGGATGCGCCGGAGACCGATGCGATTCGTAGCGCATTGGTGCAGTCGCAGGAAGATCCGATTATCGCTATTCTGGATATCAAAGGACTGCATACCGGGAGCAACAGTTATCTGGTTGAGGTCACCGATCTTTTTCGGAAGGACAATGCCGCAATTTCATTTGATAGCAAGATAAAAAGCGAAAATAAACTATCCTCGTTGGCAGACGATCGTTCTTTTATTACAGATATGAAGGTATTTCCGATCAATCTGGAAGTAAAGACAACAAAGACATATTCTTCAACAGCAGGTACACCAGCAGCAAGCTTAACAGGCGCGATGACGTTCACCACCAACACCTCCATGGTGCTGTTGCCAAAAGAGCCGATGAAAAAACGGATTTTCGATGAGCGAGTGGGCTATTTTGCAAATAAGTATATTCTATTCACGGATCAAGACCAACGTTCCAAAGCACTAAATTTTATACAGCGCTATCGTCTTGAGCCTAAAGCGAAAGATATAAAACGCTACCTAAAAGGTGAGCTGGTAGAACCACAAAAGCAGATTGTCTATTATATTGATCCAGCAACACCAAAAAAATGGCGTCCCTATTTGATTGCGGGAATCAATGACTGGAATAAAGCTTTTGAACAAGCGGGATTTAAAAATGCAATTGTGGGCAAAGAATGGCCTGAACAGGATACAACGATGAGCTTGGAGGATGCCCGATTCTCTGTAATCCGTTATTTTGCCTCCGAGAAAGCGAATGCCTATGGCCCGCGTATTTCAGACCCAAGAAGTGGCGAGATTATCGAAGCGCATGTTGGATGGTATCATAATGTGATGAAACTCGTCCAGCAATGGTTTATGGTGCAAGTGGGGCCATTAAACCCGGCTGCTCAAAAAATGAAATTGGATGACGAGGTGATGGGGCAGTTAATTCGGTTTGTTTCGTCGCACGAACTGGGACATAGTTTAGGCCTTCGTCATAATATGGGGGCAAGTAGCCAAACTCCAGTAGCGAAATTGCGGGACAAGAACTGGGTTGAAAAAAATGGACATACCGTATCCATCATGGATTATGCACGATTCAATTATGTCGCACAACCCGAAGATCAGGTTGGTTTGGCAGGTATATATCCACGTGTAGGAATGTACGACAAATGGGCCATTCAATGGGGGTATCAGTATCTTCCACAATTTTCGAATGGTGAAGACGAACAAATCTATTTGACGAAACAGGTGACTGATAGCCTAACCGCTAATCCGAAGTTATGGTTTGGAGGTGAAGGAAACGATGAAGATCCACGTAGTCAAAAAGAAGATCTTGGTGACGATTCGATGTTGGCAAGTACCTATGGTATTAAAAATCTGAAACGGGTTGTTTCCCATTTGGTTGAATGGACTGATGAACCTGGGGATGATTACAGCAACCTCAAGGACATGCATAAAGCTGTACGAGGACAATTTAATCGTTACCTCTATCATGTGCTGAAAAACATCGGAAGTCAGGAGATTACCAATAAGGTGCGTGGTCAGGCAGGAGCTGTTTATACTGCTGTGCCACGGGAAAAGGTAAAAAATGCCATTCAATATGTGAACGACAATGTATTTGCTCCACCTTTGTGGTTATACCCAAAAGATATCCAGGATCTGATCGGAAAAGATGCTAACAAGGAGATTACCGATCAACAGGAGCAAATGTTAAATATGCTGCTGAGCCCAGGGTTACTTTATAATGTCTATATGAAGTCCCTGAACAATGAAAAAGCATATAGCCTCGATGAATACCTGAACGAAATTGGCCTTGGTGTTTGGACCTTACCAGGTGGTGACCTGCGTATAGATGCATTCAAACGTGGACAGCAACGTTATTTCCTCGAAAAAGTAAATCAGATCATCAACCCAAAAATTGCCCAGGGATCGGATATCATTACACAGGCGCAGCGTAGCGATGTACAGCTTTATCTTCGGAATTATCTGCCCGCGTTAGTTCAACAAATTACGCAACTTTCTGGAAAACAGATTAGCAGCCTAAATAAACAACATCTTGAGCAGATGTTGTTAGAAATTAAACGTATTCAAAATCAAATAAATAAAGACTAAAAATGAAAAATAGCTTAAAAGGAATTTATGCAACCTGTTTGATCTGTCTTATGCTGATCTCATGTCAATCAAGCCAGGGACAGGATGTTGCACAGGCGCAACGTGACCGATTATTTAAAGCCTACATGGAAGTGAAAACGGATATTAGAGATGAAAACTTTGAAGGCAGTAAAGCGCATGCCATTCAATTAGAAAAAGAAGTTCAGAACTTCCGATTAAAAGGTTTGCAGATCGATGATATGATGCGCCTGAAGAAGGTAAGCCAGACGATGAAGACCGATGCTTCAAGCTTAAAGTCTGCCCCCGACATGAAGGCAATGAAGGTGTCATTCTCTGCCGTCACACAATCCCTATTTACTATTATGGAAACGATGAAATGTACAGATGAAGCTGTTTACTTACAATATTGTCCGATGGAAAAAGGGTATTGGCTAAGTTACGACAAGGCGATTGAAAATCCTTACGCAGCATCGATGCGCAATTGTGGACAATTGGTCAAGGGAATGGCTACTGCAGATTATCCGGAGCCAGTGGCATGCCATTAATTCACGTGCGAACGCAGTAACGTCATTCATCTAAGGGCAGTCCATTTGGACTGCCTTTTTTGTTTAAATACAATCTTCTGTAACCAGCAATAATTACAGGTCAAAGGGATGAGCTTCCCAAACAAATCGTCTCGAAGTATCATCATATTGTCTAAACTGACAGAGCCTATAAAGCTAATGCTGTGCATTTAGTATTCAATCACACCAATTATATGCAGTATCTTGAATTTGAACACATCCATTTTGTTTGGAGCCCGAAACTCATCTTGACCATTCCACAAATAGTATGTCAAGCCCATTTCGTTTAAATTGAAGCCTTCCCGCTTTGGTGGGATCATAATCCAAGTACTTCTCCACATCTGAATCGTTTTCCGGTACCCAACCATGCTATTGCGAGCAACAGCGGTCTAGCGCAGGATCCGGATTACTAAAATTGACATGAGGCCATCTTTGTAAGAAGAAAGGTCATTAACGGTCGAATAGTTTTATAAATAAAAAGTCTGCCCACTATTTACTATAACAGGCAGACTTTCTATTTGCAATACACTTACTGATCCAAGGATGTAAAAATCGAATTCTGGGAACGGAATTCAGGTACAATGTCTTTAACAATTTGCACTAAATTCATTTTATCAGCATTTGGGTCGGCGGTTTGCGCAAATGCACATAATTGTTCGATTCTCGTTTTTTGCAATGCTATATCTGGGGTATTGACCTTTGCAATCATTATCTTTTCATGATAAGTCTTTTCAGTATTTTCCCCATTTGCCAAAAGCTCTTCGAAAATCTTTTCTCCGGGACGAAGCCCGACGATCTTAATATCGATATCTTCTGGATAATTGTAGCCTCTTAAGCGGATCATTTGCTTTGCAAGATCCATAATCTTAACGGGTTCGCCCATATCAAATACAAATATCTCACCGCCTTTGCCCATAACAGCAGCCTCTTGCACAAGTTGGCAAGCCTCCGGTATGGTCATAAAATATCGGGTAATATTTGGATCAGTGATTGTCAGCGGCCCACCTTTTAGCATTTGTTTTTCAAATAATGGAATTACAGAACCATTTGAGCCCAATACATTCCCAAAACGCGTGACGATAAAATTGGTTCTGGAATTTATATTCACCGTGGATATAGCAATCTCTGCGACACGTTTAGTGGCCCCCATGACATTCGTCGGATTGACAGCCTTATCAGTAGAAACCATGACAAATTTGGATACACCATACTTATCAGCCAACTGCGCCGCATTATAGGAACCCCACACGTTTGTTAAAATAGATTCATAGGGGTTTGCTTCCATCAAAGGTACATGTTTATAAGCGGCCGCATGAAATACATATGTCGGTCTATAAACCTGAAACAAGGCATCCATAAATAGTGCGTCCCGGACATTGCCGACCATAAATACGCTACGCACAAAGTTTGTTGCAGCGCTTAATTCCTGTTGAATATCATATAGAGCAGATTCCGCTTGATCTATTACAATAAGCTGTTTAAGATCCGTATGGATGAGCTGACGAACCAGCTCACTTCCAATAGACCCTGCCCCCCCGGTTACCAATACGATCTGCCCCTTCATTTCAGCGGCAATAGTAGGATTTTCCAGATTGATCGCTTTGCGTCCCAGCAGATCCTCTATGCGTAAACTGCGTATTTGTCTTGTTGCCACCTCGCCAGCCATTAAACGTGCTGTATCTGGGATAATTTTAACAATTAATGGGATCGGTTCAGCTAATTTAAAAATCTTACCTAATCGTTCAGGGGCCCTATTATCGACAGCCACGATAAGCTCAGCTGCATTTCCATGCCTATCGACAAATTCTCTATTTAGTTTATTAATATCGTGAATTCTAAAACCCTGGATACGGTTGCCAATCCGGTGCGGGTTATCGTCCATAATAGCTGCAATGCGGTATTTATTACGCGATGTTGTATGAATAAAATGAAAGGTGGTATTCCCCATATTTCCAGCACCGAAAAGAATAATAGGAATTCGGTTGTCTTTATTGCCCCACATTAGTTCGTGATATAGGGCCCGATAAAGTACACGACTAAAGGTCATTCCAAAACCGGTTATTAATGCGTGGAAAAGTAATTGAGTATCGGAAAAAGGAAAAGCTGCATGCAAGAACGAAGGTTGTGTCCACTCTAATATCTTACATACAATTACTGATGAAAAATAGGCCATCCCAATCGCAAATACCATACGTTGCAGTTCCCGAATGCCAGTTTTGTGTACAACTCCTTTGAATGTACCAAAAATAAAAAAACAGGTCAGATAGATCACAGCGACTAATGTTAACTGTATGCGCATTGCGCCAAGCTCTACCCCGCCCCTATGCTTAAAAATGAGTATGTAGCTAATCAAAAATGCTACTGCAACAATAATCATGTCCAATAACAGGATCACCCAACGTGGTTTGTTGATAGACAAACCCTCTCTCCATAAATTACTCATTTAATATCTATTAAGTTTCCCTTCGGTAGTTTAAGTTGTTGCAAAAATACTAAAATAATAGCTATGTCTATCCCAAAAGCTTTGCTATTCTTTGAAGAAAGTCATCTTTTGATTTTTTTAGTTTCACTATTTTAAAGAAACTAAATGGTCAAGCATAATATAAATTATTATATTTGATCAATGTGTATTTCAAAAACTAAATGGACAATCAATTAAAGGATGTTTTTTTTCAGTTGCTGCGTATTGGCCTTTGGGGTGATGGTCGGCTATTACTTAAATCGCCACTGTCTTTAGAAAATTGGCATAACATTCGAAAATACTCCATTATCCATACTGTTGAAGGCATTATCTATGATAGCTTTGAATTTCTTGACGAAAATCAATTACCGCCGCAGTCTTTGCGTTTAAAATGGGCTGTTCGTGTTGATCAGATTGAGCGCCATAATGCAAAGATGAATGCCGTAATTGTCGAGCGGTTTTCAACCTTTACACAAAATGGTATAAAGCCAATTTTACAAAAGGGGCAAGGAGTAGCTTCTTACTATCGAATTCCAAATCATCGTACTAGTGGGGATATTGATTGGTGTTTTGAAAAGAATGGATATGCTAAAGCGAGGAATTTCCTGAAGGAAAAACATATAAATTTTAAAGATACCCCAGATTTTAGCTTAGACTATAACTGGGACAGCATTCATATCGAGCATCACAAGCGGACATTTGATTTTCGTAATCCATTAAAGAAAAGCTACTTAAATAGACTCTTAGAAGAATATAAGGAAAGGCAAGAAGCACTATTGATTAACGACGTTCCGATTCGCTTATTAGCCTATGAACTTCAACTGTTACAAGTCAATATCCACATCCTAAAACATTTAATTACTTACGGTATAAGTTTGCGTCAATTTTGTGATTCTGCACGTTTGTATTATACGGTGATCTCCCAAATCGACACTCACGCGCTACAAGAAATTTATAAGAAGACTGGTTTGCTGAAATGGATACATTTACTTCATAAGTTATTAGTTGATTATATTGGTCTTCCAGAATCAGCCATTCCATTTCCTTATCCTAAGGATACCGAAGTAGATTGGATGCTTGACGAAGTATGGCATTCAGGAAATTTTGGGTTCAATGATGAAAGATTTGAGAAAGGTAAAAGATCAAAATTTTTCCACCGTCCAGATTCTGGGAGACGTTTATGGCAAAATTTTAGGCGTTATGTCAAATATGCGCCTCAAGAAGCAATTGCGTTCCCAATCATTCAGACTTACTCAAAGTTTCTAGGGAAAGATAGAGACTAAAAAAGCATATCACCAAAAAGCGAAGGAGACATACTTTTTTTAACATTTAAGAACTTATAAAGCAAATCGCAATATCAAGCAGAAAAATAGGCCAGTGGTAAAAAATAGTGGTGTTTCTCCTATTAAGATGGAGAGACACCACTTCAATTTTATAGTTTCTCTAACGCTCTCTTTTCTTCAGATTTACTTCCTTCCAATTCCTCTGCCTTCACACCTTTAGGATTGCTCCACAATTTCTTCTTATAGGTGTCTAGCTTTTCTTCGACCTTCCTTCCATCAAGCTGCTGACCTCCATTTTCTGTATTTTTGAGGTTCTGTAACATTCCAGGTGACGATTCGCGGACGATATTACTTGCAAATTTATTCTGAACAAAGAAGTCGTCCATCGTCATATCATAAAGACTTTTATCAGGATCAGAAATATCCACTTGTATCAAACTATAACGTAGTTGAGGGAAATACAACCAGAATGCTGGTGTAGCACCAACTGATTCTGCTAGCTCTGCCGAAGTAGTGATGTTCATCAGAGGCGCTACTCCAATAATACGCGTTTCCAGTCGACTGCGTTGCTTATCAAAAAATATATCTTCCTTAATTCTAAATTTGGTAACACGAGCCGGATCAAACTCATTCAGCGCCATTTTGGAATCAACCTGATTTCCTTCGCCGTCGAATATCGGCACGAGCACGCTATCTGCAAATCTCGCCATTCCTTCCTGTGCACTTAACCGACCTTTGAAGGAGTCATCATCTGGGCTATACAGCGAAAGCTTTCCCTTTTCGATTGCTTTCATAATTACTTCGATCAATGAATTACCCGGAATGGCCAACACATTATTTTTTTCATCTTTCAGATCGATATCTCGCCATACGCGTTTATAAAAACGGATATTTTTTTTGTTTACTTCTGGGTAAGCAAATGGAACCGCGTCTTCCATATTATTCGTTTGATAGAACCCATCAGTCAACGGTATTGTATCTTGAATAACTTCACCGGCCGCAATATGAGTTGAAGCAACACTGTTTAAAACATTTTGATTATTCAATACTGTATCTTTTTTGGTCACTTTCTGAGCAGACAACGACCCAAATCCACAAGTCAGCGCTGCAATCAATACTATTTTTGTTTTCATCGTTATCGATTTTTGGGTTATACAACAGCGTTTTAGTATTTACGCGTTTTACTTTGTACAGTTGGCATTTCAAAAGCCGACATGACACAGCGGAAACCAATATAAGAATGTGGCTCATAATCTACAGAGTAGTTACGAGTTTCACTATTTAACTGCTCTCCATTATCTTTCCAAGATCCTCCACGCACTACTTTACGTTTCAAGGCATCACCATCTTTTGGATCCGCATCGTAGAGTAGAGCCGGATTTAAGTCATTAACAAAAACAACAGCGGAAGGACTGTACGCATCTAGTGTCCACTCAGAGACATTACCTGCCATATTATAGACACCAAAAGCATTAGGCATATAAGACTTAACAGGTAATGTAAAAGTCGCCCCGTCCCTTGAATATGTCCCTTCTCCTTGCTTAAAGTTTACGGCTAATTTCTTTTTCCCTTCTATACCGTCAATAGTCATTCGAGCCCCCACTATTGTGTCTTGAGGATCTATCTTACCAGAAGCCGCGTATTGCCACTGTGCCTCTGTAGGAAGGCTCAAACTCAATTGATAACCATTTAGATACGAATTTTTAAGTACAGTTGCAGCCATTTCGTTTGCACGCCAGTCTGTAAAGGCACGAGCTTGTCTCCAAGTGACCCCTACGACAGGATAATAGTCAAATGAAGGGTGCTCAAAATAATTTGCATCTAAAGAGGTAAGTTGTGCATTTGGAAAATCTTTTGTCCAAATATCTTCTACGGGCATAACCGTCACTGTATCCGTTACATATTTCTTTTTCACATTACCTTTAGACTGTAGGTAAGAGAACCTATACTTAATCACCTCTGGATTCAGCGCCCGTCTATTTCCTTGCATTTCGACCATAGGAGCAATGCGTTCTTGAACACTTGGATCATTACTTTTCCATATTGGCGATATTTTTTTGACTTTTGCCCAATTGATTCGTTTTTGACCAACTTGCTCTCCTGTTATCTCCAAGAAATACTGATCATCATTCAAATAATCGGTTACAGCAACAGAATCGGCAACCCAGTTGACAAATTCTCTATACTGTTTGTTTGTTACTTCGGCTTCATCGATAAAGAATGCGCTGACACTTACATTTTTACCCACATTTCCGCTATCTAGAGATCCTTTAAATAGTATAGTACCAGAGGGAATGTAAACCATCCCCGGAGGAGCTGGTAATTTGCCACCTCGGAAAGCATTAACATTAGGGGCCTTATAGATCGAGGAACTAGATTTACATGCACAGAAACCGACTAAAATTGCAATACATAAAATAGTATACCTAGCAAGTTTGGAGTGATTATTTTGGATTTTCATTATTTTTTGTCTTATATAAGAATATTTTCCACGCTATTATTTATTAAAAAGAGCATATTTTATACCTAAGGATAAAACCCCATATTGATCATTTTTGCCATTTATTATTCCATCCAAATTATCATTTGTAGTTAAAGTATGTTGATAATTTAGATTAATCGCCCATTTAGGCCCATATAATGTTCTACCGAAAGGAACATCCAGGCCTACATTTAATGGTACTACAAAATGATAACCATACCTATCTTTCGCAACTCCACCGCCTTTATTATGGATTGCATTTGCATAGTAGCTAGATATATCTCTAGAAATTCGATTTTTAATAATTCCAGCACCTGCACCTAAATATATATTTGAGAAAATGGTTGAAAATATGTCCGAAGTTAAGGTTTTGTAACTATAATTATTGGGATCGTTCAGCAACTGTCCAAGGCGGACTTTACCATTTACATTTCCAGCATAGTAATTGTTACTAAACTCACTATCGTACTCATTTCCGCTAAGTTTTCCTTTCTCTGCTCGTATTCCTACAGATATAAAAGGTGTAAAAAGGTAATCTGCCTCAATATAGGCCGCTGGATGCGCTTTAGTTTTGGATAAGTCAGTAAAATTAAAAGTAGCACCAGCACCAGCACCCACACTTAAAGGTCTTGAAAACTGAGCAAAACCTGTATGTACTCCAAGAATAGTGATTAATAATATTAAAATTAGTTTAGCCCTCATCGGTAGATTATTTAATTCGAATTAACTCTTCAATAATTGTTCCATTATAAAATAAAACATTGGAATTTTAAAAAAATCCTATTTTTTATTTGCTTGTTTGTCTGTCATTCTCGATCGTATATAATTTAATCTCTAGATTTACAAAATAATCCAGAGACCAGGTATAATCATCGAAAGAGGCATGGGAAAGTGGATAATCTGCAAACACCATAAGCTCACTATCGGGATCCGTAGCTTGAAAAGCTGTAGCATATCCCGCAGGAACATATAAAATTTGTATTTCATCATTGGCAAGAATTTGCTGTTGAATTGGCAAATGTTTATCTGGCTCTTCCCACTCATTGATTTTAATCAAGTGAAAAACAAAGCTTCCTTTTAGGATATAGAACCAGCGTTGTTCTATACGATGTCCACGCCATCCTCGGATCAAATCTACATCAGCGTTTTTTATGATATAAAATCTTTTCACCTCAGTCATGTCGAATGTATTGAAAAAGCGAATTTCGCCTCGGTGATCCTTTGCTACTCCACCTTTAATTCTATCAAAATCCATCATTTCAAACTTAAATATTTATTAATAATATATCTTTTTAAAAGTAGATATGCTATACTTAAAATCACAATTATTGCAATCGCAAATATCCATTGCACCGCAATGTTGAAATTTGTTAGGTAAATTACCAATATTCCAATAAACAATTGGATAAGACCGTATGAAAATGAGATTATCAATTTATCATACCCCGCCTCATTACCTAAAAACTGATAAAGATGCGATCTATGAGCATCAAAAATATTCTCTTTCAGATACAATCTTCTAAGTATTGTCCATACTGTATCAATTCCATATACAACCAAGAATAAGATGTAAATAAAATTCTGTGTTTTAAATATCAACAATCCTATTACAAAAAGCAAAATAAAAGCAATTGCGACAGATCCAACGTCGCCAGCAAAGCATTTTGCTCTAGTACGAAAATTAAAAAATGCAAAAACTAACAAACTCAATACCGTAAAAATAAGTAAATCGTTATCTACAAAGTTTAAATCTCTATTGACCATGATCAGTAGTGTACTCACAGCCAAACTGTAACAAACAGTGATACCATTTATCCCATCCATAAAATTATAGGCATTGATTACTCCTACAACTACGATAAACATTATTAATAAAAAATACCATGGCATGGAAAATAGCTCTAATTGAACAGCCATCAAAACTACAGAGACAAAGTGTATACAAAGACGAATTCTATTTGACAATGTATATATGTCATCCATAAAAGACACTACGGTCATTAATGTTAAACCAATGAAGAACCATGGATATTGAAACCCCGATAAAACAAAGTAGATCAATACCCCAAGATAAAAGATAATTCCTCCTCCTCTGAGTGTTATATTCGTGTGAGATGATCGTTCATTAGGTTTATCAATAATATTAAAATGATCAGCTATTCTAAAATACAATATTTCTAACAAGAACAAAATCACTAAAACTAAAATATAAGTCATCATAAAAAATCAAAAATTCAACAAAAAATGCATGCATACAAAAATAGGCGCATTTACATGTGCCTATTTTTGTATTTGACAGTTATTAACGTTTAAACCTGGATGTTATACCTTGCATAAGTTTCTGTAGGATGCTTTTTTTCTTCCCGGTGTCACCATAGCCATAGCCATAACCATAACCATAGCCATAGCCCCTGGCAAAATCAACGTCATTAATTACAGCTGCCATATTCTTAAGTTTCCCATCAACATAAAGTTCCCGAGGTACTTGAAGTAAACGCTTATCTAAATAATCAACCCTAGTTACATATAGCGTAAGATCCGCATTATGAGCAATCAAAAGCGTATCTGTCACCAAACTCACTGGAGCAGTATCAACAAGCACATAATCATAATGTTCTCGGGCATACTTAATTACATCATCAAAATGTCCATTTAATAACAACTCAGCTGGGTTGGGAGCAATATAACCGGAGTAAACAATGTCAAAGTCATAATTTCCTGGCTTCTTAATAATAATTCCATCAACATCCATTTCAGGGTTAATTAAAAACTGCGTTATACCAATATTTGTATGCTGCAAATGAGAGAGCCCAAGATAATCAAGTACTTTCGGACTGCGGATATCAGCTCCAATGAGCAACACCCTTTGACTCGACATTGAAAGAATTTGCGCTAAATTTGTTGCCACGAAAGATTTACCTTCACCAGAAATTGTTGAAGTTACAAAAATCACCTTTTCCTTCTCATCCTTTCTAGGACCAAACATGAATGCCATATTTGTCCGTAAAATCCTAAAAGCTTCCGCTAACGAAGATCGGTCATTCAAGTGAATAACAGTATCCTCTGCAGATGGGATCTCTCCAAGAATTGGGGCTTTTACAATTTCCTCAATATCTTTTCTGGAATGTACTTTATTATCGAGCAAAAATTTGATATATAAAATAACTATTGGCAAAACAAGGCCGATTAGCAAGGCCGAAATATAAATGATATTACGTACCGGAGAAACTGGAGTATTGGGCCCGTATGCTGCATCAATTACTTTAAGATTATCTGGTGTTGCGGCAGCTTTTACTTCAGACTCCTCTCTCTTTTGTAACAATAAGAGATATAAAGACTCGACAATCTGTTGCTGACGGGATATCTGCTTAAAACTCTGCTCCTGCCCCGGAATATTTTGAATCCGACCTTTTATCTCATTTGATTTACGTTCAATAGATCTCAAGGCCAATTGTGTAACCCGACTATAATTGTCCAACGCCTGACGAATATTTTGTATGCTCTCTGCTATATTCTGATTGAGAGCAATGACTGCCGGATTGAGCTCAGAAGCTGATTTCAATAAATCATCTCGTTCAAGGACTAATTTGTTATGTGCCGCAATCGAATTTCCTATTGTTAAGTCCTCTAAACCAATATTAGATGGGACCAAGCCTTTTCCATCTTGCTTTTTGAGGAAATCGCGCATATAATCCACCAATTGTAATTGTGTATGATATTTCAAAACATCCTTATCACTCTCTGATGCAGTGTTTAAAAATACCCCCGCCTCAGCAGACATATCCACGAGTGAATTTGACGACTTGAAATCAGCCATATCTTTATCCGTGCCTGATAAATCTTTCGAGATTAACAACAAACGACGATTGATAAAATCCGATGTTGCACGTGTGTTGCGCATTTTATCATTCGTCGCATCTTCATTGTATGTTTCAATTAAACTATTGATAATTAAAATAGCTTTTTCTTGCAAGGGAGAAACCATACTTAAATTCACGACATAGGACTGCGCCTCTTTATTAGGTGCTACGACCAAGGTCGACAATAGAGAATTGATCACCAAATCTTTAGGCGAAACTCTAATCAGAAAGCTATCTTTTGTTTTTCCTTTGAAAGCTTCATTTTTACGAATGACAAATACCTTTTTGCCGATATTAAATTGTGCTCCGAAAGCAACCTCTTTATGTAATCCAGACTTTTCATTAGATACCTCGACCTTGTTTCCTTCATGTACATTCACAACAAATGAAGTAAAAGTGCTATCCTGTGCACCTATAGTTTGGATGTAAAAAGGAGCATCCTGAGCAAGAATTTCAGAACTTTTAAAACTCCCTTTTAAGAAGTAACTAACATTTAAGTTATTTTTTTCGATAACTTTTCGCATCAGTCTACGCGATCTCAAGATATCCATTTGATCTGAAACAAAAACAGATCCTCGAGATCCTGTCATACCTAAAGCTCCTGAAAGCTCAGCAATACCTGAAAGCTCCCCTGTACCAGACCGCTCATCTTTTAATAAAATCTTGGCTGTCGTAGAATACGTCCTTTGGGCGTATCTTAAATAAAAAAAAGCAAAGGAAAGCGCAATGATGATAGAAAGTACAAACCACTTCCAATAATAAGCATACTGTTCAAATACTTGTCTGATATTAAAGTCCTCTTCTTGACTATCTGATTGAGGTGTATAATTCTGATCCATGATCGCTTAACGTGTTACTAATGAAATAATTGTAATTAACAAACCTGCAATTGATATCGCAATGCTTGCATTTGAGCCTAGCTTGGAATTATTAATTTGTGTTTTATTAGGCTCTACATATAACACATCATTTTGAGCCATATAATAATAAGGCGAGTTAAGTGTTTCTTGCTTGGTAAGGTCTAACCTGTGTATGGTTTTTTGACCATTTATTTCCCTAACCAATAAGACATTTGACCGAACACCTCTTATCGTCATATCTCCAGCCATTCCCAAAGCTTCCAAAACGGACAAACGTTCAGTCGGAATAATAAACGACCCTGGTTTAGCAACCTCTCCTAACACAGAAACCCTAAAATTATTAAAATTGATATTTACGGAAGGATTATTAATGTAGGCTTCCAATTCTTTTCGAATATAGGCGATAGCTTCTAAACGCGTCATTCCAGCTAACTTGATCTTCCCCAACATAGGCAAAATAACGTACCCTTCACTATCCACAGTATAGGTAGGGCGCAAGGCTAAATCAACGTTTTGCCCAGGTGAACCCGCAGCATTAACACTAATAGATGTAAAAGGAGCAACAACTTTAGGGTCTGGTGCTGAAACCACGATTGTCAAGATATCATTGGGTTGAATCTTTGGCACAAATTGTTCATATATTGTATTCACATTCGACGAATCGGGCTGTAAATAAACCATTTCCTTACGCGAACCGCAAGAATTTAACATCATAAGAACAATTAATGCTCCTAAGACCGCAAAATTAGACTTCAAAAATAAATGCATATCCTTTTTAAATTGGAAATAAAATCAATACCATGTATTGATGTAAACAAAAATATATTTTTTTTTTTAGATTAGATTATTCGCTGTAGATTACTTAAAAAAATTTGCTTGTCATTAGCAAATTACGTGCCTTAATTATAATGTAATTAAATTAGTTTTTATTTCTTCTAAATGATTCTATTGTTTTTATCATTCCCTCTTTTGCCGTAATAGGAAGCCTTTCTATCTTAAGTTGTTCCTTAATTTTATTATTAGCCACCAGTAACGTACCCGTCATTTTTTTTAATCTTTTCGAATTCAAGGGAAAGGGAATAAAATCTCCAATTTTTGCCATAAATATGACTAAACCTTTGGGAATTCCTAGATCGAATCCTTTCTTATTTGTGACCTCCTTTATAAATTTGATTAAATCAGAGGTAGAAAGTGGTTCGTCATCAGAGATATGAAAAATTCCATTTGGGATGCTGTCAAATTTTTGAATAATCTGGTCAATAAAGAAACAAAAATTTTCTATACCTATAAATGACCTGGCATTATTAAATTTTATCAAAGGATAAGGAAGTCCCTTTTCAACGAATTTAAACAATAACGTCAGGTTCCCCTTATCACCAGGACCATGTACCATTGGGGGACGCAAAATAATCAACCGTTTATCTTTTGGAATTTCCTGAGCCAACAACCATTCCTCCGCTGCACGTTTGGACTTTCCATACCAAGAACTCGGATTACATTTGGCATCTTCTGTCAGTGGTTCCTTCGATTCAAACTCCTCTAATGCAGCCAAAGAACTAACATGGATAAACAATCGTGCAGAAGAATCCTTAAATACCTGAAAAGACTTCATTGCCAGCTCTAGATTGGCATGATAAAAATCAGCTTCTGTAGCTTTTTTCTCATGATCATGTGCTTTGCCCACGAGATTAATAAACACATCACCAAATAAAGCTTCCTTTTCCCAATCTGCGTCACGTAATGAAATTTGTTTTATCAAATAGTCTTTACTCAAATAAATAGAGAGGTTTTTTCCTATAAAACCTCTTGCCCCCAATAATAGAACTTTCATAGCTAGAGGTTTTCCAAGGCTTTCAAATATTTTTCAGCTAAAAGATCTCTATTAAACTCTGTCAATGATAGTCTTTTTGCATTATAAGCCAATTTATCCCGAAAGGTTTTATCATCAGCTATTTTATTGACTGCATTCGCGAATTCTTTCGGATCATTAGGCTGAACATTAATTCCACATTCGGTTTCATTAACAAGTTCCCTGATCCAACCTTTGGTAGATTGAATGATTGGAACACCGGCCGCGAATGAATCAAACATTTTATTAGGTGAAGAAGTATGTAAAACAGTCAAGTCCCTAAAGGTAACAAAGGTCGCTTCGACTACACCAAACCATTTTATAACTTCTAACTTAGGCATAATTCCCAAAAATTGCACATTGCTCAACTGTTCGTCGCTTACTAAGCTTTGCAAATGCTTTTTTTCTGCTCCATCACCAATAATTAAAAGTAAGATATCTGGATTTGATACCAACTTCATTCCATGAATAACCTGTTCGACCTCATCCATTATTCCAAGTGATCCTGCGTACATGAAGAGTTTTTTTCCTTCAAATTGTTCAAAGTTTGTAGGCAGGCTTTCAATTTTACTAAAGAGCTCTACATCTGAAGCATTAGGAATTACAAGAGTTTTAGTAGATGGACTTTTCTGAAGAACTCCTTCTTCCATTCCCTTGCTACAAGGAACTACTAATGATGAGTTTTTATAACATATCTTCTCAAACCAAAGCGCAATGCCTTTCATAAGTCCATTTTTCAACTTTCCCAGCTCAATTGCTCCCGCTGGCCAAAGATCCCTTACCTCAAAAACCATAGGCTTTCTTCTAAACCACTTTGACAATAAAGCGGGCAAACCTACAGTTATGGGGCCAGAGCTCGCTATAACAATGTCACATTTTTCCGATAATGCGAAATAACATGATATAGTAGAAAAGATTGCCGCTTTATATATCCGCTTTAAAGTCGCATCCCTATTTGAATCTGCAGAATTGATGACAATCAAATTGATTCCATCAATTTTTTGCCTTTCAACAAATTTGGTCGCTCGAATATCCGACTTTTCATAAGGAGAGGTGACAACCGTAACTTTATGTCCATCTTGGACCCACCTTCGAGTCAGTTCATAAATGCGTGTACTCCATTTCCCCTTTGGAGTACCAAAATATTGATAGAAAATTAAAATATTCATAGGTATTTATTAATCAATTGTTGTAATAAAATCCTTTAATTTGCCATCCATTTCATGCAATTTTTGGCCGAATTTCATTTCAAACTCAACATCATCGGCAAAATACTTTTTCAGTTCAACGTTTATATCCTCGAAATATTCGGGACTATTTTGTTCTATTTTGAGTATTGACTTTCCCTTTTCATGCTGCACTGCTTGATAATTAAGTGTTACATTTTTATTTAATGCAAGATTTTTAAAAACATAATATAAGGTTAGACTCGGGTAGCTATTCTCTTTTCCAATAATATTTTTCCCTACTCTACCCAGAACATCCAATATTACTGGGTGCTTTCGTCCGCACGCACATTTAAAATTAGGATCTGCCAAAGTCACTTTATCACCTAATCGATATCTCAAAATAGGAAATGATTTAGAGATGAGATTAGTCACTATAATTTCGCCGTCAATAACTTCTACTATAACATTTTCACTATTTATATGCATCGATCCATGTGGACATTCAAAGGCAATAATTCCAGCTTCTGCTGCGCCATATTCACTGACTATTTTAGACCCAAAAGCTTTGATTGTCTCTTCCTGATAATTATCATAGATTTTCTCTGAAGTTCCCTTAATAAGTTTTAATTTCTTGGGTTTTTCAAGTGTCGGAAACTTGTTAATACGTTTAGCTACTTCATATATCATTGACGAGTAACCTTCCAAATAGTCGGCATTTAGTAATTTTTTTGTAAAGGAGACGATTTCCTCTTCTTTATAAGAAAATATACGAAATCTATTTTGCAAACGATCAAGAAGATTGATTTTTCTTTTATCTTTTTCTGCTAAGTTATACCCCCAAAAATAACCATTTTTTTCCCAAGGTTTTACACCAAACCAACTATACCCTCTATATATCGCGGCTCTATTCATCGAATCCCATTCTTCATTTTTAATGAATTTAAGTGGTTGTCCGGATGTCCCAGATGTTTCCGAGAGAAAAACTTTGTCAAATTTGAAAGTACTATTGATTTCGTCGGCATGTGTCCTTAATTCGACTTTTTCTAAGATAGGTAGTTTTCCTAAATCATCTAATGAGCGAATATCATCTCTTGTAATTCCCAATTCCTTAAACTTTCTTTTATAATACGGAGAATATCCAAAGGTAAAATCTAAGAGTTCAGCGAACTTTTTCTCCTGAATTTGTTTAATTTCCGCTACAGAGGCCTTATCTGTCCTCAGTAACTCTTTAAAGGATATCTCCAAATTGGGGTTTCTATACCACGAACCAACCTTAAATATTAACTTATTTAACATACATCTGTTTATTCTTATTTATAACTCCTTACGAAAGTCTGATTCACTTCTGAGTAACGTACCAATTGAAAATAAAATATAGTTATTTCAATCATTGAAGATATCAAGCCATTTTGAGATAATCAATTTTTCTTCAAATTCCTTTGACCTTTTTCTAGCCGCAGATCTTAACTGTTCAGAAACGTTTGGATTACGAAAAAGGCGTATTGTATAATTAGCAAATAACTCGGGATCATTATTTTTAACTAAAAGTGCATTAACCTCATGCTTCCAAAGATAAGGTATCTCTCCAACGGTATTTGTAATTATTGATGTTCCACAAGACGCAGCTTCAAGAATACAATTTCCAAAACTTTCATAAGCAGTTGTATTAAAAAATACTTGATGACTATTATAATATTTTTTAAGGTCATAATTGGCTATAGGGCCTAATATATCAACAGAATCTGTTAAATGATATTTGTTAATCAAATCTATAATAGAAGCTAACTTTCCCTTGTCAGGACCAACCATCGTTAGAGTAGCATTTGGAAATTCCTTTTTGATCATTTTAAGAGCCTCTATAGCAACCTGAGGACAATATATAGAATCAAATGCTCTAACCCATAAAATTTTATTATTAAGAACCTGATCTTCCCGGAATGGGAATTTATCAGTCTTTATACTATTAGGAAGATAAGCAATATTGAGCCCTAAATCTTCAAAAAAGTTAGCTAAATACAAACTAGGGGTAGTGATTAAACTAGCTCTTTCGAATACTTTGATTATTCGCTCTCTATTATCTCTAGAAAACTCGGGGAGTTTCCCTCCCCTTAATGTTAAGATAATATGTTTAGATCTGTATTGCGCAAGAAACGATGCAATTTCAGCAATTTTAAACGCGGGCCCACTAAATACATCGATGTGAATTTTTTTATAACGACTAAATAATGTCACAACAACGATTTCAAAAAATCTCAAAAATTTATTTTTCTTCTTCGAACTTAGTCGGACACACAATCCATTCGAAATTAAAGTTTTGGATAATTTTTCGGAGATACCATGAGTTCCCTGTGTTTTAGACAAAAAACTTCCTATAAATAATATTTTATTCATGAATGAATACTTTTAATAATTTTTCCAGGTACACCACCATAAATAGACAACGAGGGAATCTGTCCTTTTGTAACCGAATTCGCCGCAATTAATGTTCCTGTGCCTATTTCAGTACCTGCTGTGATAGTACAATTTGCAGCGACCCAGCAGCCCTTTTGGATGCTAATAGGTCTAGCGATAGATTTTCCATATCTATAAGAATTGTCCATATAAGTATGATTTGAACTTGTTATTACTGATTTAGGGCCAAAGATAACTTCATCACCTATCTGTATTTTTTCTTTACATGAAAACCAATTCCCCTCAGCAATGTATACGTTTTTACCAATATGCATATTACTACTATTATAAAATGTAAGATTACGTCCCAGTCTCAAATCTTTCCCACAACTTCCAAAGAAAGGAGCAGCAAGAAAACCTCTCAAACGTAGAAAAATCACATTATCAGGCAGCCAGTTACATAATAATAGAACAAAGTGCAAAGGTATATCGTACCTTATCGATCTAAAGTAATTATTCATAGAAACTTTCAATTTTTGACACAATCATTTTGGTTTGTTTTGGGAGAGAACATTCTTTCGCTAATTGATAACCAGTTTTAATAAGTCGACTCCTTAGTTCAGAGGAGTTAATAAGCAGATTAATTGCCTCAAATATACTATTGACATTTTTAGGTTCAATCAATATAGCTGAGGACTTGTCCTCCAAATATTCGGGAATAGCCCCCACTTTAGTTGCAATTACTGGTAAAGAATTAGCCATAGCTTCCCAAATTGTCCTAGGAAACCCCTCATGATAAGAAGGAATTACGTAAATATCAGATTTTCTATACATCGCATTTAACTCCTGACCAACCTTCTTTTTTCCATGAAAAGTTAATTTATCCTCAATTCCTCGAAATTTAGCAAGTTGCAAAAGTTGTTTCTCATAAGTCTTAGTCTCATTTGCTTCCCAGCCTACAATATTTAAATGAACATCCAACTTAAGATCAGCAAGAAGTTTTACAGCCTCAACCAGTTCGGTTAAACCTTTAGTAAATTCAATACGGCCGGTGTAAAGCAACTGAATTGTTTTTGTTAGTGGGCCTGGATCTTTTTGGAAGAAATCATCTTCGCGTAATGTTGTAGTTTTAATCAATTGTAAAGATTTCGCTTTGTCACTGTATTTGGAAAACAGTAGAGTAGAATTCACAAAAGTATCCACGTCTTTAATAACTCTTAACAATTTGCTGTCGACATACTTAAGATATCTATTTAATACTAAAGATTTTAAATTTATTGTCGTTAACTGATTAGCAGCCTCATCATAATCACCAACAACTAAAAAGAATATTTTAGTTGTTTTCACCAATTTGAAAAACGAAACTGCCAATGGAGAAGGGCATCTTACGAGTATAGCGTCACAATTGCCAATATCTTTCAAATGTTTTTTTAATATTGACTTCGGAAAAAAGGTGCGATGCCAGGCCGCAGTTTTAGGGCCTAAATTGATGAACCTGACATTGGTAGCCATTAATTGATAGTCAGCATCTCGAATTTCTTTGTCCGTTGCCTCATGCATTATCAAAATTAACTGTTCGACATTTTTTGCGAGTTCGTCCAAAAAAACACCAAGGTATCCGGGTAGAAATAGACATCCACCATTATCATAACATGGAATGTGGTAATAAAAACCTAGCTTCATTTTTTTTCCTTTTGTAAATAAGACCAGCAAATTCCTAGTACAAACCAAGGCAAAGCACCTATAAATGCCGAAATTGCATAAAAATGTATTGCCATACCTATAAGACTTACCAAAGCTAAATGATATAATGAAAGTTGCTCCTTAATGAATAATTTAAAAAATAAAAATAGTGGAGGAAGATAGATACAGAGGAAAATGACAAATCCAATGATCCCAAACTCCACTGCTACTTGTAGATAAGAATTATGTGCAGACGTTGATAAACTGAATCTTTGATAAGAAGATCCTTTTAATCTACTATAACTCGAAAATGAACTTAACTCTGCCCTATAATTTGTAAAATTATTTGGTCCTATTCCTATAAAAGGATATTTTTCTATAATTTCGAAACCTTTATCAATCATTAATTTACGAATTAGCCAAGATTTATCCTGTTCTAGATCACCATCACCTTCACTACGCAATAAAGCGGCAACACGGGGATTTACAGGTTCTAATTCTGTAGCTAATGTGTCTAAATAAATCTGAGAATTGGTATTTTGTAATACACTGAAAAGCATAAAAAATAGGATTGCCAAAACTTTACCCACACGTCGGAATGTTGGTTTAAGGACACTCAAAATTAGTACTACCTGAATCAAAATAATAATTGCTCCCGATCGACCATTAGTTAACAACATCGCCAAAACGAAGAAAAACAAAAAGAAGTATTGTTTCCAATTTTTCCACCTTTGGGCAATATATACAAAGGATAAGGGGATGCAACAAAGTAAATTAAAAACAAAAGTGTTTCTTCCCGGCCGAAATATTATAGAAATTACAGGATTATTTATCTTCAATGGAAATAAAAAATAAAAAAGTATAAACGCCATAGTCCCGATAAATATCCATTTACTCATTTGGATGAAGTCAATTTTTCTTCTAAAAATAATGAAGAAAGATGCCATTACTATCCAATAAACATATTGAATAAGTATTAATATAAATCCTAAATCCTGTTGTTCACCTATTACAGGAGAAAAAAGCGTTGATAATATTCCCAGTAATAAGAAACCGAAAAATAAATATTTTCCGTTAAAATATTTATTCCAAAAAGGCCCAATACTTATAACAATTGATAAAAAAATATAAAATGTAACAGAGTTACCTAATATTGACAAAAATGGAAACGCGATAAAAAAAGCAAATAAGTTGATCTTTTTTTGAACTTTATTTGAAAATGGCGTTGTGTTATTTAACATATTTTTCCTTCCCTTCTCCATGAAACTCACTATCTTTTATAGCTTGCTCCATCCAATATTGATTTATATCACTCATATTTTTTTGGTATTTATAGAAAATAGCTTTTATGACTCCCATAAGATACCCTTTTAAAGAACTTAGGCGACTCTTAGATGGCCTAATTAGAAAATTAATTGAAAGACCTAGAATACGCCAAAAGGAATAGTTTACAAATGATAATCTTGATCGAAACATAGACATATTATTCAAGCGATAATATTCGCGATTTAGGAATAACCTAGAAAATGCTACAACTAAATTAAATTGATAAAAATTCTGCGTATAGACAGAATTACCCTGATCATTATGCCAAAATAATTGCGTGGGAAACATAATTATTGGAGCAATTTTACTAATGCTATAGCTCAATATACCATCCTCACCTTTACCCATCCTATTTTCATAGAGTGAAAATAACTCCAGGTTGACATTTTTATATAAAAACTTCCTACTCGCAAGAAAAGCTCCTCCGCTTACATGATCCGTTTGAGATTCTTTATTCGGAAGAGCGCCCTTTACTCCATTCTTATAATAAGTACCCATTGGAAGAATGGGATAACCTGAAATCTTCCTGAATAATTTATTTAAACTTGAAGATGATTTGTTGGAAGAAATTGATTGTAAATTATTTTTCAAAAAAGAGTTACGATGTAGATCTTCAAATTTCAATCCGATCATTCCTGTAGAATAACAATACTTTTCAATGATATTCCGAATCTCAATATCCCAACCTTCAATTGGTTCCATATCGTCGTCCAAGAATAATATCCAATCCAATTCTGCATTATGGACACCTAGAAATCTTTGATAGGGTTGATTTTTATGGGAAGATCGACAAATAATAATCTTGCTACCATCCGAAGCCAAATTAAAATCATTGTTGCCAGAATCAACAATGATAATTTTATTAACAATTTCGGATTGCAATGCATCCACCAACCATTCAACTTTTTTGGGACGATTATAGCTGGTTATTATTATATCGAAATTCATACGCGCGATTTTTCAAATGATGGATTAAATTTAAATAATTTCTTTCCCATAACCGAAAGCTTACAGAACTAACTGTCGATAAGATCTTTATAAAGTATATAATTTTTGTTGATAATAACTTCCGGTGAAAATCTTTCTAAGATGGTAATTCTACCATTTAACTTCAATGATTTCTTCTCTGAATCATTGAGCTTGGCAACGTCCTCTAGTGAACTCAGAATATCCAAATCATTTTGAAGAGACTTTCTTATACCGGTAAAACCATCCTTTATAATGTCTTCATCAATAATATCAGAAGTCAACGTAAGACATTCTTGGCTCATCGATTCAATCACACATAAATTAAATGCGTCTCTTCGGGAAGGGTAGATAGAAAAATCAGCTCCCCTTAAGTAAGCCTTTAACTGACAATTATCTAAAACACCAACGGTAATTACTTTTTCTGTTCTGATACTTTCCAACCGTTCAACATCTTTATCAGAGATCTTTCCAGCCAAAATAAGATAGTGTGAGTTATGTAAGGTAGATTTCACAAACGCTTTTACTAAATCAAAAGTTCCTTTATCTTCTTTGAGTGTTCCATGATGAAAAATATAAGGTTGTTCTCTAATTTCCTTTTCATGGCCAATTTCTACAAAATTTGATTGAAGAAAATTAGGTATAAACGTAACTTTTTCGCCATATTTACCACTAAACCAATCATTGAATTTTTTACTTATAGTTACAATTACATCAGCATTTCTATATATTTGAGTTTCATGCCGTAGCTTAAACATTTTCTGCAATCTTCCAATATATTTGCGGCTTTCATTATGAATCGCATACATCAGGCTCCCATGTGTCCTAACAACTAATTTTGCGCCATAATTAAACTTAAAAAAATAAAAATCTTCTGAACTTGATATCTCAACAATATCTATCGCCTTTTCGTGAGCTATCTTTTTTATAATGCGATTTTGCTGAAAAGCTTTATAGAACATATTTATTCTATTAATTTTTGATCGCTTTAAAGGATATTGTATAATTTCAAGATCTCCATCATACACATCCTTTCTCTTTTCAATATCGGTACGCATACAAAGAACATATACCTTAACTCCTGATATTTTCCCCAAAGCTGGTCCAATTGCTCTCACAAAAACGCCTAATCCTCCAAAAGGAAATGGAGGATATTCATTACATATAAATAATATTTTCATAGATCAAATCTTGGCTAACTGTCGAACAATAACTTCACCAGCCGTTACGTGGCTGAGTTTTCTTGATTTATTTCCTACACCTAATTTTTTCAAGTTTTCAACTAATTCCTCAGGGCTTTCTACATTAATAACATCGTTTCTTTCAAATAGCGGACGATAAAAACCAGCATTAAAAAATTGAGAAAGTCTTTCATCAACTTCACCTCTAGAGTTGTAGGAAATATTAAAAACATTCTTACCTAATATTAGAAATTCTAATGTTACGGTCGATGGAACGCTCAGATTGGCTATCGAGTGATGTACTAGGTCCAGCCATTCTTGCTCGCCCTCAGAGCTCTGTATTATCATATCATTTTTTTTATCAAAAGAGCAATAATGATCTGCGAGAATCAAATTATCGGGAAGCTTCGTATCTTTAAAATCATCGGCCGCATGGGTAGGATTTTTTCGGACTATAATTGTATACTCGTCTTTAGAAAAATATTTTAAAACATTATTTGCTGTATAAATTATGGTTTCCAACTCGTCCTTTGCCAGCCCTACAGGCATCATTGTATACAGCAGCCATTTTGAGTAGAGTGGGATTTTATATTTTTCGCTATAGAAACTTCTATCATCTTTCGCATCTGAACGGAGCAGACTATCAAAAGTTGGATTTCCACTAATTACAAAATTGCTCTCATTTAAATATGGCATGTGTTTCAGATAATCTGATTTCATCCTTTCAGACCATACAAATATATTTGAAAGGTTTTTAAATGGAATAAAGTTATTAATATAAAGATCTTTCCAACTATTTACTAGGTAATTAACTGGTATTTTTTCCGTTTGAGCTGTCATTACGGCACTTTTCACAAAATAAGAGGAAGTACCTGTAATTAAAAGTCCAGATACGTCATGAAGAGAAAAAATATTTCTCAAAACTTCATTTTGATATCTTTGAGCCGAGTACCTTAATGTAAGATATCCCAAAATATCTTTAAAAAAAGTATTTCCAACTAAGCGAGTTTTAATTGACTTCTTTTTTATTCTAATATGATTATGAAATCCACCAACATTATTGTTTATAATCCAATTATTCCGAACAGATCTATTAAATTTTTCAATTCTCAAAGGACGAGCAATAACGTCATTCTCTTGTACATATACTATTGGAAAACCCGTTTTAGCAAAACAATTGTGAAACTCTATACTACCTTTATCCAAAGCAACCCATATTATATCAAATTCTTTGGACAATGTATCTGCAAATCCAGAATAGATATATTTTTTGACCTCATGAAATCCAAATTCTAGTAAAATGGCAATTTTTCTCTTATTCATATGGTACAGTTCCAACTTGTTTAGCAGGGGATCCTGCAACTATTGTATATGGTTCTACATCTCTAGTTACAACACTACGAGCCGCAATTATTGCCCCATCCCCAATTTTAACACCCCCTAATATAAGAGCGTCCATTCCGATCCAAACATCGGAGCCTATAGTAATGGAATCGCCGTTTGCTTCGTAACTTCTTGTTAGAGGAAAATTCATCGCAAAATCCAATGTTTGTTGATGCCTCTTGCTCGCAGAAATAGGATGATTATCGGTATCCCAGAATATTACATTAGGACCAATCATACAATTATTACCAATTACTAAGTCATAATCGATTCTAAATTTCGCATAATTTATAAATACATAATTACCAATTTTAATAGATCCTTTTTTGTTTAACGTTATCTGACAGGAAACATTACAAAAATCTCCAAATTGAATTTTTGATTTATCCCCTGTATGATTATTTATTTTTACGTTTAATAATTGCTTTCTACTATTTTTATAATACTTCGAATGACAGAAACCTTCTCCAACGACGCACGAATTTAAAAGAAAGTTTACTTGATTCTTAATCTTAATCCTTTCACGTAATTTTAACATAAACTTAATCATACTAAATACTTATATTAATGATTTAATTCTTTTTAAATATCGAGATAAATACAGAACAATAAATATTACACCTGCAAATAGAAATAAATACTTAAAATAAAGAACTTGATTGATAAAATAAAGCAGGAACGATACTATTAGAATTAGCACTACAGGTAATATATTAGAAATTACAAACTTAGCATCTTTAATTTTGAAGTAATCTTTCATAAGATAAACTTGGAAGCTTATTCCAAAAATGAAACAAGCTAAGATTGAACTTATTGGTAGTATACTAATACCGGTAGAAGATAAGAGAAGAAAAATAATTCCAATCCGAATACATGCTTCCGCGGCTCTAGCGTAACTCAATTTCTTAATACTTACTAAAGAAGAATTGAGTACAATTCTTGAAGGCAATGTTAATAAATCAAGTAAAATCCAAATTCCATAAAATGTATTAAATTCATCTCCAATATAGAAAGTCTTTCCAACCCACAGTTTTATAAAAAATTGATTAATAATCTGAACGATGGCCAATCCTAATATTCCAAAGCTATAGGCTCCATAAAATAATATAAAATACAGTTCTTTTATTTTTAGGAATTCTTTTTTTCCATACATTTGAGCTATATGAGGCCTGAAATTATTTAGCAACATCTGAAAGACCTTTTGCAACAAACTATAGAGTTTAATGGTAATATAGAAAGAAGCAACCGTCGCCAATCCAAATTCTCGACCAATCACAAAACTATCGATTTTTACCAGTAATACTGTCGCAATGCTACCTAAAGAGAAATAAAACCCCAAAGAAAAAATTTTCTTTAATTCATTCCAATCAAATGATCCAAAAGATATCTGTATTTGTGGAAATAGGCGTTTAACTCTAAAATTAGATCTAATTAGCATCAAAATTAAAGTAAGAAGAGTTATACATGCTAAACCTACAACTCCAATATAGGGTGCTAATAGAAGAATTAATATATAATTGAGTACATTCGTAAATATTTGTATCCTATTATCCAAATGAATTTTTTTACTTGCAACAATTACCGAGGAGAATAGATTCCTAAAAACCGTTAAGCTAGCTGTTAAAGAGAATAAGATAATTACAATCTCCAAGTGATTAACATTGGGTTTTTCAACACCCCAATAGATTAATGAGAAAAATAGAGGGAAAATAATGATGGAGACAACTATTTGAAAAAATAATGCTGTATTAAACGATGTATTGAGATTATTAAAATTATTTTGGGCAATAAGATGAGCGGCTTTAGACTCTAGCACTTTACTGGTCCCAAATTCCAAAAAACCAACCCAAGCCAAAAAGTCAACACACATTATATATAAACCATATTCTTCTTTAGAGATATAGCGTAACATATAGGGCGTCAAAAAAAGTGCAACAACATTGTTTAGAAAAAATAGTAAATATCCCGAAGAAATTGACTTCCCTAAATCACTACTAAAAACCCTTTTTAATTTTTTCATCTAATATTGTAATCAGTTATTGACTTTATATTTGTGATGCTCCTGATGATGTATTTGCTTTGTTTTAGAGCCTGTCATTATTTGGGCTTTTCTAACATCATTTACAAAATCAGTAAATGAACCATCCAATAAATCTAAAGCTACGCCATCAAAATGGACCCAATCTACATTTCCCAATTTGACGTGTTTTTCTAACATTTTCGCACCGGCAGCAACCGCCATCATACATCCAATATTTCCAACATCGTGGCTTGAATATCCTGGTATCAGTTCAGGCATATTATTTAATACAGCTAGCTCCTCATAATGGCGCACTACACCTAACTGACATGCCTCTGGCGGAGCTGGATAGCTAGATGTACATTGTAATAGGAATAAATTTCTACCTGGTAAAAAGGTACTTAACACAAAATCCTCATAAGCTTTATCTGTAAATCCTGTGGAAACTACGACGTCTCCTAAATATTCCTGAGCAGCTTGCTTAATGTAAGCTTTGTGATTTGAAATTGTAGAAGGAAGTTTAATAAGTATTGGATCGAATTTCTCCATATACTTGAGAGAATTATAGTCTAAAATTGAAGCAAACCACACAATCTGTTGTTCTGTGCATTCCTCTACTAGCACATCGAATAAATAATCATTCAATTCAACTCCTTCTCTATAATCTTTTAAAGTTGAACCAAATGGTGATGTATAAGGAGTTCTAAGCTCTTCTTCAGAATAAAAGGTAGCCACATCTCGTTTTTGAACTTTAATCATATCCGCTCCTGATTCCTTAGCTAACCGTATCATCTTACGTAATCTTGTCTCATCACCTAGATGATTATTCGTTAATTCTGCTACAGCTATTACGTAATTCTCCTCTTTGACTTTTCTCAGTAATTCAAGATAGGCCTTTCTATTATCGAATAAAGAAGTACCAAAATTATTAGTAGAAGAATATTGCTTATTATATGACTCAATACTCAGATCACTTATATCCAATCCTCCCACATGGATTATTTCATTAGTCCCAAGATTATTTATATATTTTTTTAGAATATTAAAACAAGCTTTTTGTGTCGCAAAGAGAATATTTTTAAACTCTCTTTCATGTCCGGAATAATCAGTAGTTTTAACTTCATCCTGAACATGAAAATCAAATCCCAATAAGTACACCTTCAATTTAACTCCTTTGATCTGTGCGATTAAATTAGAAATTTTCAATACTGAAAGAATTAAAAAGTCTGATAAAACAAAATCAGTTGAATTGTAATCTGATATTAACTTATCGAAACTTTCAAATGATTGAACATCAAAATCAACTTTCAATAAACGATTTTCATCTATACCAAGATCGCTATTTTTTGTTGATTTTGCCGTTAGATAATAGGACGCCTTAAAATCACTTTCAAACAACGATTTAGTCACCCATCGGCTATAGAATATGCAAAGATCGCCCGGAAAAATTCGCTCTGAATCATTTAAGTTGATAACATATGCATTATGAAAGGTTCTTCTATCAATATCTTTGACAGAACTTCCCTTACCCACAATTACGATTCTATCAAATGTTTCGGATTTTGAAACAATATTTTTGAGTTGGTTGAAGAAATTCTCCATTATATTTCTTATTATTAATTACAATTTCAAGATTATTCTCTAATGCAAGATTTAGTCCCGGTAAAATATCCCAAGAATTAGCACCTTTAGGATTTTCAAAAGTGGCATATGCACCCTTAACTACTTGTAGCATATTGTACATACAACATCCTATTATTCTATATTCATACCCCTCTTCAAGGGATAGGAGTTGTTGTTTATTCAATGATGATGATAATCCTGCAATGCGCGAATTGAATTTCATGAATTTATCACCCGTAAGAATATATTCATCTAGCTCAGGCAATCCAATTAAAGACTCTAAATGAGCACCATTTTTATAAATAGATATACCAACCCCCCATTCCTTCAACCCCGAAACAAAATTTTCTGTACCATCAATAGGATCGACAACGACAAGATAACGGTATGCACTGGCATCAACCTCCTTACCAGAAAACGTCTCTTCTGAAATGAGAAGATAATTATTAAAACGCGAATTGATAAAATCGTAAATAATTCTATCTAACAAAAGATCTCCTTCAGAAACATAACTATCATCTTCTTTTTTTACCTTCTTTTGCCGAAGAGCTAAAATTTCAGATAAATTATTCTTAATAATCGGAATTATTTCACTTAGTATTTTCATTGACAAGATCCTTATTATATTTTAGAATGCTTTCTACAATTTTAAAATCCATTTCATCATCGATATCTAACCCACATAGTTTATTCGTGATAATACCAGCAACATTGTTCCCAAGAAAGCTATCTCCAACATCTTTTGCCGCGCTACGAATTACATCCGTAGAGAAAACTTTATATTTTGTACCAACATCCTGCCTTCTTATCATAGATTTCCCTCCATCTTCAAAAGACGGTTTCAATATATTATCTCCATCAACACTATATAACCGTGATTCAGACTCACACACAGTTCTTGCCGATGTTAGGCTAGAATCAGATTTTAATAAATCAATGCATCTTTGAACATCTCTCAAATTTCTAAAAACAAAAGTCGGTCTTAGCCATACTATAATATCAGGCTGTTCAATATTGTTTTCTTCAAATTTTAAATACAAATCGGCTAAAATATCTTGTTCCATTGCAGTTGATGAAGATGCCTGCTCGGATCTCAAAAAAGGTACCTCAGCGCCATGTTGTTTAGCTATCTCAGCATATTTTTCACTGTCTGTTGAGCAGAACACTCTATCTACCTTCAAATCTTTAGCAAACTCGATAGAATAGGCAATCAAAGGTTTCCCATCCAAAAGTTTAATATTCTTATTTTTTAGTCCTACAGACCCACTTCTTGCGGGAACAATAGCATATATTTTCATCTTCTAATATATTTCAAATGTCAAAAATTCTATCTACCAATAGATTTAAAATCAAATCCTAACTTCTCAAGTTGATTTCCATCTAAAACATTACGACCATCAAAAACAAAAGCCGGTTTTTTCATGCCTCGCTTAATTTCTACCCAATCATATTCTCTGAATTCGTCCCATTCAGTAAGAACTGCAGCAGCGTGTGCCTCTTTTAACGCATCATAAGGGTTATTAACAACGGTAACCAGACGTCTATTTTCTCCCGAAGTTCGTGTTCCTAGATAATCCAAATCTCTATATATTTGTTCTGCCGAAACCTTCGGATCATATACAACTACATTTGCTTCTTCTTCTAATAAATGATCTGCCACGTAGATTGCTGCGGACTCTCGCGTATCATTGGTATCTTTTTTAAAAGCCCATCCCAAAAAAGCAATTTTCTTTCCGTTTACCGTATTATACATGGTCTGAATAATTTTTTCAGCAAAACGGCTTTTCTGATGATCATTCAAAATAATTACTTGTTCCCAATAATCGGCTACTTCCTTCAGATTATATGATCGTGCAATATATACAAGATTTAAAATATCCTTTTGAAAACACGAGCCTCCAAATCCAACAGATGCTTTTAAAAACTTCGACCCGATGCGGCTATCCCGCCCAATTGCTCTCGCAACCTCATCTACATTCGCTCCCGTCACCTCACATAATTCTGAAATAGCATTGATTGAAGATACTCGTTGAGCTAAAAATGCGTTAGCCACTAATTTTGCTAATTCTGAAGACCAGAGATTGGTAGTCAAAATACGTTCCTTCGGCACCCAAGCTTCATATATATCTACTAAAGCATCAATCGCTTCGGTATCTTCACCACCAATTAAAACGCGATCTGGATTGTGTAGATCCGAAATTGCTGTTCCTTCAGCTAAAAACTCTGGGTTTGATAAAATATGAAAGTTAACACCATTCCCCGTATTTTTTAATATACTCTTCAAAGCTTCAGCAGTTCTTACTGGTAAGGTTGATTTTTCAACAACAATTTTATCACTCTTAGCAACAGAAGCGATCTGACGTGCACATAATTCGATATACTTTAAATCTGCAGCTTGTCCTTTTCCTTTACCATATGTCTTTGTGGGCGTATTGACGGATATAAAAATCATATCAGCTTCATCAATCGCCTTATTCACATCAGTAGAAAAAAACAAATTGCGACCACGTGCTTCAGCAACAACAGCATCAAGCCCAGGTTCATAAACAGGTAGATTATCTAAATTATTATCATTCCAAGCATCAATCCGCGCCTGATTCAAATCCACAACGGTCACCTGAATATTTGGATTTTTTTGGGCTATTACTGACATGGTAGGTCCTCCTACATATCCAGCGCCAATACAGGCTATTTTTTTTATCTTCATGATATTATAAACGATTATCTGCCTTTTCCGAAATTATCCCCTTAACATCATAAATGATAGCATTATCATTCTTGATATTATCAAAATCCACAGACAAGAATTCATTGTGAGCCACTCCTAGAACGATCGCATCATATTTAGAACTAGGCAACTCCACCAAACTGTCAATACCATATTCGTGCTTGACTTCGGCAGGATTAGCCCACGGATCAAAAGTGGTTACTTTAACTCCGTAATCTTCTAACGCTGCGATTACATCGACAATTTTAGTATTACGTACATCCGGGCAATTTTCTTTGAAGGTAACACCTAACATCAATACAGTAGCACCATTCACATTAATCCCTTTTTTGATCATTGTCTTCACAACCTGAGATGCTACATATTCACCCATGGAATCATTTAAGCGACGACCGGCTAAAATAATTTCCGGATGGTAACCATGCTCCTGCGCTTTTTGAGCTAAATAATAAGGGTCCACTCCGATACAATGACCTCCGACCAATCCTGGTTTGAATGGAAGAAAATTCCACTTGGTACCCGCAGCTTCCAACACAGCGTGAGTATCAATATTTAAAATATTAAAGATCTTCGCCAATTCATTCACAAAAGCAATATTGATATCACGTTGAGAATTTTCAATCACTTTAGCCGCTTCAGCAACTTTAATACATGGTGCTAGATGGGTTCCAGCGGTAATGACTTCTCTGTAAACGGCATCAACTTCCGCACCAATCTCAAGAGTTGAACCCGAAGTTACTTTTAGTATTTTCTCAACTGTATGTTGTTTGTCTCCTGGATTTATACGCTCTGGAGAATATCCTGCAAAGAAATCTTCATTAAATTTCAATCCTGAAATTTTTTCCAATACTGGTATACATTCCTCTTCTGTAACACCAGGATATACTGTGGACTCGTACACAACAATATCGCCTTTTTTTAACACCTTACCGACAGTTTCGGAAGCTTTATAAAGCGGTGTCAAATCTGGACGGTTATTTTTATCTACCGGTGTAGGAACAGTAACTACATAGAAATTTGCTCCTTCAATATCCGATAATTGGTTTGAACAATAAAGACCATTTGTATTATCCTCCAAAGGATTCCCTTCAACCAATACTGCCTGCAGGATGTCATCTTCAACTTCTAGCGTAAGATCTTTACCAGAACGCAATTCGCCGATACGTTTTTGATTAATATCAAAGCCTACAACAGGGAATTTTGTTGCAAACAATCTTGCCAATGGAAGGCCCACATACCCCAATCCAATTACAGCTATTTTTTTCATTTTTATAGTCTAATTTATAATGATTACTATTTCTTATTTCAAATTTTCCCAATACCAGCTTACAGCTTCTCGAAGTCCCTCCTTAATTACATGTGTTGGTTTATAACCAAGTAATTGTTTCGCTTTATCCACAGATGCCAGAGAATGTGGAATATCTCCCTGTCTATTAGGGCCATGAACGACTTCAACTGTTGAAATTTTATCATCATATGCCGTCAAGAATTCTTTCAGATAACCGACCAACTGATTAAGTGTTGTCCGATCTCCAACAGCTGTATTGTAAACGGTATTAACAGCATCAGGATTATCAGTGGTCATTGCCAGCTCATTCATCTGGATAACATTATCTATATATGTAAAATCGCGTGAGTAATCTCCTGTACCATTGATCACAGGGCTATCATAATTCATAAATTTTTTAACAAATAACGGAATCACAGCAGCATAAGCACCATTTGGATCCTGGCGACGGCCAAATACATTAAAATAACGTAAACCAATGGTCTCTAAACCATAGGTCTTTGAAAAGATTTCTGCATACAATTCATTTACATATTTGGTAATTGCATAAGGTGACAAAGGCTTTCCAATAACATCTTCAACTTTAGGCAGATTTTCAGAGTCGCCGTAGGTAGAAGATGAAGCGGCATAGATAAACCTTTTTATTCCAGCATCTCTTGCAGCAACAAGCATATTTAAAAATCCAGTTACATTTACTTCATTGGAGGTTTGCGGATCTTTAATTGAACGAGGCACAGAGCCCAAGGCAGCCTGATGTAATACATAATCAACTCCTTGAACAGCCTTTTGACAATCCTCGTTATTCCGAATATCACCTTCGATCAAAGTGAAATTTGGGTTATTTTCGTGTTGAATAATATTATGACGATGCCCCGTTGCAAAATTATCCAATACAACCACTTGATATCCTTTACCCAAAAAATGCTCTACGAGATTTGAACCAATAAAGCCGGCTCCGCCTGTTACTAATATCTTACTCATTTCAATATTTATATTTCGGTTTTACTTGTATACAAACTGATATAATGTTGCCCTTCTGTCGGCTTACTAAAATAAAGCTTAACCTCTTTCTGTAGTTTATTACCAACTTTGTCCGCTAACAGCAATAAATATGCCTGATTTAAATTCTCCCCCTCAATTAGAACCTCAATAAGACCAGAATCTAGTCCTTTCGCATAATCACCCATCAGACTAACTCCCTGAATATCCCCCGCTTTCCCGATAACATGATCAACTAATTCATCAATACCTAAAAATGTATGAATTAATTTCTGCAAGGGCTTAAATAAGGAATGCTTCGTGTTGGCTCTATACAATATTTTGTTCTTATGTGTACTTTTATTCAAATAGCCCGCTTCTGACAACTGGTTAAGTTCTTTTCTTATGGCATTCGTAGATTCCTGAAATTCATCAGCAAGACCTCTTAAATGCCCTTTGTTACCTGCGGAAACAAAAAACTTAATCAACAACTTGAGACGGGTCTTGGATGTAATCAACGATTCTAACACTGGTTCAGCTTAAATTGAGTAACAAAAGTACTCAATGTTTTTTTTTCATCCAAATTATAAAATTGTTAAATACATTTTAAATTAACACATCTCTTAAAACTCCACGTGGAACATAAGCATAATAAAGAAACCCCGACCAGCAGGGTTTCTTCAAGTTAAATAGGTATGTAATATGGAATAAAAACACGTAAATTATTTATTAATCAGATCTTTCTGTTTGTCAGAAAGCGAATTCATATATACACCCATCATAGGCAAAGTCATGCTAAAAGCTTTCTTATCCCCGCTATTATAATTTATAACGGCATTGATTCTGACTTTATATTTTGTCAAATCAACTTTATCAGCCTTATCAGAAGCAACACGAAAACGTACTGATACTTCAGAAGAGACATTCTCGTTATGTTTAAATAATAAAACAAGAACTTGCTGCAGCTTTACCTCAACTTTGGGGTCAGTAGAACGAATATTTTTGACAACGATATTATTGATATCGTCCCGATCTCTTTCGCCTCGAAATACCAATGCTCCGTGCTTTGCACTAAGACTACCGCTATACTGCCCAGGATACTCCTGAAAACGATAATGAACATTCATTGACACGTTGTTCGGCTTTCTACCTTTTGAAGCAAAAAATCTAAAAGCAATAAATATTATTGCTATAAGCAGCGCTATATATAAATACATCATAATCAACTAATCATTCTTATCGGCGTCTAAATATACTTTGCGTTCCTATGTAATAATATTTGCGTAGAGCAAAAGTAAAAAGTAAATGCGAACAAGAATAGAGACCCTAGGGTCTTATTTACAATTAGGAAAATAAAAACTTATTAGAAATTAGTGAAAATAATGCATTTTTGTTTTGCCTTATGAAACCGAATATTATTTTCATCATATTACTCTTGCTTAGCTTAATCCTTATTCGATTAGGAAGGGATACTATCGTAGTGAATAATGTCATGCTAAAAAAAACTTATTTGGCAACTGAAACACCTATATTAATTGCAAAGGAGGATGAGAGGAACATCGAATCCATTTATTATTACAATACCCCCCAGCTTTTCCTTCCTATAGCTCAATATAATCGCGATAAAAATCAAAATAAAGAAAGTTATTGGCTGCGAAAGAACATCTTTCTAAATGCTGGTTCATCAACAGGGCAATACGTTTTGTCCTTTAATAATTTGACATTTGTTGACTTGACGCTGTTCGATGGAGAGAAAAATATTATTGATCATCGGAAAGCTGGGCTTTTTCGCAAAATCAGCTCCTTGTCTCCAAATGATGGACGTGATCATTTTATCATCCATTTGGATGCTAATAAGCATTATACGATCCTCTTACGGGTAAAACACGTCAAAGGTTATACTCCTATATATGATTTTCACCTGCAAACACAGCTGGACTATCTGAAAAAAAAACAACGAATAAATATCATTCATGCTTTTATGGAAGGGGCGATAATCGTACTTCTTCTCTACATTGCATTTGCCTGGCTAGTATCACGCTATAAGCCTTACATCTGGATCTTTTTCTTTTTGCTGTTTATTGGCTTTTATAGCTATGGCCTGCAAAACCAATTTATAGACATATTTTTTCCAAATCAACCACAGCTTGGGTGGAGCTTAGTGTCCGTATTTAGAAATCTTGCAGGAATCAGCTTTTCATTACTGACAATTGAATTTCTTAATCTTAAAAAAATAAGTCGCAGGTATTATAAACTCATTCAATATATCATTGGCGTTGTTTTTATCGCAGCTGTATTTAACTTTGTAAACAACTATTATTTAGCCAATTTCAAACAAAGCAACTGGATCAATATTTTTTTAGGCGCCCTATATGTTATCTATTTTTCAAAACTATTTATATCGCTATGGAAAAAGATAGATAAGATGCAGCGTTTTTTGATTTATTCGGGATTTTTTCTTGTCGCAGGAATAAGCATTCTTGTTTATTGTGGACTGGTTTTAAAGGAACAATCGATTCAATATGTTTCGATGTTGACACAGTTCTTTGTCTTATGCATCACCATGATTCTTTTGATCGGCATACGACTAAAACTCCGTAAATCAGAACTTGACCATCATAAATCTACGGAAATCATTGTACAGGAACGAACAGTTGAACTTAAAAAAGCCAATGACGCGCTATACGAGCAACAGATTCAATTACTTCAAAAAAACCGTTATATTGAAACACTTATCGATGAAGTCAATCATCGCGTCAAAAACAACCTCCAACTGTTATATAGTTTAAGCAGTCTTTATAAAGTAGGCGATAACCATACCACCCAAGATATTCAGCCCATACAATCCATGCAAGACCGCATCCATGCAATGATGCTCGTCAACCAATTGTTGGTGAATAATCAAAATAGCCAGCTAAAATTAAACAGTTTAGTGATAGAGACGGTTAACTATCTGAGGCAGATGCATGATCCTGATAAAACAATATGTGTTGATGTAGACATTGCACAGGATTGGCTCATATCAACAAACAGTTCTATACCACTGGCGCTGATTATTACGGAGCTGTTGACAAACAGTTACAAATACGCTTTTCCAAATAGAAATATTTCCGATCCAATGATATTGCTCAGTATAGCCAGAAATAACGCTGGAACAACGATGCGATTTGAAGACAATGGCATCGGTGTGAAAACCATTGTTTCCGCAGCCTCTTTTGGCATTGGCTTAGTAAAGGATTTGACACGCCAAATAAAAGGTACAGTGACCATTAATCCAGAAAACGGATTTAAATATTTATTTGAATTTAACAATATCATATGAGCCTAAAAGTATTAATAGTAGAAGACGAAATGATCATTGCCCGATTTATTGAATATCAGTTGCATTCCCTTTATGCCGGCCTGGAATTGCATATTGCGCTTACCGTGGATGAAGTGGATCAGTACATGCAGCAAAACACACCCGATCTGGTGCTCTGTGATATCCAGCTCAATGATCGATTGGATGGCATTGAGTTAATAGAGAAATATAAAGCAACGAAGCATTTCAGTCTCATTTTTATCACCTCTTATCAATCCAAAAGCAGTATTGACCGTGCTGCAGCCCTCAACCCCGAAAACTATATCATTAAGCCATTAGGGGAAAACCGCCTCTATGCAGGCACCCATATGGTTATTCAGCGCCTGCAAAATCAAAGGGAGAAGAACCAGGCTGTGGAAAAACTAAAGAGATTAAGTCCTGCCGAATTAAATATACTTAAGCTGATTGCCCTACGGCGTACAACAAAATATATTGCCGAATCCTTATTCTTAAGCCCTTATACAATTAAAAACACACGACACCGCATATGTCGTAAGCTCGATCTGAATGAAGAAAACAATGCTTTGCTCTCATGGGCGATTGAAAACCAGCATCTATTAAAATTTTAATAAAAAATAAGGGTTTGCCATCAAGCAAACCCTTAACTATAAAAGCATGGATTATTAAAAACTAATTTAAGCGATCGGGTCTCTCCTGTGACTGATAAATTTCTCCTATATGCAAAGTCGTGCTAAAATTTTTCGATTTTCTGTTCTCAAAATTCAATACACCGGCAATTCGTATAGCGCAACCTTCCAGCGTTGCCAGATCCCCCTTCTTTTTCAGTAATTTAAATCGTACCGAAACATCGGAATCCCCAGTTCTTCTTTCAAATGGAACAACTACAATCTGTCCAAGACTAACAATCAAAGCTGGATGATGGGGTTTGACCTGTTTGATAACCACATTTTTAAGTTCTTCTACTTTTCGCTCGGTCTTAAAGACGAAAACACCACTTTTGGTACGATAGTCACCACTATACTGTCCAGGCCTGTCCTGAAATAGATAGTTTACCTCCATTGAAGCATAGTTGTGAAACTGACCTGCAGCATATCTAGATCGAATGTAAAAATAGGCTAAAAGCAATAATAGCATGACGGACAATACGGAGACAGTAATCATAATAAATTTCTTAGATCAATAAAAATGTTCATGCTATAATTGAAAGAACTTAGCACAATCAAATATCAATGATTTACTAAAAAAATGGCTATTATTGGGAGGGACAAAAAAGGGACAACATATAACTACTTAAAAAACAAAGTGTTAATTATTGTTATTTTTATATTAAGTCAAATCTTACTGGGCGAAAAAATACTAACGCCCAGTAAATTATAATGGTTTTCTATTTAATCGATCAATTTGGATTGATGACGTTCTAGGGTATTATAGATCTTTTTGACATCTTGCGATTTTTCCTTCTGAAGGACTAAGATCGCATCTTTGGTATGCACGAGGATACTGTCCCGCATGCCCACGAATGCCGTATAAATATCTGTACCAATGACCATGTTTCCGTTCTCATCAATTGGATGTCCAGTCTGTTTAAGATAGTCATACATTGATTCGAAAGATCCTAAATCGGACCATTGGAAGCTAGTCGCGACAACACGAATCTTCTTCGAACGCTCCATAACCGCATAATCGATCGAAATAGAAGGAATTTCCTTCGACAGCTGCAGGTCTAGCGCTCCATCTTTACGATGCTGCCAGGCATTAAATGCTGTTGCATAAACTTTAGGCTCGAATGTCTGCAATTCAGCCAAAAAAGTATCGGCTCTAAAGCAAAACATACCCGAATTCCATAGAAAATTGCCACGCTCAATAAAATCTTCGGCAGTATCCTGGTTCGGCTTCTCACGAAAAGACAATACTTTGTCATCTTTATATTCGATATAGCCATAACCTGTTTCTGGACGGACAGGCTGTATACCAAAAGTAACGATATAGCCTTTATTGGCTTTCTCGACACCTTCTTTTATTGCTTTGGCGTAAAATTCATCTCCCACAATCACATGATCAGATGGTGTTACTACCAAAATATCATCCGGCTGTGCGGCAAAGGCTGCGAAAGCAATTGCCGCTGCCGTATTACGGGGAGTGGCTTCAACAATATCGATATAGTCGATCTTGTTGTTTTCCATTACCTCACGACTCAGACGATGGTTATCACAATTCCCCACAACAATAACCTGCCCACAAAGGGACTGATTACGTTTAATGGTCATCTCAAACAATGACCCATCTTTAAATAGAGAAAGGTATTGCTTTGGATAACTCTTACGAGAAAGTGGCCATAAACGACTTCCCACTCCCCCTGTTAAAACAACATGTATAATATTGCTCATAATGGATTAATGTTTCTCCGCTTCTTTATCGGCTACAACTTTTCGTAATCCAGCACTTGAAAAACGATGCGTCCGTTTGTTATAATAAATTTCGATGTTCTCGTCTACACAATATGACCTCCCAGAAAAATCGGTATCGCGATATTCTTCCCCAATGATACGCATGTTGATCGGTAAAGCTTTGATCATATCAATCAGATCCTGCTCCGTCTCATAAGGAATAATTTCATCTACATATCGGCATCCTTCCAGTTGTACATATCGCTCGACTATAGTCTGTGTGGGCTTTGCTTTCTCAGGAAATACCTCTGAGGGATCGGTATTCAGACCGACAATCAGATAGTCGCAGTTTCTTTTTGCTTCTTCTAGCATCATGATATGGCCGGCGTGCAATAAATCAAACACACCAAAAGTAATTCCAATTTTCATCGTATAATTTTTTTATTCATCAGTTTACTATCATTCGTAGCATTTTTATCGCCCTCTATAATCCTAAGATCTGTTGAAAGCTCACAATCTCCATTAATCTAAATATTAAAGTGTTTTCAATAGCGTTATCTCCTCAGAGTTTGCATCAGCGACAATTTTCCGAAGTCCAGAACTCGAGAAACGGTGATCGCGGCTATTGAAATAAAGCTCAATTCCCTTCTCCTCACAATAACTCCTACCGGTAAAACTTTTCTCCCGGTATTCGTCTCCAACGATACGTACATCGATTTTAAATGAGCGAAGAATATCTTCCAGATCCTGCTCCGTTGCATAAGGAACAATCTGATCAACATATTTACAGCCTTTGAGCTGTATATAGCGCTCTACAACAGTCTGTACAGGTTTGTTTTTCTCTGGTCGGTCCAAAGTTGGATCCGTTTGCAAACCACAGATCAAGAAATCACATTGTCTTTTTGCATCTTCTAGCATTTTAGTATGGCCAGCATGCAATAAATCAAAAGCACTAAAGGTAATACCGATACGCATGTCTTTAGCAGGTACATTTATCATAATCAAACTCTAATTAAATTATAGGGTGCTATGTTATTTATTTATCAAAGATAAACTTTATAATGAGAACAGGTAAACTCCTTACTTTGTTCGTCAATAAATTAATGTAAATATCATGCCAAAGAAGAGATACCTTCATGACGAAGATATAATTGGGCACAAGCACGCGCATCGGATAGTGCTTCATGGTGATTGAGCTCAATACCCAACACTTCGCAGCAAGCATTTAAACGAGCTGGTTTGAATCCTTTACCTTGATAGATTTTGAATGTACATTCCCATTTATCCATTAGGCCGAGGTGATCGTAGGGCAGATTGTAATAATTCATGGTTTTGCGAAGTACACCACGGTCGAACAATTCATTATGCGCTACCATAATGCGATTATTAATCAGGGGATAAATCTGCGGAAACAAATCTTTAAATGTAGGGGCTTTCTCGGTATCTTTCGGCCGAATACCATGTACGCGTGTCGTCTGCCACATATATTGGTTGTTTGGAGGTTGTATTAATGAATAGAATTCCTCAACAATAACGCCCTGCTCTACGACGACCAAACCCACAGCACAGGCTGAATTCTGATTAGCCGTAGCTGTTTCGAAATCTATTGCTGTAAAATTTAATCCTGATTGCATAAACACTCCTCCTAAAGTTGCGGTAAAATTACTACTTTTTTCATTTTACCCAAATTCACAGGTTAATTAGTATGCGGAATAAATTTGACTTTAACGGAATAAATAGCTGTTGCACAAGAAAAAATTATAAAGATTTGGCCCCGCGCTGCAAAAGGTCCTCTTTATTTTCCTTTCTATGCATCTCTATAATTTTTACTTCTTGGGTCAATTTAACTTCTGGAACAAGATATGCTTTCTTGTTTCGACGCGCTTTCAATTTCCGCAGGCGTCTGTGGCGAATAGCGTAGCGTTCCTCACCTTTGATATAATAGTGATTGAAAATATGCTGCTTCCAGATTAAATAAACCGCGCTCAACGCAGACAGTACCGTGATGGCAAAAGACCACTGTATCGGTGCCCCAAACTGTACAATATAAATAACAGAAGCCCCAAGAATCAATTGTACCAAACCATATCCAATAGATACCAATAGGCTACTATAACCAACCTCGTTACTTAACATATGCAACAAAAAAGTACGATGCGGTTCGAAAATATGATACCCCTGAAAAACGCGACGCGCTACGGACCAACCTATTTCAATCCCATAAACACCAAGAAAAAGAATATAACTAAAATCACCCGTTTTCAAGATGAGTTTTCCTAATGCAAATAACAGCATAAAGGATAATACCGCTGGCCCCACATCCCCTGCAAAACAAACTGCTTTTTTTCGAAAGTTGAAGAATCCAAAAACCACAACCCCGAGTAAGGTGTAAATCAGAAAGTCCTGTTCTATATAATTTATCTTTGTATTGACATATAGCAAAAGCCCACCCATTACTAAGGTACAGAAAGCAGTCATCCCGTTGATTCCATCCATAAAATTATAGGCATTAATAACACCGATTGTAAATACAAATGCCAACACAAGGTAATACCAAGGATAGTTGAACCCACCAAATTCATAAACCATAAGTAAAACTGAAGCAAGATGAATAAATAATCGCCAATTTGGATTTACACCTCTGATATCGTCTAAAAATGAAATATAGGTTAAAAAAGTAAGTCCCAAAAAGAACCAGGGATATTGAAAATCGGATGAAATAAAATAAATAACCGATGCGGCAAAAAAGATGATCCCCGCTCCACGAATGGTAACCTTCGTATGTGAAGAGCGCTCATTAGGTTTATCAATTATATTAAACTTACCAGCTAGCTTTAAATATAGTACCTCTGCAACAAAAAGAAATATAAACGTAAAAATATAAACCATAAAATATAATTAGTGAGCCAAATAAAGTTTTGCAAATATAATAATATTAATTTCTATTTAACAAACGTGATCTGTGCTTTAAACGCTACACTTATGTGTATTTTTTCTGTAAATTTTTACCAAATAAAATATCTGATTCAATAATCCTTCTTTTTTCTGCGTTAGTATCCATTTAAACAGTAATACTTCTTTTGAATAAAAAAGAGAGAATAAATTTACTTTGTCATCTTAATTTGTTTAACATCAGATCCAAAGAAAAAATTTCATTCGTCAACCGCATGACAATTAAAGCACAATTTTAACAATATTTCATATGACAATAATTCACTACTCTCGATATATAAGAAGCTTTAACCATAACTTTATTTACTTCTCAATCAAACCATAAATTCATGCCCGACCATTTTGAATGAGCAATAATTATTCCAAATTTGCCTTATAAAATTGAAATATATATCTTCGTACTTGTCCTATTTATTTTACAGTTACATGAAAAAAAGAATATTAATCACCGGTGGAGCAGGATTTATAGGCTCTCATCTTTGCAAGAGACTATTAGAAGAAGGTAATGAAGTAATATCACTTGATAATTATTTTACTGGATCAAAGCAAAATATAGCACCTCTATTAGCCAATCCTTATTTTGAAGCCGTTAGACATGATGTCACAAATCCTTATTTTATAGAAGTAGATGAAATATATAATTTGGCCTGCCCTGCCTCACCTATCCACTATCAGTTTAATGCCATAAAAACTATAAAAACATCTGTTATGGGGGCAATAAATATGCTTGGATTAGCAAAACGATTAAATGTTAAAATTCTTCAAGCATCGACGAGTGAAATATATGGAGACCCAGAGATTCACCCACAGACTGAGTCCTACTGGGGAAATGTCAACCCTATAGGTATACGATCATGTTATGACGAAGGAAAAAGATGTGCCGAGACTTTATTTATGGATTATCACCGGATGAATAATGTTCAAATAAAAATAATCAGAATATTCAACACTTATGGTCCTAATATGCATCCTAATGATGGGCGAGTGGTATCAAATTTTATAATTCAGGCACTAAAAAATCAAGATATCACCTTATATGGTGATGGATCGCAAACACGCAGTTTTCAATATGTAGACGATCTGGTAGATGGAATGATAAAAATGATGGCAAGCCCAAAAGATATAATCGGCCCAATCAATATTGGAAACCCAAACGAATTTACTATTAGAGAATTAGCTCAAAAAATCATCAAATTAACGAATTCTAAATCAAAAATTATTTTGCTCCCCCTACCATCGGATGACCCTAAACAACGTCAACCAAATATCGAAGTAGCAAAATTAGCATTAGATTGGGAGCCACAAATTCAGCTTCAGGAGGGACTAAAGAAAACAATCGAATACTTTAAAAATCTATAAAAACCGGACTATTTAACGTTGTGAAAATAAGCCCCGGAATAATTTTAACGGGGCAAACCCACAATTGTATAATTCCAACTGTTAGCTATCTCTTAAATACAAAACCCCACCATTTTACCGTATATTTTAAATATAATAAAAACTGATTCGTATAAAGCCCATTGTTTTGGCATGCTCTGAGAATCTCTTTATTTAGCAAAACTGTACTTTTCACACCAGACGTGCTCAACCCCCCAATTCTCATTTTGACAAATGAAAAAGGAATATAGTTATATTTAATGTTGGCATTCTTCAAATAACGAAGCATCAGTTCAAAATCGCCAGCAATTTTATAATTGGGATTATACAGGCCTAATTTTGAGAAAACATGTCTTTTCACATAAAAAGAAGGGTGTGCGGGCTGCATACCAAATCTAAACATCCATGGGTAAAAGTGCTTCGAAGAATATTTCCTGACAACTTTTCCATCCTTATTAAAAAAAATCACATCACCGTAAATTGCATCTAATTCATCATTCTGATTGAATGAGCTTGCAACGCGCTCAATAGTGTATTTATCAGACAACAGATCATCTGCATTTAAAATTCCTATAACATCACCAGATGCTAAATTGATCCCCTTGTTTAAAGCATCATACAATCCGGCATCTTTCTCACTGACATACTTTGCAATATGAGACTTATTTTCAGCTATAATATCCTTTGTACCGTCGCTTGAATTTCCATCTATCACTATATGCTCAATATCTAAATAAGTTTGTTCTCTAATAGAATCAAACATCGCTTGGATAGTGTCACGATTATTATAAACAGCTGTAATGATCGTTATTTTCATTTCATATTATTGTATAAAGTTAAGGTATTATTGAAAGTCGTATCCCACGAAAAATGGGAAGCTCTCTCCAATCCTTTTTTTTGTAAATCTTGTTTATTTTGTTCTACCGTTTTTAGAGCCGCTAGCCCCTCGTCGATGTCCAGCGTATTCAAGAGGATACCAGCTCTCCCCATTACTTCTGGTATAGAAGAACTATTTAGCGATATTGGAACACACCCCGCTCTCATTGCTTCCAAAAGAGGTATACCAAACCCCTCATAGGAAGATGGGTAAATAAATGCAAAAGCATTATTATACAATTCGTTAAGTACCGAATTAGACACATTCACGAAAAGTTTATAGCGATCTGGTTTTAAATGTTTATTAAGTATTTCGGCTTCCTTTTTAGTAAACGGAGATCCTACAATATATAAAGATAGATCTGTGCATTCTTTCACTAATTTTAAAGCATAATCAAAGTTTTTATATTTGGCCCTAGAACCTACAAACAATAGATACCGATCTGTTGGAGAATGGTTAGCACTTGGTAAAATGCTAAAATCATCGGAAACACCATTATAGATTACATGAACCTTCGTTGGTTCTATCGAAGGATGAAATTTTAATAGATCCTCTTTTGTATGCTCTGATACACAAATTATAGCATCGCTATATTCAATCGCTTTATTTTTTAACCGATTATGAAGGTAAACACGGGCGCCTCCAAAAAAATAATCATGCGTAAAATCATGAACTGTCGTAATAGTCTTAACGTGTTTTCGATCTTTTCGGGAAGGAAATCTAAAATAACTGGAATGAAATATTGTATGATCTAAAAAATCGCTAAGTACAAGATCTAGAGGAACGGAACGGAACCTCTCCGATTGCAGATGAATACGTTTAAGAATAGTAACAGCATTTTTTGACAGGTCCAATTGATCACGACAAATATTTTTACTCCCCATTTCTGTCTCTATAAATTTTAAATCAACCCCTTTCTCCTCCAGCAACCTTCGAGTAAGTTCATACCAATAAATGGAGATACCTCCTATTTTTTGGAGATTATAGACTATATTATCATAAATAACATTCATTTTCTGTCCTTAAATTTCTGATTAACGAAAATAGTAGATAATGCGTTACAAAAATCTGATCGAAAAATTTCTAGACTAAAATTTTCAAGTACATACTTTCGATTTTGAATAGAAAGATCTATAAGTTCAGCATCAGAAAGCTGGTTCAATCTCAACATCCCCCCTTCAATACTTTCTAGATCTAAATCTACAATAGCTCCTAATTTATACATCTCAGGACTTGCACATATTGACGTAGTGATTGGAATTAATCCTAAATACATCATATTTAACAAACTACCTGGCATACCTTCGGACGCCGAAGGAAATATCACAAATGCACATTCATTCACAATACTCATCAAACATGGATCAGTTATTTCTATATAACCGTGATATTTTATATTACCGCTCTCTTTTCGTCCGCTATACATTGAATGGAAATCATCATCCATTTTTCCTACGATATGAAGTGTAAATTCTTCATATTTTTCAAAGATAATCAACAGTAAATCCAAACCTTTCAAGATACTTCCTCCACTTCCGAACCAAAGAAAGCTTTTTTTATTTGTACTTCCTTCTGTTTTTATTTGATATAGATCGTTGGCAATTGTTATAGACTGTCTTATAATATGTATTTTATGCCTGATCTCCTTGGGATAAGACTTTATAGTATTGGGTGTCCCAATTTGCATAATGTGATCGGCAATTATCGCCGATTGATGCGGAGCAACCATTCTATGTTTGATGAATGGATAATTAAATCTTTGGGAAGCTTGCGCTGTCCTAGTTACTATTTGCTTATTTTGAAACTCCCAATACGCTCCAGTCGCATAGTAGATTTTAATCGCATCATGATTTGCTTGGGAAATTTTTTCAAAATTCGGTTCTAAACCGAACACAACATCATACTTCCTTCTCCGGAAAATCAGCGGTTTATCAAATCTACTGACGTGTACGTTAAAGCCAAACTGATGAAAACAGTCCGCAATAATAATAGATTCTCTTCTATTCTGATGCCTATTCAAATAAGTTTCATCTAATTTTTTATAAAATGGCTCCGAAAGATAGGATATAAACACCCATTTGTCGGAAGCTGCTTTTTTTATATAATCTTTTACGAATAGAAACAAGAAGATCCTCTTAAACAGATTTACTATCATTTTGTATCTTTAAAGAAAAACAATATCCCAACAAAATTCCTATTAATAATAGCGTGCTAAAGAGGGAGATTAAAATACCTGCGACTAATAAAAAAGCCAAAACCCTATAGGCCTGTTCCATTTTAACGCGAGCTAGGCGAAAAACGATGGCGTTGATAAAAGAAACCAAAAATAGATAAATAAGGGAAAGATTTGAAAAAAATTTGAAAGGAAAAAACAATGTTCCAAAAGCATTAAATGAACTCAATTCTCCGGAAGAAAGAATTGGTAATTCTTTAAATTCACCCAACGCCTCACCTACATGCCGTGAATATGAAAAATAGCCCTTTTCCATATGGAGAATATTTTCTACTGTACCAAATGATAAGAAATCATATGGCATTATTAAGCCTGTAAAATAATTGTAATAAGAAATCGGTAGATTCTCCTCAATACCCAACCTCGCAATACCAACAAATGGGTATTTTGTAAATAACTCAACTACAACGGGATTATCTAGCAAAATATTAATATCAGTTGTATTGAATCTAAGCAACAATAATGAACATGAAAATAGAAAAAATAGAACTACAATAGTGGTATTCTTTAGATTAAATTGCATTCTTACAACATAAGCAACAAGAAGATAAAAGAAATAGGCCCTACTAAATGATAAAAGTGTAAATATTAAAACAATTAAAAATAGATGAAAAATCGAAATCTTTTCCAAAAAAAAGTTCGCTAACCAAAACCCAAAAAATATCTCAAAATACGCAATAAAAACTATTCCCATTCCCTCTTGTGTATCTACAAAACTTTCTCGATCAGTAAATACAGAAAGAAGGTCAAAAATATTTATTCCTCTCACTTTAGCAATAAATATAGAAAACACAAAAAAAATGAGAATAGCGATATAAGGCTTGATTTGCATTTTCTTTATCGCTGGAAATGTTTTCATTTTAATCCGAAAAGGTAAAATCCATGAAGTACAAACACAAACTATCCCCAACATGTAATATATTACTAATGGTGCTATGTCATACTTTTTATATATCAAAGTAAAGCACAAGAGAAAAAAAACATTGATTAGGATGGCTTTAAATACTACATTCATTACAAATAATTTTTATCCTCTACTTTCTTAAAATTAAAAATGGTTGTAATATAGAAAATCGAGAGCTTGATTGTCGGTGATAAAAACTGAACGATAGATAATAAAGTAGAATAAGCAGCACTTCTCATACCTGAAGAAACCACCAAGTTTTTATGAAAAGACTTTAATAAACTTCTCTTTCTATCAAAATTGCGGCTAGAGAGGCTATCATTTGTATTTGTTCCTACATAACCTATATTAGATACACCATTTATTGGAAGAACAAAACAATCAATCTTATTTCTTCGACATGATAGCCCCAAATAATTATCCCATGTACCCCAATTTTTATCTAACTTAGTATGATACCTTCGTGTAATCAATAATTTAATTAGAAAAAATAAATTCAAGATTATATTTGTTCCTCTTAATATTTCACCAATATTGGGCAAAGTTTTATAGGTTGAAAAAATATCTATTCTGTCCCATACCTTTTTCGTAACGACCCACCCCCATATTGTAGGAATTTTAATATTAATGATGTAACTCGCATTTTTTGTATTTGAAATAAAATCAAAATAATTTGTTAAGCTAATTATTCCTTTATCCAAGCATTGTTGGAGTAAAGGGTCTTTAATTAAATTGATACTTTCTAAAGAAGGAACACAATCATCTTCCAAAATCAAGATATTTTCTGCAACAGTATTATTAAATACCTCCTTTATAGCGTGTGGAATTGAATGATTGATGCCCAAATTTCTTTCTGGACGCACAATTTGATTTTCAGCTATTCCGCAAGACAAAAGATAATCGACCATCTTTTCCTGCACCAGACTATCGTTCTCATTTCGAGCTCCATCTATAAAAACAAATTTGTCTGTGTTTGGTAGGTCTTTTATCGCATCCAAAACGACTTTAATTTGATCCAATCTATTATACCCGATTAACAAGATCTTCATTTCTTCTTTTCCCATAATGCTTTATAATTAACTTCATTAGATCAATCATACTTATTAATCCAACTATTGAGAGTAATTTTGTTTTAAAATCTTTAATTGTTTCTCTAAAAAAGAGATCTACGATAAAACTCGTAAATAGTTGGCTAATTAAATATGCATATGCTGCTCCGATAATCCCATATGCTTTAATTAAGATAAATGAAACGACCAAACTAAAAATCGCACTAATAATCATCCTAAAAAAATTAAGCCTATCTTTCATCTGATTTATAAAAAATCGCCCCTGAAGCATACCTAGCGCAACAAAAGGAATAGATAACACTGTAATTCTCAGAATATTTACGCCAGCCACATATTTTTCCCCAAAAAGAATTTTCAGAAAAAACTCGGAAAATATAAATATCGGTAGAATACATAAAAAGCTGGTCCAAAATAAAAATGAATAAATTCCTTTTTTATGAATTTCTTGCAAACTATCGTTAACAATCAACGGAGTCAAAACATTGATAATAAGAATAATAAAAGCATTGGACAACTCACATATTTTTATCGCAGGGGAATAAATTCCCAAATCATAAAAAGTACAATATTTTTCTAAAAAAAAAGTATTTATACGCATAATGATAAAAATAGACATGCCTGCTCCTAGCAGTAATGCTCCGCGACGGGATAGCATTATAAGTGTAGTTCTATTGACATAACTCAACCGAATTAAAAGCCCTTCCTTTTTTAACATATAACAATGCAAAATCATTATGCACAAAAAATCCAATATATATAGGAATACCAGAATCTCAAAGCTATATTGAGGTTCTAAAAAGAATACTGCAATCCTCAATAAAAGTGATAAAATCGAAAGCAAAAATTTTCCTACTGTGATGATTTTGTTTTTTTGATTGGCTAAAAAATATAATTCCGAAAAATCAAAAATCCCCAAAAAAAGCGGTATTGAAATTATGGCTATATATTTTAAAGGGATCGCTAAACTATTATAAAGAAGAATAGCTATAACAGAAAGAACTAAGGCAAAAATTGCCCTCAATGCAAAACTGCTGTTTAATATATTCAGGAATTTATCCTTTTTTAATCTAGCAGATTCTAACAGAATGACATTTTCCAGTCCAAACTTTGAAATACTTATAAAAAAGGATGATAAGAATACATAATAACTATATTGACCAAAAGCAGACACATCAAGGATTCTCGCTATAATTGCATTAACAACCAAAACTGATAATACCTTTGAAACATTGTCAATAAATGCAAAGGCAATAGTGTTTAAATATTTACTTAACATCTGCTAATGTCCTCTTTATAATAAGATACAGCACGCCAAAAAAAACGAAGAATATGAAACTGAATGCTATACACATTATCTTAGAAACTTTGAAAATTTGCAATGGATAAATTGGAATATCGACAACCTGAATCAATGGGGCTTCTTTTAACAAATTCATTTTTGCCAATTCTAAATTTTGTATAAGATGTTCTAAAATAGCCTTATTAGTTTCAGCAGAGAATTGAGATTTTTGGGAAGGTACTAGCCTTTGTGCCTGCCGTGTAGGATTTAAGTTTGGTGTAGCATCAATGATTATTGCCGTTGTTGCTATATTCCCATTCATCACTGCCCTGACAGAATCGGTCTTGTGTTGTAAAATTGCAATATTATTAAGGGATTTTTTTGTTTTCGTCTTAATATAAAAATCGTTAACTTCTTTTACTAAACCTTCGTTAAACTCTTTTGCAAAAATTTCATCATTAAACTTAACGTCTACTTTTATGATAGAAAGCTTCTTGTCTGGCTTTACAACACTTAAATATTTTCGATTGATTCTGGATACAGCCTCCAGTACAATAGAATCTTTAGCCCTCTCTCCTGCAGCTGATTTTTTTTCTGAACTCCATTTCCCCAAGTCCTTCTCATTATCTATAAACCTATCCATCAACAATTTAGAAGTATCAGAAGTAGAAGGTAGCATTAAAGCTGCTTCGATCATTTTACGAGATTTATATAATTCAATAATATTATCTCCTTGAAAAATTCCTCCACCTGAACCGCCTAAATCAACTCCGACCATAGAGGCTATTCCCGCGTATTGCGAAAGTCCCATGCCGCTATTTTCTGATGATTCTAAAACAAAGGTGGTTGTTGCCAAATAAGTGATTTGTTTGGATTGAGCATAAAAAAAACCACAAGCTGACCCCAAAATACCCAATCCCAATAATAGATACCAATGCCTCATTAAATACCTACTCCAAATTATCGTTCTTTTTAAAAATTCCTTGAACGTTACTTCTTTCGTCATGCGATTACTTAAATAAACTTATGATAATTGCTAAAGTAGATGCGATACCTGTCCCTATTCCAATCCATGCTTGGGAGCTTAGTTTTTCTCTTGGGGCTCTTTTAGGCACTATGATTTCTGCTCCCGGTTTAATGTCTGGATAACCACTATCTTTTCCTTTGACGGCTCCATTGGCATATTGTACAAATACACGTTTTTTTAACGCATTATCAGTAAATCCGCCAGCCTGATTTATATAATATTTTAGGTTTTTGCCTTTTATATAGACCACATTATTAGGATTCAATACTTCACCAACGACTTTAACTGTTTCTAATTCCTTTGGTACTATAATAATATCGCCATCCAAAACCAATAAATCTCCGCGCTGGTAAGGTTTTTCGAGTATTTTGTTTAGCTCAATCCCTACAAGATCGCTGGGCTCAACATCGGCTGCCGACACTCCCTGCTGCGAAACCTTCGCGAGCGCTTTATTTTTTGCTTTGGAATTGTCCCCATTTTCATCATCAAATTCCTGATCTTGCTGATTTTTTTGCTTATTACGGCCATCATCCTCTAGGCTATCCTTCTCCAGTTCTCTTTTCAGACGCTCTTTCTCTTTCTTCTCCTCCGCCTTCAGCTTAGACATTCCAGTGCGTTTTAACGATGCTCCTTCCGTATACGCATAGGGTGTCAAACCTCCAGCTCGTTTGACAATATCTGAAATACGTTCATCTTCCCTAGTAATGGTATAAAAGCCTGGGTAAAGTACTTCACCTTCAACTTTCACTTGACGTTGAGTCCGAAAACCAGCATCCCCTAAAATGGAAATAACATCATAAGGTTCCAATATGATAGCTGGATCAGTCAAAACACCATCTCTAACGTCTATTAAAATAGTTGTTGATGAGCGATGATCCGCGGCATCAAGATTTTTTAATCTTCTAGCAATCTCAACACGAGCATTTTTCGCCGCCTCTGTAAATCCACCCGCTTTCTGAATAATATCACCTAATGTAGCATTGCTTGCAAAAGGAAAATCACCTGGAAAACGAACCTCTCCCTGAACCGTAAACTTATATTCCTCTCTTAAATCAAAGATCGAAGCAATCTCAATTTTGTCTTCTCTCTTTAAAACAATATCAGGTGCCATACTGCTTAATATCTCACGAACATTGAAATTGATCAATTCGGAGGTATTATCAGCTTTCAGCCGATTGATCAAACCACGTTCCAAAAAAGCATCTTCACGCACACCATCAGCCATTTCTAAAACTTGCTTCAGTGTCATGCCTGGTTCTAGGCCGAAGATTCCTGGTCTAAATACTGCCCCCAAAACACTCACTCGATTCGAAAACCGTTCCAAGATAGGCTCAACTATATATCGATCGCCACCTTTTGGCACATAGTTTGCAAATTGATCGGCGTAGATATCTTGCACGCTACGTTCACGGCCTGTTGTTTGTAAAACTTTGATCTTAGCATTATAGGCATTCTCCGTAAAATCACCCGCGTAACGTAATATATCGGTGAGCGATTCCCCTGTTACGGTTTCGAAGATTGCTGGTCGCTTTACTTCCCCCTCAAATTGCACACGTGCTCCATATACAGGAATATGAATAATATCTTGATCCTGAAGACGTATATTGCCTTTCTGTATACCATTGGCCAGGAAATCATAAATATCAATGGTACTGACAATACGATTTCCCCGGATTACTTGGATTTGACGGTAAGTACCATTTTTATTGGGCCCTCCAGATGCATAAAGCGCATTGAATACGGTTGCTAGAGATGGTAGACTATAAGTTCCCGGTTTTGTGACAGCACCCGTTAAAGTAACACGTATGGTGCGAATATTGCCTATGGTAACACTAACCTGCGTTCTTCCTGAATGAATTGCCGTATAAGTTCCACTCAAGCGTTGTTCAATTTTACTCTTCGCAGCGGCAATCGATAACCCAGATACAGTAATTGGTCCTACATATTCAACTTTGATCGTCCCATCTGGACTTACTGGAAGCTTATACGATGCTTCATTGTCACCACTTATGTCCAATAGTATTTCATCATCCGGCCCAATTATATAATTACTCGGCGTTGCCATTCGAAGATCTGGTTCGAAGGTGATTGTATTATTTTTAAAGAGATCCGAACCGAAAATCTTAAGTTCTTTTTCATCGATAGATAAAGAGTCTCGCAGATCCTTCTTTTTGTCTAAGGAATCCGCTTGATACCCCCCTTTCACATTTCTTGAATTCGAAAAGTTGTTATTCTTTTGATTATTTGATCCCGAAGACTTCTGTTTATCTTTTTTGATCTTTTGAAGGCGATCTTTAAGCTTTTGGACTTCAACTGCTGACACGCCTTGAGCTCGAGCAAACCCATCTAACTGATTTTCTGAATATCCCATCAGCTCAGCTCTCTTAACATATTGTTCTATTTGAGAATCAGTTAGTTCATCAATCTTAATATTAGTAGGATTGATCTGTGCTTGCAAGTTGCCAATAAGGCCTACTATCCAGATCAGCATAAAGATTTTCTTCATTATTATTTGATATTTCTAACAAAAATAGCGAAAACTATTTAATTAAACAGGAATCCTATTGTACCGGAGAACCTAATTATATGAATTAAAATTTGTCTTTGACCTCATTATACACGCTCCGCAAGCCATCAGCCAAAGAAATATTTGCGCACCACCCAAGCGCATTTAGTTTTGAGACATCCATTAATTTTCTAGGAGTACCATCTGGTTTTGAACGATCTAAGACAATTTCACCGTCATAACCAACCACTTCTTTAACTAGATGGGCTAGATCTAAAATGGAGATATCTTTTCCTACACCTATATTTATAACACCGGCTTCGTCATAGGTTTCCATAAGATATACACATGCATTTGCCAAATCGTCAGCATGGAGAAATTCTCGCAAAGGCGTACCAGTACCCCAAATAGTAACTTCAGGCAATTTATTTTTCTTCGCATGAATAAACTTTCTTAACATAGCTGGTAATACATGCGAATTATTTAAATCATAATTATCATGTGGCCCGTATAAATTCGTTGGCATCACAGAGATGAAATTACAACCATATTGTGCTCTATATGCATCACACATTTTTATTCCTGCTATTTTTGCAATTGCATAGGGCTCATTTGTCGGCTCTAGAAGACCTGTCATCAAATATTCTTCTTTAAGAGGTTGGGGGGCCAATTTAGGATATATACAAGATGACCCTAAAAACATTAATTTTTTGACGCCAGATCTATATGACTGTTGTATAACATTACTCTGTATCATTATATTATCATATATAAAATCTGCGCGTTGATTGTTATTTGCAACAATTCCCCCCACCTTGGCCGCAGCCAAAAAAACATAATCAGGACCTTCTGTTTCAAAAAATTCGGCAACTTTAGAACTATCTCTCAGATCTAATTCAGCAGAACTTCTTAAAAGAAAATTATTAAAACCTTTGCTCTTAAGCTCGCGAACAATTGCAGAACCAACCATGCCACGATGTCCAGCAACATAAATTTTACTTGTTTTATTCATGTTGATTTTTAATAGTGAATCCTGCGCTTTTCAACAAAATTTCCTTTTGAAATAACGTTAAATCAGCTTCAACCATCTCCTTAATAAGTCCTTGCAAATTATATTTAGGTTCCCAACCTAATTTTTTCTTGGATTTAGATGGATCTCCAATTAATAGATCTACTTCCGTTGGTCTAAAGTAATTAGCGTCGATAGCCACAACGACCTGTCCGCAAGGCACACAATATTCTTCCTGCTCACAGGAGACAACGTATCCTTCCTCTTGAATTCCTTCTCCCCTAAATTCCACTTTTATCCCGACTTCAGCAAAAGCCATCTTTACAAAATCCCTTACAGTAGTCGTTATGCCGGTTGCTATCACAAAATCCTCAGGATATTCCTGTTGAAGAATAAGCCACATAGCCTCAACATAATCCTTAGCATGCCCCCAGTCTCTTTTAGCATCCAGATTTCCCAGATACACCTTGTTTTGCAGCCCCAATGCTATCTTTGCAACAGCACGGGTAATTTTCCTCGTAACAAAAGTTTCGCCTCTCAATGGGCTTTCATGGTTAAAAAGAATTCCATTGCAAGCGAAAATACCATAAGCTTCTCTATAATTCACCGTAATCCAATACGCATAGAGTTTAGCCACAGCATAAGGCGAACGAGGATAAAATGGAGTAGTCTCACTTTGAGGAACGGCTTGTACTAAACCGTATAATTCCGATGTAGATGCCTGATAAATTCGAGTCTTTTCCTTCAGTCCTAAAATCCTTAAAGCTTCCAATAGACGTAAGGTGCCGATTCCATCTGCATTGGCAGTATACTCAGGTGTATCAAAACTCACTTTTACGTGGCTCATCGCCCCCAAATTGTAAATCTCATCAGGTTGAACTTCCTGTATTATTCGTATGAGGTTCGTCGAATCACTTAAATCTCCGTAATGTAATTTGAACATCACTTCATCCTCGTGAGGATCTTGATAAAGGTGATCTATCCTGTCTGTATTGAATGATGAACTACGTCGCTTTAGTCCATGAACTTCATAACCTTTGCTTAATAAAAAATCGGCTAAATAGGCTCCATCTTGACCTGTTATTCCTGTAATTAGTGCTCTCTTCATAAATTATAAATGCTATTCCATAAAATTACTTTCAATACTTTTTATATTAGAGGTAATTTATATCTTTCTCTTTCTGAAAACATACATATTTCTTTAAAAAGCTTTTTTTGTTAATTCTAACCAAAACACTAAATAGAAGCTAGCAATCAAATTATTGGGGCATCTTTTTAATTAGACATTTAAAGTAGAGAAATTTAAGCGCAAAACTAGGCAGAATTTTCTTTTAACACAAAAAAAAAAGGAAAACAAATAAATACCATTAAAAAAACAAGTTAAAACACATACAATAACTCAATCTTCACACGAAAATTATTTATCGACTGTTAAAGAAACTAGCCACTACTTACAGATGACACTTTTCGCATGAAAAATTAAAAATGGAAAAATAATAGTAAAAAAAACATTTACTATATTGCATTCGAATTTGTATTATTTTTTGACCTTATTTTATATCGGAATATTAATTCTATGAAAAATGCTACGATTGCACTTTTATTATTCTTAAGCGTGATTATACTTTTCAATTGTTCCTGTAAAGACAATACAAAAGGAAAACAGAAAAACAACCTGGCACACCAAAGCGAAAAATCGCTAAGCGCTGCAGATAGCACTTTGTTCCATTTTTGGGATAAATTTGATATGCAGGATACTGCTCAAGTTAAAAATCCGGAAAAAGGAGAACAACAGCTTGCCGATTTTATTCAACTGCTATCACAAAATCCTGATTCAACCACAAGGGATAAAGCAGTTGACCTTATGTTGGACAAGGCAAAAGTCAATCGAACAAGCTTTGATTATTTCATCAAACAATATGAGCATTATCTATACGACGGCAATTCGCCCATGCGTAATGATATTGTGTACGAATCGATTTTGCGCTACCTAATCAAAACAGATTTGCTTTCAGACCTTGAAAAAGAAGCCTACAGACCAACTTATAAATTAGTCCTTCGAAATAAAGAGGGAAAAACTGCCGAAGACTTTACTTATGAACTGGCGAATGGCAAAAAGCAAAAGTTATCGGATACAAAATCAAAATATACCTTCTTGATCTTTTACGATCCGGATTGCTCGCATTGCAAAGAAACTATTCATCAGCTCCGCGATACTCCTCAGTTGGTACAGCTCTTTTCCCAGCTACAAGTACAGGTACTCGCTATTGACCCATGGGGAGATCGCACAAAGTGGAAAAACTATCAATCTGAATTGGCGGATCAATGGATCAACGGTTTTGACGGCGAAAGCAAAATATTGTCTTTCAACTTATACGACCTCAAGGCTTCGCCAACGATTTATCTTTTGGATGAAAACAAAAAAGTAGTATTAAAAGACACCTATTTACAACAAGTCATTGCGTATTTTGTTAAAACCAATTCCTAGCTGATGTCTGAAAACACGAGCGCAAACAAAACACGGGTTATTTCAAACGAAGACTATTTTGCCGAGGTACAACGCATTCTTAATGAAGGAAAGGAAGTCCGCATACGAGTCAAGGGAAAAAGCATGCGTCCGTTTATCCAAGACGGAGACACCGTATTACTGCGGGCATATCAGGGAGAACCCTTAGTTTTGGGCTGTAATATACTCGCCAAGGACAACGATAAATTTGTGTTCCACAGGCTTGTAGGCAAGAAAAAGAACCAATATGTATTGGCGGGAGATGGCAATCTTTTGCTCCGCGAATATGTAGGAGCAAAAGACATCATCGCTATCGGTTATATGCACTATCCGCAAACCGGAGGAGAGGCCGTCGACATCAACCGCAACTGGACAAGATTACGGGGTTTAGGCTGGTACCATCTCCGTCTGCTTCGCCGCATTGTCGCAAAATTGAAACGCTGAGACAAAAAAATCATTAACTTTGACTTAAAAGAACAAAAAGAGCATACAAATTCGTTTATATAGTTGAAAGAATATGCTTTACTTTATGCATAACAATTACAATATGGAGCATCCAACTTTAAAGCATACGCAAGTTTTAAATTCCTTGAATACTTCTTTTAACGATTAAAAAACACATTATTTACATATGAAATTAAGATCGGATTTAGTTTTGAGAACAATTGGTTCAGATCATTTGATTGTGGACCCTAGCCAAGATATGGTTGACCTATCAACAGTATATACCTTGAATAGCTCTGCAGCATGGTTGTGGGAACAGCTCAAAGGAAAAGATTTCACGATTGACACTATCGTTGATTTACTTTGTGAAAATTATGACGTGGACATCGAACAGGCAAAATCTGATGCAGAAATTCTTCTTCAAGACTTCCAAAAACAGGGCCTATTGGAAAAATAACCATTATTTCAAACCGAGACTTTAAATGAAGAGCGTCTGGATATTCCATATAGCAATTAATAAACAAATTGATTGTATGAAATGAATAACAATAGCTTGAAGCAACACTTGCGCTGGGCTTTGTCAATCAGCCAGGGATACCGAAGCCAACTGTTCCTTTATTTCATACTGGAACTGATATGCATTGGCCTTTCCCTCGCTTTTGTGTTTCTGTCAAAAAAGGCTGTAGACACGGCCACATCTCATGGGGATTTACCACTGAAATGGCTGCTTATTGGCATCGTGGGAAGTATTGCCTTAAATGTAGGCATCAAGGGGTATTCGGGTCGCATGATGGAGCAGATCAAATTGAAGCTTACGATCCAGCTCCAACGAACGATGCTCGACGCGCAAATGCTCTCCATATGGCAATTAGTCAAAAACTGGCATACTGGCGATATTCAGATCCGCATCCAGACGGACTGTGAGGAAGTCGCCAATACCATCGCCAATACCTTCTTGTCTTTTATATTAACCACGATCCAGCTATTGGCCTCAGTCGGTTTTCTTTGGTATATGGACCCGATGCTGGCACTGATGATCCTGGCCATATCCCCTCTTTTTGTGTTTTCAAAATTGTATTTCCGCAAGATGCGTAAGCTTAGCAAGGAAGTCAAGGAAGAGGAAAGCAACTTTTCAAAGGTACTGCAGGAAAATCTTCGTTTTCGACTCCTCATTCGGGCCATGGGCATCTTCCCAAAAAGAAGAGAGAAACTCTTAGCGAGTCAGCATCAATTATTATTGTTGAAAATACGCCAGCTCAACTTCTCCACATACACTCAGGGAGCCATGAAAGTAGCGATGAATGCAGGTTATTTAATCGCTTTTATCTGGGGGATCTATCGGTTACAAGCGGGGCAGATTTCATTCGGAACAATGACCGCTTTTCTACAATTGGTTGCACGGATACAATCGCCTATCCTCGCATTGATTGCTTATATACCAGGCTTTGTACGCTTCCGGGTATCTGCAGATCGGCTATTGGAGTTGCAGGCAGGAGAAATCGAACCCCAGGTAACACAACAGCGTCTCCATGAGACACAGGAGCTTCGGATCAGCGACCTCTCCTTCCGTTATGAAGATAAATGGGTGTTACAAAATTTAAATCTTTCCCTAAAGATGGGTGAGCCCACCGCTATTATCGGACCGAGTGGAAAAGGAAAAACAACATTGATCCGTTTGCTGCTTGCACTGCTTAAAGCAGAAAAAGGACAAATTACGCTTTTAGATAAGGATGGTGAAAGAGAGTTAACGGCCAGCCATCGGATCAACCTTGCTTATATTCCGCAGGGAAATTCACTATTCAGTGGTACCATTCGTGAGAATTTACTCCTTCATGTGAAAGAAAAAGGGGCAATGGATATGCAAAAAGCACTTTGGCTTGCTTGTGCGGAATTTGTATTTGACCTACCCGACGGAATCGATACGGTCGTCGGTGAATCTGGCATCGGCCTATCGGAAGGGCAGGCACAACGCGTTGCTATTGCACGCGCACTCATGCACGACGGTGACATATGGCTCTTCGATGAGGTTACTTCCGCATTGGATAAGACGACATCGGATACGTTAATTCAACGATTATTGGAACATGGAAAGCACAAAATCTGCTTGTTTGTAACACATGACCTACACCTGGCCGAAAAATGTCAGCAACGTATTTATCTAGATTAAGTATTGGACGGACAAACATAGTAGATCAATAAAACGCATATCGGCACAATAGACAAATGAAAAGAAGTAGCTGACAACAGCTATGAAATAAAAAGAAATGACCGGCCAATACTTAAGTCTGAATTTCTAACAAGTTTTTAAAAGACAAATCGGGCGAGCCCACGAAATAATTATTTAAACATGAATTTGACGACATCATCCGAATTATCCCAGACACGCTACCGCATCGCGGAATTAATACTGGAGTTTAATCATCCTCCAGATTATCCGCTAACCAAACTTCTTCCTTCGTTTCGCGACTTCCAATGGCTAGCCCCCACCGACAAAACAGACATTAGTATCACTGTCAGTGTAGCAAAAGCACCGATACCTGAGGATATGGGTATACTTCGGACAGACGAATCTATTGCATGGGGAGATCGATTTCGCTTTTATGAAAAAGAGGATACTTTCATCACAACAATCAGCAACGAACAAGGCAATGGACTTTGGTACCTCCAAAGTGACCGCAACTTTGAACGTTCTTTACTTTATGTCCCTGCAAGCACAGCGGATGAACAGAGTGGCGTTATTACCTGGATGGCGATGATGATCTTTGGGCAAGCCAGCCTATTGCATAACACCATCATGATCCATGCTTCTGTTGCAAACCACGCAGGCAGAGGTGTAGCATTTTTAGGCAAGAGCGGTACCGGTAAGAGTACACATAGCCGCCTTTGGTTAAAACATATCCCAAACACCTCTTTACTCAACGACGATAATCCAGCTATTCAAATAACCGATGATGGCGTATTAATTTATGGAACACCTTGGAGCGGCAAGACGCCTTGTTATAAAAATGAACGACTACCATTGCAGGGGTTTGTTCGCTTACAGCAGGCACCTAAGAATGAGTTCGAATGGCAAACTGGACTTAAAGGCTTTATCGCGGTATTGCCAAGCTGTACTTCGATACGTTGGAACAAGGAATTATTTTCCAACATGAATACCATTTTGGAAAAAATCATCGCTCAGGTTTCTGTTGGCTACTTAAAATGTTTGCCTGATGCTGCCGCGGCAGAACTGTGCCATTCTTATCTTTTTTCGAACGAATAAAAGGGATCAGATTCGTACTTTGTTCGTACCTGCTTCGGATGCGGACAGACTTTGACCCAATATGCAACAGACCTTGACCAGATCCTGAACAGGAATTATCTGGTCAGGATCTGCACAAAGTTACTACACGTATTGATCAGCTCCGAACGTTGTCCGAACAAAGTACGAACACAAGGCGAATAAAGTTATAAAAAAATCCCCCAAAGGTCTTGATGACAGATGGGGGATTTTTTTATAGCTTTTTTTGGTTAGCGTTTCTTGAACATGCCCCGCTCGGGACGGGGATTGACCAGCCCTTGGCTAATGCTTCGGCGGCTTTTGCTGCTCACAGTACTTAATGCAGCCTTAGTTGTGATACCGGGCAAAGCATCATTCAATGCCGTAGCCAGCATCGTCTCCTTCTTATCACCAAAGTCGACAAAAACATAATCATCAACATTACTTTTATCGGGACTAAGTCCGTCCCAATACTCAGATACGCCTTTTGAATTGCGGAGCATAAAGGATACTGGCCAAAAGGAGACTTTATTACGAATCACTTCTTCAAAAAATCCTACAGGCTTACCGTAGGTTCGGGTACCCGAAGCGATCACCTCGACGGTCAGATGTGGTTTGAGCACATTGATCAACATCTCTGCCGCTGAGGCAGTACCTTCGCTCACAAGAAAGTAAACCTTAGTCAGATTGAGACTACTGCTCCCGCTGAAATAGGTATTTGCAAATTCCTTGCTGAGCTGTGCATCATTTTTTATGTAATCATTTACATCATAGGTCAACATCAATCGCTTATCCGCGCCGATGGTTCCAGCGATTTTATCGGCAACATAAACGGAGGATTCGACGTAACCGCCACCATTGTAACGCAGATCAACAATCAGGCTCTTGATACCAGCAGTTTGAAACTTCGCAAAGGCATCGTCCATATTCTTTTTGTTGGTCGCACTGCTGCCAATCTCTTCAAACGAAGACAGGGCCAAATACCCGACACTAATGCCATTGTAGGTGTAGACCTCATCTTTATAAATTGGATTGATCGTATAACCATTAGCGTAAGTAAGATCTTCGCTCTTCGTTGTCCCGTCCTGATGTTTCACTTGCAGTTTAAGTGTACCTGCATCCAAGGCGGCATTTAGTTTATTCATCATTTTGTCCCGGGCACTTGCATCATTAATCGAACAACCAGTCGTCGTACAGGTAACAGCAATCGAGTAATCAGAATCGCCGTTGACAGCAGTAATAAAATCGGAGCGTTTGAAACCTGCTTTTTGGGCAGGAGATCCGCCCTCGACAAAATAAATAATAGGTTGTGCTGTTTTTCCATCTTCTGTACCCAGTTGCACATAGATGCCATACCCATCATTCGTATCCATTTTCAGTCTGCCAGATGCAGTTACACCGGTGTTATAACCGTCGAGTCCAACCATATAGGAAAACCGGTCCAATACACCACTTGAATAAGAAGCATGTGCTGGGGTCATCTTCTTCAATGCGTCAAGCACCAAATCTGCTGAGCCATATTTATCGGTGAATTGAGAAGGATCACTGGTATAATCAGGAATGGATTTGTCCCAAAGTGAATATAACTTATAATACTTGTAGATATCATCCTTGATCAGCTGCGCTTCGGTACGCTCCACTGGTTCGGGTTCGGGTTCAGGCTCCGGTTCAGGGCTATCCTTTTTACAAGAGAAAACTAAAAGTCCAGTCAGTGCTAGGATAGCCAAACGTCCTGTTTGTTTTAATGGCGCTAAGTTCATAGTTGAAACATTTGTAAAACAAACATAAATAATTTAAGTTGATATACAATAAAAAAACACGCTGGCCTTGGGGTAGTGCCAGCGTATTTACTACTTATTGAAAAACGTTGTGATAACAATCGACAGATAAAAAAGTTTTAAAAACCATTAATCTATTGCTATTTTAATTTATTGATGTGATAAACCTGCGTAACCCCAGGATCTATTTCAGCTCCTTTTTTAACACTATTATTTTTAATATTGTATTCATAGATAAACCATTTCGCTGCTGGAGTTTTCACCGCGGTATAGAGATTGCCGTCTTGAATCAGGTTGATGGTAGTCGTTGGATCTCCACCAGTCAATTCTGCTAAGTTTGCAACAATTTTTTTATTCGCTACATCAATAACATATGGTCTGATGTAAGCTTTTCCATCACCCAACCAGGCTAAATCTCCTCCTTTGACAGCATAGTCTTTAAGATCATATAAATAGCTCTTATCAAATTCGGTCTGGCCATTGTTCACGCGCAAAATCGCGTAAGTACCATCTGTTTTACCACGTGTCAAGAGGTAAAGATTGTTGTTGTCATCCAGGAAAGAATAATTTTCTCTCTGCCAGTGCCCCGCAACGTAGCTCGCTCTATCGTCACTCATAATATGACCATTTGCCATACTTGGGTAATCACAGATGTAGGCATAAGCTTTTGTATTGACAGGTTTATAATCGAAAGTGTAATAATAAAAGCCAAAATAAGCTTTACCCCCACCCACACGCATACTAGTAACATTAAGTATAGTCGGATCGACAGTACCATCAGCTTTGTAAACTGTGTAATCCAAGGTCGGGATCTGCGCTTTTAAGGTTTTATTGAGTGTCATATCCTTGGTATTCATAAAGTAAATATCTTTTTCAAATACCTTTTTCTCTAGGTTTGCATCACTCGCTCCTGTTGATGTAAATACGATTTCGTCTGTTGTACTAAATTGGCTCGCCACCTTCCCAAGATAGAAGTACCCAGGGAACGCATAGTTATCAACTTCTTTAAACTCCCCTGCATCTGTCAATTGATGCTTGCTAAAACGCGTACCGTCATTGGAAAGATAATAATTACCATTAAAGACATAGGCATAGCCTGCATAACGGGCTTGAGGTAAAAAGGCAGTAATATCTGTACCTTTATTATTCGCAGGCGATAACAACGTATCTTTCATGATCTGGTCAGTTGTTAACAAATACGATCCATTTGCTGTTGCAACCCAAACAGCGTATTTTGATTCAACAGGCTCCGTGACATCAGGAACATTAGGGCTATCTTTGCAAGAAGATATCAACAGTGCAGCTAATGCACAATAGCCAAATAGTCTATTTTTTTTCATGATTATTGATGATGTTTGATTAATTATAGTAAGGAAACTCTAAATTTTATATAAAATGCACGTCCAGGTTTTTGGAGACGAAAATTATCGTAGGCGCGTTCATCAAAGATATTTCTCGCCTCGCCTGAAATATTATAGCGATTGTGATTCCAAGAGTAGCTTAAAAGCAAGGAATGGACAAGTTGTGTCGGAATGTAGCTTTTGGATGCCAAAGAGCCTAAATGACTATCGCTTAAATAAAACCATTTGGTATACTGCGTCGTCCAGTTGATCTGTGTACGGCTACCTTTGCTGAACCAATTATTTTGCGCAAAACCAACATCGAAGTTACCATACACCCAAGGCCGGTTTGGAATCTGATAACCATAAGTTAAGCTAACTTGCTGGTTTGTATCGTCAGTGAACTTCTGATTGTCAATAGCCTTATCATAACTACCATTTAAAGCAGCAGTAATAACATCTTTATAGCCGTAGCGAAACTCAAAACTCCCACCATATAATTTGACCCCAGGAATGTTATAATATTGAAATTTATCACGTTCATTATCGGCTACAACACGGATATTAAGGTAATCTTTTGCCAAACGATAGAATCCAGAAATATCAAAATTCAGATAATGGTTGTCGTTTAAAAACGTATTATAATAAAACCCTGTATTTACGTTGTCGCTACGTTCAGGTTTGATATCCCAGTTCGAAAGGTAATTTTGTCCATCACCGTATATTGCATCCATGGATGGCATATTGTAGGCACGCTCTGCCGACAACTTAACCCCTCCATCCTTAAAAATACGGTAACGTGAAGCAAAGCTATAGCCTGTAAATCCAAGATATCTTGATTGGCCGATAATAGAACCGCTCACAACCTCATTATAATCCCCAAATACACGTTGATCAATTTCTTGATAAGTATCCAACCCGTAATATTTGATGGCAATATTGTTTACAAGACGTTTCTCTAACCACTGATTTTGCCAGGCTAAACCAACGATATGTTTAACCAGATTATTCGGTAGCCCCGAGGTATTATTATTTAATACTTTATCATATGTCTGGCGGTCATTGGTACTAACGTTATAGTTTAGGTTCAAACTGTTGTTACGGCTTTCGTCAAAATCATAGTTAAAATTAGCCCTAGCAAGTATACTACCTGTATTATATTTTGTATGAACCTCATTTCGTACAGCTTGCCCTATTGAATTTGTTATCGGTTTACCGGTCCATTCATAGTTGTATTTTGCCGTATCTCTGACATGGGACACGTCATAACCATAATTTGCATAAATATCTGCATACAGTCGTTCAACAAGAAAATTCTGCTTTTTATAGCTAATGGTAGGCATAATGTAGGCAGATTCTCTCCAGTTACCCCCATATACTGTGTTTATTGTCGCACCAAGTTGATTTTGTTTGTTATTTGTGGCATAAGTTAGGCCAATGAAAAATTGGTCCGCCCAGCTCTTATCCCGAAGCCCCACCTCTACCTGACCCATTGCTGAATAATAGCGGTCGTTGAATCGTTTTGCTTCGTCAATAGATACGAACTTGTTGTTGACCACTTTTTCCAATATCACACCGTATTTCTCCTCGGTATACATTTTGTAGCTATTGTCTGAGTAGTTATAAAATGCATTTGTACGTACAGATAGCTTGTTTTTAGGATTTGTATACATCCCCACCAGGGATGCTTGATGTGTATTGAAGGATCCATAACTATAACTTAAATCCAGAAAGTGTCTATTCCGTTGCTTTGTAATAATATTGACAGCGCCCCCAAGAGCGTCCGAACCCAGAAATGCAGGAACTACACCCTTATAAATTTCAATTCGATCTACCAAGTTTACAGGAATATTATTCAACGACATCGCAGGACCAAAATCATCCATCGGCACTCCATCGATGTAGATTTTCGCCGCCAAACCATTGATACGAAAGACAAAATTGGACCCCAGTCCCCCATCTTCACGAATGGTTACCCCAGGAGCTGTACGAAGAATCTGATTGACAGTAGCCGTTTGATTAGCGTATCGGTTCATATCAATCACACTGACATTGAATCCAGACCTTTTTATTTCGCCAACACGACGTTGATTTTCTGTCTGCCCTTTCACATTGACCAACTCAAGAACATGTTCATCCTTTTTTAGCTGAAAGTCTTTATAAATTTCATTGCCTTTTAAAGGTGCGCTTTGCGTAATGTAACCGACAGAAGTTACTGCTAACTTATAGGGTGGCTTGGAGTCCACACGCAATTTGTAAAACCCGTCCACATCTGTGGAGGTTCTGTTTTCAGTGCCCGTAATACTGACCGTAGCACTTTCAATTCCTTTCCCAAACAGATCTTTAACATATCCTGTAATAGTGGTCTGTGCGTGTGCTGTGGTCGTAAGAATAAATAAAAATAAAAAAACGATGTAGGTAGACTTAAACATATGAGTTGGGTAATAAATAAAAGCATGCTATTCTTTAAACTGGGACAAATATAAATTTATTTAGATTAATTACAAATAATAATTTCAATTATACCCAAAAATCACTTAGATTAAAACACACTATAAATGAATGGGATACAAACATATTAGGTCCCTAACCGAGGAATAAAGTAAACTTACGCATGAGGTTGTAGAAACAAATATAATTAATATATTTGCACTGTTTAAAATCAATCTAAATAAATACAACAATTTTTAACCGCTAAAAAACAGTAAACGATGTATACATTTTTGCTTCTGACTATTTTTACCGGCAGCCTTTTTTGGTACTGTTCTTCGGAAAAAGTCAACATAGAAAAAAGTCATAAACTGATACTAACTTTTGCGAAAGATAAGACCCGTTCGAAAATATTAGGTATTGTACTTCTCGGCCTATCTTGGATATTGACGATGTACCTACAAGGGCTTCTTTCGGGAACATTAGCATTCGGCGCCTATACCATGGGATTTTTCAGCTTGATTGTACTCTTATGGCCTTACCGCTACTTTCAGTGGAAACAGTTGACAATTGTTTTTCTACTTGCTCTTATTTTTGAAACCCTGATCTTCTAAACCATGCCAGCCAATAAAAAATACTTAAGCAGCCCATTTCAAAGATTTCTAAAATTAACCGCAGGATTCTTTGGCGGCTATTTTGTCATGCTATACCTCCATCTTTGCTTAACCAAATTGTTTGATAAAACAGACATATTGATTACGGCCTATGTCACAGGCTATATTGCTTGGGGAATATTATTGCTATTCGCATTTCTTTCAAAAAGCGGATGGCTGATATGGGGCATATATTTGCTTCTGATCGCATTATTCTATAGCATCTTTATATACCTATAATCCTCTCTACCATGAATCTAAGACGTTATAACATCTATTTTAATACCCATACGATCTCAGGGATAATCATCTGTGCCATTTTATATGTAATTTTCTTCGCCGGATCCTTTTCATTTTTTAAAAATGAAATCAATGCCTGGCAAAAAAACGAGTCGGACAAAGGTGGCACGTACCGAAATATGGTTTTTGATCATCTTCTGGACTCAGTTGGCCAGATCAAAGAACTTAAGGGTAGGGATATTACCTTTTATATGCAACATAACGGCCATGCAAGTTATGTCAATATAGGAACCTCGCAGGATACGATAATTGCTAATAAGGCCAAAGAGTTGGCGGCAAAAAAAGAACTGGAGGAAAAAAAGAATAGAAAAGCGAACGTAGAGGAAGGAAAAAAGAAAAAAAGAGGGCGTGGGCGCCGTGGTGCGGAGGACTCGATGTATTTCACCTATGACCTTGCCACAAAAAAACCGTCAGATTATGGTGACGGCTACACGATGGGGGAGTTTCTCTATCGCCTCCATTTCCTTGCCCCACTCAACCAGATCGGAATCAATATCGGACGTCCCTTTGGTTATAGCTTGGCTGGCCTCGTTTCTTTTATCTTCCTTTTTGCACTGATATCTGGTCTCATGCTCCATTGGGACAAGATCAAATCCAACTTCTTTGTATTTAGACCCGGAAACAAATGGAAAACGGTATGGACCGATATGCACACGGCCCTCGGCGTGATCGGATTCCCGTACCAATTTATGTATGCACTGACAGGAATCGTACTGATTGTGAACTCGGTGCTTATTATTCCATTTAGCAAGTACCTTTACGATGGAAAGGAGGATCAAGTATATGAAGCACTTGGCTATAGCGACAATACGAAGTACACGTATTTGTATGAACCACTTACGACAAGCTTTAAAATGGGTGACTTCCTGGATAAGCTGGAGAGCAAATGGCCAAACAGTCATATGAACCGCATATTCATCAAAAATTATGGTGATAAAAGCATGCATGTCGTAGCGCTATATGATGCAGATATCGATAAAAACTTTGCTGGCTCGGGCAAACTGATCTATCGTGTCGCAGACGACAAAATTCTTTTTGAAAAATCTGCCGCAGAAAATGGCTCCTATCTAGATTACATGAAGGGTTTCATCTACCGTTTGCATCTTGCGGATTTTGGCGGATATCCTGTCAAAATCATTTATTTTGTGCTGGGTATAATGGGCTGTTTTGTCATCATCTCCGGCATACTGATCTGGCTAGTCGCACGGGATAAAAATAATATCCCAAAGCGCAAACGTATCTTTAACTTTTGGGCTGCCAATGTATTTATGGCCAGCTGCCTCACGATGTTTCCGGTCACCGCAGGAACTTTTATCGCTGTTAAGCTAGCGACGAAAGTGGACCAACCTTTTATATTCCATGTTTATTTCTATAGTTGGCTGGCATTAGGTGTTTTTTACATTATACGACGTAACATAGGGAAAACAAACTTAGAAACACTCTTACTTGGCTCGGTATTGTCTTTAGCAGTACCTATTGTGAATGGGATAAAAACGGGGAACTGGATATGGGAAACTTATCGCTCAGGCTCAAATGACATTTTACTGGTAGATCTACTATGGCTATCCCTGGGGATAATCGGACTACTCATCTTTAAAAAGATGTTACAAACGGCAAAAAAGGAAAATGCGAATGGCAAAAAAGTTACTGGAGCAACGACCAAAAGCCATACGAAGTCTGGCAATAGCAGCGATGGCGACAGTACAACTGGTACAGGTAGTCAATTGCCACCTAAGAGAGCGTTTGCCCTAAAAAACAAACCTGCTACAGAGATCTAAAATTCGTTGTTCATATCTGCACTGGGCGAGCTTTAACGCTCGCCTTTTGCTATTTTTTGCGAGCTCCTCTTTATGTGACCTCCTCCCTTTAATATCGGTACTTCTCTTTCCATTTATCTCGTAAGTTCTGCCTTATTTTTTCTTCCTGTGGATTTTGGCCGGGTTCATATAATTTGACACCACTCACCTCTTTGGGAAGAAATTCCTGAACGACAAAGTTTCCCGGATAGGCATGGGCATACTTATATTCGGCACCATAGTTTAAGTCTTTCATCAATTTGGTCGGCGCATTACGGATATGCAGCGGTACCGACAGATCTCCAGTTTGTTTCACCAAGGCCTGTGCCTTATTTATTGCTTCATAGGAAGCGTTGCTTTTAACAGAAGTCGCCAAATAGATAACCGTTTGCGAAAGAATGATACGTGATTCGGGCCACCCGATAACATTGACAGCCTGAAAGCAATTGTTTGCCAACAACAAGGCATTCGGATTGGCATTGCCAATATCTTCAGAAGCTAAAATCAACAACCTCCGTGCAATAAAGGATGGATCTTCCCCGCCTTCGATCATCCGTGCAAGCCAATATACTGCTGCATTCGGATCAGACCCGCGAATTGATTTAATAAAGGCCGAAATAATATCGTAATGCTGCTCACCCGCTTTATCATAAATGGCCATATTTTGCTGTACCTGCTTCAATACAAAAGCATTTGTAATTGGCTCTTTGTGCAATACTGCAGCATTCACAACCAATTCGAGAACATTCAACAATTTACGTGCATCGCCACCGGACAACCGCAACAAGGCCTCATATTCTTCTACAACAATCGCTTGTTTCTGTAAATATTCATCTTCATGTAATGCTTTTTGAATCAATCCAATCAGATCTTCTTCCGAAAGATGTTCCAATACATACACTTGGCAACGCGAGAGCAATGCGGAGATGACCTCGAACGATGGGTTTTCTGTTGTGGCACCAATCAGTGTCACAAGCCCGCGTTCAACAGCCCCTAAAAGTGAATCTTGCTGCGACTTGGAAAAACGGTGAATCTCATCAATAAATAAAATGGGTTGATCTTGGTTGAAGTTCATCAGCCGTTCGGCTTTTTCGATGACTTCACGAATATCTTTCACCCCTGCTTGAATCGCACTTAATGAAAAGAATGGCCGGTCGAGCTCTCTTGCGATCAGCAAGGCCAAACTTGTTTTTCCGACCCCGGGAGGTCCCCACAAAATCATGGATGGAATATTTTTTTGCTGGATCGCATGGTAGAGTACCGCATCTGGGCCCACAATATGTTGTTGTCCCACATAATCACTCAATTGCCGCGGCCTAAGTCGTTCTGCTAATGGAATTCGTGTCGCCATAACACAAAGTTAAAAATTAAAACAGCACTAAGGCTAAATATTTTAGCTTTATTCGTCCAAACTCTTCGACGAAGAGTTCTGCAAAGTAATAAGCATCAAGCTTTCACAAGCATAATTTTAAAGGGCATCATTCGCCGTTCGATATTACTTTAACATTTTTTCACACAATTTTTCGTCATATTTGCTCTATTATATATGTAAATTGCTTTTGGCAGAGCATAACCGACCGTACAGGTTTATCGAATTAAGTAGTAGATTGCTCAAATATGTCCTTTAGCTAAATTTATGTAGACGTTAATAATAACGTAATATTTTATGAGAATGACAAAATACTGGATTTCTATATTGACCGCTTTGACTGCATTCATGAATATACCATGTCAGGTAATCGCACAGGATGCCGCCAAAGATTATACTGGCGCAATAAAACAATACGATGCTTCCTTTAAAGGTATCGGTCCAGAGGTCTACTTTTTACCACCTCCAAAAACGGCCAATGAAATACTAGCAGAAAATTATGCAGACAAGAAGTCTTTCAGCAAAGAAATTGCCAGGCAGCTCCTGCTCCAGCGATTGCTGTTGCAACTGCGGAGCACCAATAACTTGGGCCATTTTCAATATTTGATGAACCCCATGCCTACTGCAGCAAATAGCTGGGATAGTGCTATAGAGACGCAAACAAAAGCTGAAAACTGGATTGCTGGCTACGCGCTCGCCAATGAAGCAGCGTTATTTTCAATTAAAAATAACGATAGCAGCAATGCCTCAAAATTTCTATATCAGGCACTTTCCTTGGCAAATCGTACCGATAACAGGGATGATATTGCTACAATTAATATGAACATCAGCAATTTCCAGCTGTACAGTGGAGACTTTGTACGTGCTGAAGAGAGCGCACAAAATTATCATACCTATGCAATGAAGAGCAAAAGCTATGCAGACCAAGCCAGCGCCTGGCTTTTAATTGCTATGGCACGAGCCGGTCAGGGAAATTATAAAGCTGCCGAAAACAATATTATCCGCAGTGCGATCCCTTTGCTCAATAAGGCCAAAGCCTATGAGGGGAAGATTTTCGCATGGGAAATGCTTGCTGAAATTTATTTTAAGCAAAACAAATTTACCGAGGCTCAGTGGTTTCTGCTACAAGCCCGCGACTTGGCCAATGCAAAAAAACTAAGTAGCGAGCTCGCTGAAATCGAATACTTGCTGGCCTCATCCAAGCAAAAAGATGGTAATTATAAGGTGGCAATCAAAGAATTTGTGCAAGCGGCTGAACTCGCTTCAGATGAAAATAATAAACAACTGTCGCTGGCTATATTGGACAAACTTGGTGAAGTATATCTTGTGCTAAAAGATTATCCATCTGCTGATCAGACCTACAAAGCCTATACGCAGTTAAAAAATGAATTGTACAATTGAAACATTTAAAACAATCTACCCCTTTTAGTGGTCTGTTGAAAGAGCAGTCTACAAAGAGATTTTAAGCTTTTTGTAAATATTGAAGGATAAATCAAATAAATTTTTAGATTCTGCCATAATGTGCTATGAATTTCACTAAATTTAGCACGCTCATCAATAGGAGCTGAATATTTTTTAAAAAGAATGATTATTAAAACCGTCGAAAATATGTTTAGGAAACTCATATTTGCACTTTTTGTTGTATCCATTGTTTCTTGTGGTTCAAAACCACGGGTAGCGCTTCCTGATGATGGAGGGCTTAAACCAAGCACACAACATCAAATTATCGCTAAAGAAGTCTCTGGATTATTGGAAAATGCGAGCTACAAAAAGGTCAAAATGAATGATTCGATATCGGGCATCATATACGATAATCTGATCAAAAGTTTGGATCAAGGAAAAAATTACTTGCTTCAATCGGATATTGATGAATTTCAAGCGTACAGAAACAACCTTGCGCAGGATATCAAAAATGGAGATCTTTCTTCGGCATTCCATATTTTTAATGTCTATTCAAAGAGATACCTGGACAGAATGCAATATGCGTTGTCAGAAATTGACAAGAAACAGGATTATACCAAGGATGAGTATTACCAACCTAATCGTGAAAAACTGGGCTGGTTTAAAACTGCAGATGAAGCCAACGACCAATGGCGTAAACGCGTAAAATACGACCTACTGAACTTAGAAACTGCCAGTGGAAAATCTACGGACAGTGCGAAGACCAAACAGGTGGAAACACTAAAAAAACGTTATGTTAATTTGATCTCGCAGGCGAAGAAAACCAATGCCAACGATGCTTTTCAGGTGGTCATGCAGGCATTAACAGATGCTGTTGATCCACATACGTCCTATTTTAACCCTTCCTTTGCACAGGCATTCAATGAAGGAATGGCCAATACATTTGAAGGTATCGGAGCAAGACTTGTCGTCGACAACGAGGCCGTAAGCATCTTCGAAATTATCCCTGGTGGACCAATATTCAAAGACAAGAGCATTCATGTCAATGATAAAATCATTGCTGTAGCCCAAGGAAAAGATGGTGAATTCGAAGACATTATTGGCTGGAGACTTGATGCAGCCGTAGCAAAAATCAAAGGTCCAAAAGGAACCATTGTTCGCCTGAAAATTATACCTGCTGGTCAGCCAATGAACTCTCATCCGCGCATTGTATCTTTAGTACGTGAGAAAATCGTCGTTGAAGAAGAATCTGCGAAAAAAGAGATTATGAACGTCAAAGGTGCCGATGGAAAAACGTACAAAGTGGGTATCATCAATATTCCGAAGTTCTACATGGATTTTGAAGCTTACAGAAGACGCGATCCAAACTATAAGAGCACAACGAGAGACGTTAGGTTAATCTTAGACACGTTGAAACAAGAAAAAGTAGATGCTGTGGTTATCGATTTGCGATTCAATGGCGGCGGTTCCTTACCGGAAGCAATTGATTTAACAGGTTTATTTATCGATAAAGGTCCAGTTGTACAAGTAAGAGACACAAAAAATAACATCGATGTCGAAGAAGATAAAAACGCCGGTGTATCCTGGGATGGTCCATTGGGCATCATGATCAACCGCTTCTCGGCTTCGGCTTCTGAAATCTTTGCTGGAGCTATCCAGGATTATGGAAGAGGTATTATCTTGGGATCTCAAAGTTATGGTAAAGGAACAGTACAATCGGCAATCGACATGTCACGCGTTATCAGCCCAACCAGCCGCTTACTGCTAAAAGCCTCAGGTGAAAAAGATCCGGACACCCCAGAAGGTGCTCCTCAATATGGACAGATCAATATCACACTAGGTAAATTCTATCGTGTAAACGGTAGTAGTACACAACATAAAGGGGTTACACCAGATATCATATTCCCTTCTCAGTTTTCTGCAGAGAAATTTGGCGAGAGCTCAGAAAAATCAGCACTCCCTTGGGATCAGATCCAATCGAGCAACTTCAAAAAAGTAGCTGATCTAAGTGCTGTTGACAAAAAATTAGAAGCAATGCATGAGGCACGCATTAAAAACTCATTGGAATATAAGTATCTGAAAGAGGATATTGAAGAAGCTCAAAAAGATGAGGATGTTAAAATTCCATTGGAACTCAACAAATTCAAAAAAGAGAAAGATGACAACCTCAAGAAAAATAGAGACCGCATCAACGCTTTATTGAAATTGCAGGGTAAACCAGCTTGGGAGGAAGGTAAGTCCCAACCTAAAATCGATCTTGACTTTGTGAAAGATGAAAGTGCCAAAGTGATGACCGATTATATCATCAACTTTCAAGCAAAAAAATAGAACGTATTCTCTCTCTAAAAAAAGGCAACCGTAATCGCGGTTGCCTTTTTTTATGACACTCATCACAATAGGGAGAGTTTAACATTAAATTCACGTTTTCTTTGTAACTTATCGCTACATTCATTGTTTTAGTAATATACCGGTACTGCTTGAAGTCCGAATGATTCCCATAGCCCTCATACGCTAAAGATTTTGCAGGATAGGATGCACCAACCAGGTTATAGAAGTTAAACGTATAAAAAAGAACATCATGAAACGTATCCTCCTGTTAACTGACTTTTCAGAAAATGCTCTTCTAGCAGCACAACAAGTAGCCCTGTGTACAGAAGCCTGGAAAACTCAAAAGGTTATTATCTACCATACTTACAATAGTGTTACCATTGTCAATAACGAACCTATTGTCATTGTCAATGATGAGGTAAAAGAGACCAAAGAGAAAGAACTGACAGCATGGTTTGACCAAATTAGATTATTGTTCCCTCCACAAGTGGAACTAACGCATCAGATGGAAGATGTTGATCTGCCATTGGGAGTCAATGACATGTGCAAATCGCACGACATTGACCTTGTCGCATTGGGTATCACCGGACAAACAGGTTTTGCTAAGATCCTGGTCGGAAGTAATGCCATTACACTGATGGACATCTGCAATAAGCCCATGCTTATCGTTTCCCATAAGGTAAATCCTGCCGTCCCCAAAAATGTGTTGGCTACAACCGATCTGAAGGAGGTAGACAGAAAGCTGGATTTATTCAATTTAGATCAGGTGTTAGATACTTTCAATGCACAATTGTATGTTTTGAATGTTGCTAAAAAAGAAGGTTCAGCCGCAGACTTGGCACAGGAATTAAAGCACCTCCATGAACGCCTAGACAAATATCATCCGATTTATGACTACATCAGCCATGATGATATTGCACTAGGTATTGAAGAATATGCCAAAGAGAAACATATTGATCTCATACTTTCATTCCATAAAAAGCAAGGACTATTAGCGAGCTTATTCAAAACAAGCATTTCTAAAAAAATAGCCTGGAATGGCGCGGCCAACTTACTGGTTATTCCCATGGATAGATCGTAGAAATCTGTGCTTTGTACATATCAACAGCGATGGACTCGTTGTCCAATAGAAACAAATTATACGACAAAAACGCCGCAATTTAGAATACATTGCGGCGTTTTTGTCGTATAGTTCTTCCTCCGGGAAGTCTCCTACCTCAGGGAAGTCTCCTATTTCTTGTCAACCGAATATTTACCCGGCCCAACAAGGATCAGTCCTAAAAACACAAAGCAAAGCTCAATCGCATGTGATGCACCAGAGATACCATCTCCTTTAGAAAGATGCATTAATCCAGCGATGACCATCGTAAATGCAAGCAACAATGCCACTGGTCGGAAAAAGAGTCCCAACAGTAAAAATAGGCCACCAACAGTTTCGGTTGCAGCTGCCATAAAGCCCCAAAAAGTAGGCATAAAATGAATACCAATATTACCCATAGATTTTCCTACACCTGCCCAAAGCTCAGGACCGCCCTGTAATTTGGGCAGACCATGCATGATCATCATCACCCCAAGTCCAACACGCAAGACCAAAAGTCCCGTATCCCTATATTTACCCAATGAATTCCAAATTGCCATAAAAAACGTTTAATTTATTAAAACTTGAATTACCGATCTCCCTAAATTAATGAAATTATTTAAATTGAACAGCTCACAGTACTCACCATAATAAATAAAGCTATTGCATTTATAATACTTAATGCGTAATTTGATGACTATAGACCCGATTATAATGCTTTGGAACGGCTAGGACAGCGTAAAAAAACTTAGCCGCGGATTATGGATCAACAAATAACTAAAGGATGAAAAACCTACTCTTGTTAACAGACTTTTCGGACAATGCCTATGCTGCTGCTCGATATGCCGCACAATTAGCTCCACTTTGGGGCATTGAAAAAGTTGTCCTATACCACACATACGAAGTAATCCCTACCGTGGGAACCGAACCTGTTGTCATAAGCAATTCAGAAATCTTGGAAGAAAAACAAAAAGATCTCAATACCTGGCAACAGGAACTGATGTTGCTTTTCCCTGAGGGCATTGCCTGGAAATCAGTTCTTGAGGAATATGAACTTAGCTATGGCGTAAACCGTACCTGTGCTGAGGAGGACATTGACCTTGTTATCGTCGGAACTGCAGGTAAAAGTGGCTTAAAGAAACTGCTTCTTGGAAGCAATACCCTCAAGCTGATCGAAAATTGTCACACACCATTACTGGTGGTCCCCGCACGAGCAGAATTTCGGGTACCCAAAAAGATGTTGATCGCCACCAATCTCAAAGAGGTAAAACTAAAATTAAACCGTCTTTTGGTTAATGCGTCCGAAGTATTACGGAAAAGTGAGGTCTATGTCGTCCATGTGACTAAAGAAGATCCTGCAAATAAAGCGGTAAATGCCGAAATAACAACCATGCAGGATTTACTGGCTCCTTATCATCCCATTTATAGTTATATCCTCAATGCAGACATTGCTTCAGGGATCAACCAATACATCAACGAAAATCATATCGACATGATGGTCACTTTCCATCGGGACAAGGGCTTATTAAGTCGAATTTTCAATACGAGCATTGCGCAAAAAATGGCCTGGAAGAGTCAGGCTGCCATGATGGTCATCCCTGTACATTCGGGATAATCAATAAATAAAACAACGAGATTCTGTTCAGCTTCCCCTACAAATAGGTTAACTGAACAGCATTTACTGTTGTATTCAAGGCTACTTTTCGCCCAAATACCAGAGCGTGATTATCATCAATATGCCCTGCTGGATAGCCAAATGCTACCGGAAAATCATATTCTTTAACTATATCCCACACAATTTCCTCTACACCCTGCCCAAAAGCAGGATCATTGTCTTTCATAGCAGAAAAGCCACCTACAATTAGACCATTCAATTTTTTTAATTTCCCCGCGCGCTTCAATGCCCTTAGCATTCTGTCTACGGAGTAATAGGCTTCACCTACATCCTCAATAAATAAAACTTTATTCTTGTAATTGACATCCGAATTAGAAGCAAGTACAGATAGTAAGATTGCTAAATTTCCACCGACCAATTTTCCTTCGCCTTTACCCGCACGATTGGGGAATAACGTTTGCTCGTAGGCAAAATCCATATTATGACCAAACAATGCATTTTTTAACGTTTCCAACGATGCTTTTGTACCCGTTTCAAAAGACTTTGGCATCTGTCCATGTATTGTTGCAATTTTATAGTTCCGTTGAATATGACTATGCAATACGGTAATATCGCTAAAACCCACCAACCATTTGGGATCTTTTTCAAAGCTTGAAAAATCTATTTGATCGACAATACGAACACAACCGTAACCTCCGCGCGCGGCAAAAACCGCTTTAATAGACGGATCATCCAATGCCCACTGCAGATCGGCAGCGCGTAAATTGTCATCTCCGGCAAACTGATGGAACGATGTCCCAACAGTCTTCCCGACCACAACCTCCAGCCCCCAGTTCTCCAATGTTTTTATGCCAACATCAATAGAGCCACGTATAAAACTCGCAGGACAAACGATAGCTACTTTATCGCCTTCTTTCAGAAAATCAGGTATTTTGGACATTTTTTTTATCGCTAATGATCAAACATCAGGAGCTCTCCATGGTAGAGTCCGATTATAAATTTACTTGATATATTGTGCTTATATGTACAAATAAACGTAAATTTATCTAAGTTTTCTACCGCTATTTTGAATAATATTTCTACGATAACAAGCTGTTAAATGGAAGCGCATTTTAATCAAGTTGAAACAATCGTAGAAATGAGCCATAACAAGAATTCAAGAATAAATTGTTCGATATGACACGCATTTATATTGCATATAAACAGCAATTTATCTAAGTTTGCCAAAGAAAACAAGTACACACTTTAATATACTTTCAAGCATTGAGTATTCTAGATAAAAAACGTTATACCATCACATCGGCATTACCTTATGCCAATGGTCCTTTACATATTGGACACCTTGCCGGAGCTTATATCCCAGGGGATATCTTTGTCCGCTATTTGCGTCTGAATCAAAAAGATGTAGTCTATGTATGTGGTTCAGATGAGCATGGTGCGGCGATTACCATCCGTGCAAAAAAAGAGGGCATCACCCCGCAACAAATCATTGACAAATACAATAAACAAATCAAAGAAAGCTTTGAGGAGTTTGGTATCTCTTTCGATATATATCACCGTACGTCGGAGCCCATACATCACCAGTTATCGCAGGATTTCTTCTTGAACCTTTACAACAAAGGCGAATTTGTTGAGAAATTTTCGGAGCAGTACTACGATGAGGAATACCATCAGTTTTTGGCCGACCGTTACATTACAGGAACTTGTCCAAATTGTAAGTCCGAAGGTGCCTATGGTGACCAATGTGAAAAATGTGGGACATCACTTAGCCCAACAGATTTGATCAACCCGATTTCAACATTGAGCGGAAAAACGCCAGTTTTGAAAGAAACGAAACATTGGTATCTACCTTTGGATAAATACCAGCCTTGGCTTGAAAAATGGCTGATCGAAGGAAAGAAAAATATCCTTAAATCCAACGTTTTTGGCCAATGTCAATCCTGGCTTAAATCCGGTTTACAGCCGCGTTCAATGACAAGAGATCTGGATTGGGGCGTTGATGTACCTTTGGCTGAAGCAGAGGGTAAAAAACTATATGTTTGGTTAGATGCACCTATCGGTTATATCTCAGCAACAAAACAGTGGGCTTTAGACCATGGTAAAAACTGGGAAGACTATTGGAAAACCCATGAAAACCCAGCAGACGATTCTACGCTGATCCATTTTATTGGAAAAGATAATATTGTTTTCCACTGTATTATTTTCCCGGCGATTCTTCATGCACACGGCGACTATATTTTACCAGAAAATATTCCAGCCAACGAATTCCTTAACCTGGAGGGCGATAAGCTGTCCACGTCTAGAAATCATGCGGTTTGGTTACATGAATACCTACAGGAATTTCCTGATAAACAGGATGAATTGCGTTATGTATTGACATCCATATTACCGGAAACTTCGGATGCCGAGTTTACCTGGAAAGATTTCCAAGCTAGGATCAACAATGAGCTCGTTGCTATTTTTGGAAACTTTGTCAATCGTGTCTTGGTACTTTCCCACAAATATTTTGATGGCAAGGTATTGAACGGTTCGCCACTAACAGCTGTAGATCAAGCGGTACTGGATGAACTAAAATCATACCCTACTTCTATCAAATCGTCTTTGGAGCAATTCCGCTTCCGTGAGGCATTGGCAGAATTTATGAATGTAGCTCGTCTGGGCAACAAATATCTTGCCGATGAGGAACCATGGAAAATCATTAAAACAGATGAGGAACGTGTCAAAACAATCCTAAATGTTGCTGCTCAAATCGTTGCCAATCTTGCCGTTCTTGCACAACCGTTTTTACCAAAAACAGCTATCAAATTATTTGAAATGCTTAATTTTCCACAAGGAAACTGGAACGACGCAGGTTCAGATGCTTTGATCCAAGCTGGACACCAATTGGGTGAAGTGCAATTGTTATTCGACAAAATAACCGATGAACAAGTCGACTTCCAGCTAAACAAACTTGCTGAAGCAAAAGCGAAAAACCTAGCCGATAATGCCAAGGTTGCTCCTGCAAAAGAAAATATTAGCTTCGATGATTTTGTTAAAATGGATATCCGTGTCGGAACCATTGCAGCCGCTGAAAAAGTTGCCAAAACCAAGAAGTTGTTAAAATTGACGATAGACACCGGCTTAGATACACGCACTGTCGTTTCGGGCATCGCAGAGTTTTTCAGTCCTGAGGAGATCGTAGGCCGCCAGGTATCCATCTTAGTCAATCTTGAGCCTCGTGAAATAAAGGGAATTATGTCACAAGGAATGATCCTTATGGCAGAAGACGCAGATGGTCGATTGGATTTTGTCAAACCAGATACAGCAATTAAAGTCGGAAGTACGGTACGTTAATATAAGACCTACCTCCATTCATACAAAAAGCCTGTTCATATGAACAGGCTTTTTTATCATCTAGATAGCATCGATTACCCGCTAAAAGAGTATACTCTGCAACCGCTTCTTAAACGCCTTCTCATCTAGATAATCATAGACGGTATCTTTCAGCTTTTTTATGATCTCTGCCCTGGACTCCGCCACAACTTTTTTCTTTTTGGTCAGCACATTGGAAAATGCGGTATTGGTAATCTCCACCTTTGTGGCAAACATATTTACATTCATACTTGGGATGGATATCCCCATCACTAAGCCCGGGAGTCCGTGTATAAGTTCAGGACCACCGGAGATGGGTATTTGTCCCGCAAAAAACGCAACCACATAGACCGAATCTTGAATAATTCCATTGGCTCTTCTGCAGTCATATCCCGCAATATTTCGGTATTCATCGGTATACTTCCATTTTACAGTAGGCAATGAATCTTTAAGCAAGAGCTGATCATCTCCAAAGGGGAGCAATTTTAAGAATTCCTGATTCTGAAAATTAATGTACGTTTTTGAATCCGGGAGAATAGAATTATAATGAGTCACATTACGATAATTTGCAGGATAATCTTCCTGCACCGTTTCAAACAGGGTTTCATTATCGTAAAATTTCAGAATATGGTGGGTCACCACTTCTGCAGGCCCATTCTTCACCGCATTGTCGACCATCAGCTTATCCCAGGTATCTAAATCGGGTTTGCTGAGATAATTGCGTTTTAAGAAATTCTGCACATGAAACTTCCGTTCATAAGTCACCGTTCCACTGCTCGGAAAATACGCGTGTTGTGCATGGGCTGCTCCTGAGCTCAGCAATAATACCCAGACCATCAACTTTATATACTTACTCATTTGGCATCTCCTTTCATTGTTGTAAAATTGTAGATTACTTTTAGCATTCCATAACGACGCAATACGTTGTTACTGGTCTGGATAAATGAAGTTCCATTCTGATAACGGTACACCCCATTATTTTTGTTTAAAATATCATTGACAAATACCTGTACTTCCAAAGACTTATCTTTCAATAATTTTTTGGAAACATAACCATTCATATTAATGATATTAATGGATTGCAAAGTTTTCGTCGCGGCCTGATAATTTTGGTCTGTAGACAGTGAAATTTTAAAGTCTTTTGGTAGATAGTAAGTAAACTGCGAATAAGAGCGGAATTTAAAGGTTGTCCGATTCAACTCTGGCTGCAAATAGGAACTCATCTGCTCCACACCAGGCATCAAGGAAATGTAAAAATCCATCTTATTTGCTTTATATCTATTAAAGCCTATTTCAGGTGTTATACTCCTTGTCTGATTTCTATTGAGCTTTGGTTCTTCGTTATACGATGATAAATAACTAAATTGGCTATTGTACTGACCGTTGATACCGATATTCATCTTCAATCCCCATTTCTTTTGTAGCACAAAACTGTAAGATCCACTACCATAAATACGCCAGTTATCCTTATCAATATTGACATAGGAAATTTGTTGCGTACCCTCATCCAGGTTATAGCGTACATTGGTATTAATATTCTTCTTACCCTGATCTGCACTCGCATAAAAATAGAATCCCTGGTCTTTCAACTGCTTATAGCTATTGTAATTGATCGAATAGGAGTTGTTAAATCCTGCTTTCAGATTTGGATTATCCAAATATTCTACAAGCGGCTGTGCGTTTTGCTTTAAAGGCTCAATTTGTGTCAAGGAAGGTTGTGTTGTACGTCCGCTATAACGAAATCCAATGTTTTTACTCTTCGAAATTTTATAATTCACTGAAAAGTTGGGGTTCATTGAGGTCTGATTACGCTGCAATGTTGTGTTGAGATTATTATATGTTCTCTTTACATCCTCAAAATCGACTCTGTTACTCAGATTTACGGTTAATGTATTCGACTTGTAATTCAGGGAAGTATTAATTCCATTTTTCAAACTGGAGAAATCGAAATCATTTAATAGATTTTGATCCAGGACAGTGTATTTACCTGTAGCAGGATCTTTATCGAATGACTGATTAAGGGTCTCCGATTTATTGCTATTGAATGAGTAGCCAACAGCGGCGGTCAGTCGTTTTGACAGCGGCTCTGAATATGTTACTGAAGCCCCGTACGTATTATTTGATAGCTTATCATTTTTATATTGATCGATCACGGTTGTGTTACCCGAACTTTGGAAAAAGTTCTCAGAAAAATATTGGGTTTTTGACCTATTCTGATCGGTATTTGCATTTACATTAAAGGTAACGGAGCGACGTTCTTTTTTGAAACGACGTGTTAACATCGCATTGACATTAAATCGATCCTGATCGCCATTCAAATCGGTTTTCGAGGTCGTCTTTGTGATCAGGGTTCCATCCAACGTGCGCTGATCAGCATCAGAATTGGAGGAATTATCACGGCTAGACTTGGTAAAACCCATATTGACGGTCAAATCGGAAAGTGAATCTAATTTCAAATCATACCTTACATTTGCAACATTTGACTTGTTTTCGTTCTCAGATTTAGTCACATTATTATCCACCTGTGCGCGTTCAGGAAGGTTATTCTGCGCGTTATACGTACTTGTATTGTTTACATTGATCTGATTCCGCTTGAAATTTGCATTGATCTTATGCTTATCATCTTTGGATTTATCGGAATAACTTGCGCCCATGTTTATGGCCTTAGGCACGCCACCACCATAGTATTTACCATCCCATCCCCCATCAGAACCATCACCACCGGAAATCATAATACCACCACCGTCCATCATCTGTACATTGCTGCTTCCGCCCACACCATATTTTTGGCTATCTTCAAATCCTAATCCGACCATTCCATCATTAGCCAGAATGCCATAAGCAGCGATTTTCTGCGAGCCCTTAAACTTATTGAGCATGACTTTTCCACCATAATATTTATCTGTACCAGCTCCCGCAACAGCTTGGCCGAACATTCCTTTTTTCTTATCTTCTTTAAGCTTAATATCAATTGTTTGCGTTCGTTCACCATCATCTACTCCTGTACGTACGGCAAGATCTGATTTCTTCTCATAGACTTGTACTTTGCTGACCATATCTGACCGAATATTCTTGGTAATCAGGGTTGGATCATCACCAAAAAACTCTTCCCCATCAAGCAATACTTTTTTTACCTCCTTACCTTGAGCGATGATCTTGCCTGACCCATCCATCGTAATACCCGGCAATACCTTCAACAGATCCTCCACTTTAGCATCCTTCTCTACTTTAAAGCTAGCGGCATCGTATTCGATGGTGTCGCCTTTAATAACCACAGGAATTTTACCGTTCACCTGAACCTCTTCCAATAGTAGAGCTGCTTTGGATAGCTTTACAATACCAATATCCAAATCTTCGGCGGCCACATGGATATCTTTTACCAGGTCAGCATACTGCGGATAGGAAACCACCATTTTATAGGTACCTGTGTCGAGATTAGCAATTTGGAATGTTCCATTTTCCTTCGTTCGACCGAATTTAATCAAAATCGAATCTTTGGGACTGAGCAGCGCGATTGAAGCCTGGTGTAGTTTTGCAAGATCTTTGATATCTGCCACCGATCCCACAAGTTTATGTTGCGCATAAGACTTGGAACTCAGTACGGATAATAAAAGAAACAAAACTAGGGAATAGGTTAGTTTCATAAATTTCGTTTATATATTGTCGAGGTAAATATATAAATGTTGCTACGGAAAATTCGTAAAATAATGTTAAATAATTATGTAATTAATAAATGAAACTTGACCCACTCAAATAAAACACGGTAATTCACGCTATACCAATAACTTAATCTCATAAAAAAAGAGGCGTAACTTATTTGTTACGCCTCCAGTCTAAATAGAAAAATATATTTTATTTCCTTTAATCTACATTCAGGTTCAATTCTTTTTCCTTATTGATTAAATGGGCAATACTTGTATCATTTAAAATCTGCAACATGGCATTTCTCACCTCTACAAAAGTATCGCGTATGCCACAGGCATGTTCTTGGGTACACTCTTCGCAGGAGCGGTAGAAGTTCAAGCTCACGCAGGGTAACAAAGCGATAGGTCCATCAATCAGGCGCATCACCTGCGATAAAAAAACGTCTTCGGGAGCCTTATTGAGGCTATAACCACCTCCAGCACCTTTTTTGCTATAGAGAATTCCGGCATTTCGCATTTCAAGTAGAATTTGTTCCAAGAATTTTTTTGGAATATTCTCCTCCTGCGCAATCTTCACGATTTGCATAGGCTCATTACCGTAATTACGACCAAGCACCATCAGTGCCTTTATTGCATATTTTGTCTTTTTGGAAAGCATAATTTGTTAACCCCCTGTTGAATTGCAAATTTACGTTTTTTATTCAATAGAATAAAACCTTCATGATTTCACGCATGCAGCAACAGGCTCCTTATTGCCCCAATACCGCCGTGATCGGTTTTCCGATGCTACCATTGGGCTCAGTAATGTGCAATAGTGAAGAAATTGTCGGTGCAATATCCACAATATTTACCTCTGTATTAGATACACCCGGTTTAATTCCCCAACCCATAAATACCAAAGGAATATGGGAATCATAACCAGACCAGGTACCATGTGTTGTACCAGTCGAGCGCGGCGTACCGTCATACCATTGTGGTTCACAAACAATCTGAATAGCACCACTACGTTTAAAGTTGTAACCATTGATCATTTTTTCGCGAATAGGCGCCGGAATCATCAGACTTTCCCCTTTTTCCATATCAGCAACATAAGCGACACCTTCTGTATGGCGAAGCTCACGAATAATGGTCTCTTTTATTTTATCACGATCCAAGTTCAAAGAATCAATCAATTGATTATTTAAGTGCACCTGATAGTTCATCATGCTTTTAACAAGCTTCTCTTGTCCAAATTTCTCTTTAAGGGTTTTGTTAAGCCCTGTGATAATCTGACGGGAATAGAAATAGCCACCATTTCCTTTCATATCCATAAAGAACCGAGAGTTATAAGAAGCGCCATGATCTGCTGTCAGGAAGAACGTGTAGTTACCCTTGCCCACCGTCTTATCGAGGTAGTTGAAGAAATCGGCAAGCTGTTTATCGAGCTGTAGATAGATATCTTCAATCTCCACTGCTGTCAATGAGTAACGGTGTCCAACGTAGTCCGTTGCAGAAAGACTCACACAAAGGAAGTCGGTATTTTTAGTTGGGTTATTTCCCATCTGCTCATTTTTGATTGCTTCCATAGCAAGATCCAACGTAAACTGATTTCCCATTGGTGTGGTTTTGATCAGCTCATAGCCTTCGTCTTTCATTAGCTTAGAAGTCGCACGCGGCAAAGTCGGTTTTTCTTCACCAGGGTACTTACCTTCGTAGATGTTATCATCTGCAATACTGTTGGCAGCATAGGTGCTGATATCATACATTGGTTTCCAGTCGCCTTTCAGGTATTTTTCAGCCAATTTTTTCTTGTTGAAGTCTACCACCCATTTTGGCAGTTTATCCATGTAGAAATTAGAGGTGATCCAATCACCTGATTTAGCTTCAAACCAATACGCTGCATCGGCAAAATGCCCCGCCGGTAGAATACCTCCACGGTCTTTGATTGCAATACCGATCACTTTGGATTTAAAGTTAGAGGCGAGCTTCAATTGGTCCGTTACGGTCGAAGCAAGCAAATTGCGTGGAGACTGCTGTCCCTCCTTGGCTGTAGTACCTACACCAATGACATTGTCGTCCTGCGTACAGTACATGTTCTTGCCCGTCTGTTCTTCGATCCAGTCATTGCCTGCAATACCATGTATGGAGGGAACCGAACCTGTATATACCGAACTGTGCCCAATGGCGGTGTATGTCGGAATATAATTAATCAATGTATTTTCACAGGAGAATCCTTCTTTCAAAAGTCGTTTGAAACCATCATTTCCATATCGATCTGCAAAACGATATAAATAATCCCAACGCATTTGATCCACCATCAGGCCGACAACCAATTTTGGTCTTTCCGGTTGTTGCGCCATGGACGAAAGCGCCGCTATTCCAAGGACGACACTTAAAAAAAATCTTTTAATCATAATCGTATTAAGTATTGAAATATTAGTTTTTTATTTACTGCATAGTATTCTTTCAGACCTTAACAAAAGGAACAATAAATCGGAACTTATTGGCAGCCCAGTTGCCCTGATACAGATTACTTCACTTCGCTAAAGTAGGGTTTAATCTTTTAAATGTGCTTTTAAAAATTGGCCTGTATAAGAATCTTTACAATGAATAAGTTCTTCAGGAAGTCCCGCAAAGACTAGCTTTCCACCTTTATTACCGCCCTCAGGACCAATATCGATGACCCAATCTGCCGATTTGATCATATCCATATTATGCTCAATCACCAAGATACTGTTTCCTAGGGCAATCAGTGCATCAAATGATTTCAATAGCTTCTTAATATCCTGAAAGTGTAAGCCTGTCGTTGGTTCATCAAAGATAAAAAGTGTCTTCTTGCTGTTATTTCCCTTAATGAGGAAGGAGGCCAGTTTAATCCGCTGTGCTTCACCGCCAGACAATGTACTTGACGATTGCCCGAGTTTAACGTAGCCTAGTCCAACGTCCTGTAAAGGTTGCAATTTCGCCAATATTTTAGGCTGGTCTGCAAAGAATACGATCGCTTCATCAACACTCAGCTCAAGGACATCTGCTACCGACTTGTTCTTATAAAGTACATCAAGCACAAATTGTTTAAATCGTTTGCCCCCACATGCCTCACATGGCAAAACGATATCGGCCATAAATTGCATTTCAATTTTAACTTCACCTTCACCCTGACAGACATCACAACGTCCACCTTCAACATTAAATGAAAATGCCGCAGGTTTCAGTCCAGCAGCTTTAGCTGGTGCCTGGTTGGCATATAAGGCCCTGATTTCATCCCAGGCTTTCACGTAAGTCACCGGGTTGGATCGCGAAGAACGACCGATCGGGTTTTGATCGACCATTTCAACTTGTTCGATCTGGGTAATATCCCCCTCGATCGCATCATAGACCCCAGTCTGTTCACCGGAGTAATTGCCTATCGACTTCTGCAATGCTGGGTACAGGATACGTTTAACCAATGAGGTCTTGCCTGATCCCGAAACACCCGTTACCACAGTAAATGTATTCAATGGAAATTGTACATCAATCCCTTTGAGGTTATTCTCATGTGCTCCTTTAATGGTCACACTATTGGACCATGGGCGGCGTTTTTTGGGTACCTCAATCTGGCTTTTGCCACTGAGGTATTGACCAGTAAGACTTTTTGTATCTTTCAGAATCTGCTGATATGTACCTGCGAAGACCATTTCGCCGCCATTGATCCCGGCTTCCGGTCCGATATCGATCAGGTAATCAGCGGCCTCCATCATCTCCTGCTCATGCTCGACCACCACAACCGTATTACCGACATCGCGCAGGGATTTCAGCACAGAAATCAGACGCTGTGTATCACGTGGATGAAGTCCAATACTTGGCTCGTCCAACACATAGATAGAACCTACGAGTGAACTTCCTAATGACGTTGCCAGATTGATCCGCTGTGATTCCCCTCCGGAAAGGGTATTCGATAGCCGGTTCAAGGTCAGGTAACTTAATCCAACATCGCACAAAAATTGCAATCTATTATTAATTTCAGCAAGAAGTCTTTTGGCAATGACCAGTTCATTACCCACCAGCGGTAAAGTTGTAAAGAATTCCAAGGCTTCTTCAAGCGGCATCAAAACGATATCGGTGATAGACTTGCCCCCTACTTTCACGTAAGTAGCATCTTTACGTAGTCTGGTTCCGCGGCAGTCCGGGCAATCTGTCTTCCCACGATAGCGAGACAACATCACACGGTATTGAATTTTATAAGTCTGCTCTTCAAGCTCTTGGAAGAACTGTGTCAGGCCAGCAAAATATTTATTTCCCGTCCACAGCAGCTCTTTCTGTTCCGTGGTCAGATCCATGTATGCACGATGTATTGGAAAATCAAATTTCAGGGAACTTTTAACAAGCACCTGTAACCACTCGCCCATTTTCTCCCCTCGCCAAGGTGCAATTGCGCCATCGTAGACCGAACGGCTTTTGTCTGGAATAACAAGATCAGGGTCAATACCGATGATCTTGCCATAACCTTCACATCGGCGACAGGCACCATAAGGATTATTAAAACTGAAGAAATTTGGTGTAGGTTCTTCAAATGTTATTCCATCAAGTTCAAATTTATGGGAGAAATGATGTCTTTGACCATTTTCTTCCATATAGAGCTCCCCCTTACCTTCGAAAAAACCTGTTTGGACAGAGTCGGAAAGTCGATTGACTGTGTCATCGTCCTGTTCAATGCGAACCCGGTCAACCACAATAAGCACTTCACCATCCTGGAGGTCTTTATTGGCAACGGCCTTATCATCGATAATTGTTTCGATTTTCTGCATGCTATCGCCATAGACGACACGCACAAAACCTTTCTGCAACAAGAGAGACAGCTCTTCCTTGAGTTTACGTCCATGAGAAGGAATAAGTGGCGCGAGAAGCGTCAACGTTGTCCCCTCTTCCAAATTCAACGCAAAATCCACCACTGAACTCACACTGTCTTTGGTCACCTCGCGACCAGATACAGGAGAAATTGTCTTTCCGATTCGGGCATATAACAATTTCAGATAATCATAGATCTCGGTGGATGTTCCTACCGTCGAACGGGGGTTGGAAGTAATAACACGTTGCTCAATGGCAATCGCGGGAGCAATACCTTTGATGTAATCCACCTCTGGTTTATTCATCCGTCCCATAAATTGTCTTGCGTACGAAGAGAGACTTTCGACATAACGTCGCTGTCCTTCGGCATAGAGCGTATCAAAAGCTAAGGAGGATTTTCCTGAGCCCGACATTCCAGTGATAACAACTAATTTATTTTTAGGGATATCAACGTCAATATTTTTTAAGTTATTAACTCTTGCTCCCTTTATCTGAATATATTCTTTTGGAGTGTGCTCCACCTGTTTACTCATAATAATCCTTATCTCACACAAAGTTACGTATTCTTGGCTGATTATATTCCTGCGAATTAAAAAGCAATTCGCTTTTCTATCACCTGAATTTCATAAAAAGAGGAACTGTTCCAAAGTCGGCAAAATTTTGATGAAAGGCTTCATACACGGCAAACAAGCAAATCTACGACCAGCTATAAATTGAAATACATCAGCCAATTTAGTTTCCCAAACAATTATTTTTTAATATTTTGCGATTTACGATTAATCCTTCCAAAAACAATACAGTCCTATAGGTGTTATATCTGTTATAAGCGTGTAGCATTTTTCGCAGATAGCGCGTTTAAAAAACAATTAAAAATAAGAAAATGAGGTATTCGAGTTTACAACACATACAAAACCGGAATATTTCATGGCCATTAAAATTAAATAATTGCATATATGAAAAAAAATGTATTTCAAGTAATGATGCTATTGATGATCGCATTAGTATCCTCAACAACTATTAGTAGAGCACAAATGGTTATCGACAAAATTGACTTAGGCATTTTTCCTAGCCCAGAAAAAGGGTATAAAAAAATGGTGATTGAAGTTCCCTATTCAGAAAGTGATAAAAACAAAAAAATAGAGTTTTCGGTGGGAAAATGGATGGAAGTAGACGGATGTAATACTTTTAATTTATCGGGCACTTTAGAGAAGAAGGATCTTCAAGGCTGGGGTTATGACTATTATGTATTCAAAACAAATGGCAATGTCGCCAGCACCATGATGGCTTGCCCAAACAAAGAAAAAAGAAACCTTTTTGTTTCAGCACAACCTGAGACTGTGCGTTACAATGGCAGAATGCCGATTGTGATTTATGTACCTGAAGCTTATGATGTGCAATTCAAAATCTACACAACTGACGGCGACACCTATCGTGCTGCAGAGGTAAGAACAAAAAAGTAAACCACTACAGCTATTTGGTGAACAAATATCCATGCAATAAAAAAAGCCCTCGAACAATGTTCGGGGGCTTTTCTTTTATCGCGTTTCGCTATTGACTATTGAAATTTCTTCGCGTTTACTTTACGCTCGTTTTCAGTCAAATAGATTTTACGTAGACGCATTGATTGTGGTGTCACCTCGATATACTCGTCAGCTTGAATATACTCCATACATTCTTCCAATGAGAATTTGATTGCCGGTGCAATACGTGTGTTATCATCAGAACCAGAAGCACGCATATTTGTCAACTGTTTTCCTTTAGTAACGTTGATCGTTAAATCATTATCACGGATGTGTTCACCTAAAATTTGTCCTTCGTATACATCCACACCTGGATCTACGAAGAAACGACCACGGTCTTGTAATTTATCAATGGAGTACGCAGTTGTTGAACCCGTATCCAAAGAGATCAATACACCTGCCAAACGACCAGGAATTGTACCTTTCCAAGGCTCGTAACCTTTCAAACGGTGCGCCATAACAGCTTCACCAGCTGTTGCTGTCAACACGTTGTTACGTAAACCGATGATACCACGAGAAGGAATAGAGAACTCAAGATGTTGCATATCTCCTCTAGCTTCCATAATCAACAATTCACCTTTACGTTGTGTAACCAACTCAATTACTTTTCCTGACACATCAGAAGGTACGTCAACAACAAGTTCTTCGATAGGTTCACATTTTTGACCATCGATTTCTTTGATGATAACTTGTGGCTGGCCTACTTGCAATTCATAACCCTCACGACGCATTGTTTCGATCAATACAGACAAGTGAAGGATACCACGTCCGTATACCAACCAAGCATCTGGAGATTCAGTAGGAACTACGCGTAGTGCCAAGTTTTTCTCCAACTCTTTTTGCAAACGATCGTAGATATTACGTGATGTTACCAATTTACCTTCTTTACCGAAGAAAGGCGAGTTATTGATGGTGAACAACATGTTCATTGTTGGTTCATCAATGCTGATAACTTCCAATTGCTCTGGATTTTCGAAATCTGCGATTGTATCACCGATATCGAAACCTTCGATACCTACTACAGCACAGATATCACCTGCATGTACTTCAGATACTTTGATACGGCCCAGACCTTCAAATACCTGTAGCTCTTTAACTCTTGATTTTACAACTTTTCCGTCGCGTTTCACCAAAGAAACAGGTTGGTTTTCTTTGATTGTACCACGAGCAACACGACCGATAGCGATACGTCCTACGAAAGTTGAGTAATCCAACGATGTTACCTGCATTTGTAAAGTACCTTCAGATACTTCTGGTGCAGGGATATATTTGATGATAGCTTCCAATAAGTCAGTGAAGTCTTCAGTACGATTTTTCCAATCGGTAGACATCCATCCTTGTTTTGAAGAACCGTACAATACTGGGAAATCCAATTGCTCTTCAGTAGCGCCCAAGTTGAAGAATAAGTCAAAAACATGTTCGTAAACTTCGTCAGGACGACAGTTTTCTTTATCGACTTTATTGACAACAACGATCGGTTTGATACCTAAACCTAAAGCTTTACCTGTAACGAAACGTGTTTGAGGCATTGGGCCTTCAAAAGCATCTACCAATAGTACTACACCATCGGCCATCTTCAATACACGTTCAACCTCACCACCGAAATCGGCGTGACCTGGTGTATCGATGATGTTGATTTTAACACCTTTATATGTTACTGATACGTTCTTAGATACAATAGTGATCCCGCGTTCACGCTCTAAATCATTATTGTCTAGGATTAATTCACCAGCATTTTCATTTTCTCTGAATTGATTGGTAAAATATAAAATTTTGTCTACAAGCGTAGTTTTACCGTGGTCGACGTGAGCGATGATCGCAATGTTTCTAATGTTTTGCATTGAGCAAGAATATTTTTATAAAATTTTAGGGTGCAAAGATAAACATTTTGCACCATAAAATTTATAACTATGTGTATTTTATTTAATTACACCTAATTCTTTACCTACTTTGGTAAAGGCGGCGATTGCTTTATCCAGGTGAGCAACTTCATGTCCTGCCGAAATCTGCACACGGATACGAGCTTTTCCCTGAGGTACAACAGGATAGTAAAAGCCTATCACATAAATTCCCTCGTCCAACATCTTGGATGCGAACTCCTGCGCTAATTTCGCGTCATACAGCATTACAGGCACGATTGGATGGAAACCTGGTTTGATATCAAATCCAGCAGCCGTCATTTTTTCACGGAAATAAGTTGTATTTGACTCCAATTTATCGCGCAATGCAGTTGTCTCGCTCAGCATGTCCAAGACCGCAACAGAAGCTCCGGCAATTGCTGGTGCTAGGGTATTCGAAAATAAATAAGGACGTGAACGCTGACGTAACAAATCGATGATTTCTTTTTTACCGGAAGTAAAACCACCAGAAGCACCACCTAGCGCCTTACCCAAAGTCCCTGTAATGATATCTACACGATCAATTACATTGAAAAGCTCGTGTGTACCACGTCCAGTTGCACCGATAAATCCTGTACAATGCGATTCATCGATCATCACTAACGCCTGGTATTTATCGGCTAGATCACAGATCTGGTCCAATGGAGCTACAGATCCATCCATCGAAAATGCTCCATCTGTAACAATGATTTTATGTCGAGCACCGGATGCGGCCTGCAATTGCGCTTCCAGATCAGCCATATCCGCATTTTTATAACGGAAACGTTGTGCTTTACATAAACGAACACCGTCTATGATAGAAGCATGATTTAATTCGTCTGAAATGATGGCATCTTCGGCACCAAATAATGGTTCAAACACACCACCATTAGCGTCGAATGCTGCCGCATATAAAATAGTATCTTCAGTTCCAAGGAACGTAGAAATTTTTGCTTCTAATTCTTTATGCACATCTTGGGTACCACAGATGAAACGGACGGAAGACATTCCATAACCGTGTGTATCAATCGCTTTCTTAGCAGCTTCGATTACTTTTGGGTGCGAAGACAGTCCCAAATAATTGTTAGCACAAAAATTGACAACTTCCTGTCCTGTGCTTACTTTGATGTCTGCTCCTTGTGGAGTAACGATCACCCGCTCTTGTTTATACAATCCCGCTTCTTTGATTGCTTCCAATTCCTTTTCTAAAACTGGTTGTAATGTATTGTACATAATTCGATTTTATTTTTTTATACAATATTACAGTTTTTTCATTGGAATAAGTTGCTTTGCTTTTCGAGAAAAGGGCTATTCACGGAGAATTCACCCCAAATCAATGATTTGGTAACATTAAACCGATTGCATAAAATTCCTTTTTTCAATCGATCTACTTTTTCCTTTTGCTTTAATAGCGAGCAACTGGGCGACAAGCCCCAGATATCTTCGTCCTGCAAGCAGGGTGCATGAGCAATCTCTCAATGGTAAATCCACTTAAAAAAGGTGGACTCAACGTGGACTCAAGGTGGACTCATTGTGCTTGCAGTCCGAAGTTGGTATAACCTTATCTCAACTTTGGTCTCTCGCATTTTAGACGAAAAGCGCCTGAATTTTAATAGCAGATAGGAGCGAAAGCTAGCGGATTTAAGCTATCGCATAAGAAAAGGTCTTATCTATAAGAATTTCATGAAAACAGAGCGGTAGGCGCCCCTATGTGAATTACTCGTAACGAAGTGCGTCGACTGGATCCAATTTAGATGCTTTTGAGGCCGGGTAATAGCCCGATAACATACCGACGAGTCCACATACCGCGAAACCTAAAATAATCGCTCCCCAAGGTATAATAAAGGATGTGCCGAGCTGCAGCGCCAGAATATTACCAATCAAAATGCCTATAAAGATCCCGGCGACACCTCCAATCATACAGATCACAATTGCTTCCATCAGAAATTGTTTACGTATAACACTCGGTGTTGCACCGATTGCCTTACGAATACCGATCTCTCGTGTACGTTCAGTGACCGAAACTAACATGATGTTCATCAATCCGATTGAAGCTCCCACAAGGGTTATAAAAGCAATCACGACCGCTCCCAAAGTAACCATAGCCATATTTTGCATCAGCATCTGGGCAACCGCATCTGATTTGGTGATTTCAAAATCATTTGACTGCCGTGATGCCAATCCGCGAATATTCCGAAATACGATTGTAGCTTCGCCGATTGCGGCTTCCAATCGCATGGGGTCATTGGAAGAAACAGTGATCACATAGGAAGGCTCGGTACCCTGCATCACTGCCCGGGCCTTGATCAGGGGAATAAAGCAGGCTCTGTCCCCGCCCATCCCGGCAGAGGAACCTTTACTTTTTAAGACTCCTATCACCAAATAGCGGATATTGTTAACAGTAATAAACTGTCCTATTGGATCAATAATTTCGTTGAATAGCATTTTACTCACTTCACTACCGATGATGATCACGCCACTACCTGTTTCAACCTCCCGCGTAGAAAAATTACGGCCTTCGCTGACAACATACCCTGATGTCTGCAGATAATTTTCATCTGTCCCGATCAGGCCGATATTGGGGTTTGTCTTTTTGGATTGATATTTTGCGGTCGTATTCCAACTCACATTGGCACTGATTGATGTCAATGCATTAAAGTGAAAATCCTGTCTAAATCTTGCAGACTGTGCGTAGGTAATATTAGCAAAGACTTTTGAGCGAGTCCCTTCATTACCGATCCGAACATTCAATCCCCTGTTGCGTATGTTGAAGGAATTTGATCCCATCGATGAAAAGGAATCAGTCAGCGAGTTTTTCATGGCATCAATTGAGGTCAATACCCCTATTAATGCCATCATCCCTATGGCAATGATCAGTGCTGTTAAAAATGTCCGCAGCTTATTCCCTACAATGGACTGCAGTGCAAGCTTGACATTTTCAACATAAGACATTTTTACGGCCATAGAGCTGGTATTTATAATTTGTAGGGATGAAAATACTGTAATTCCAGCACAAAACCAAAAAGGCAATTTACTTCCTAGAAATAAATTGCCTTTTTGGTGGAATCTGACCTATCCATGCAAGCGGACTATGCTAGTCTCACGGCCATTTTCTATCTTAATTAATTCTTTTCCATGTCTCGGTGCGCCCAAGCAAGCTCACACCCACATAACCTCTGATATCAAGCTTATCGCCTTTTAAGGTCATCTTGCAGCTATACGTTTTGCCCGACTTCGGATCATAGATCTTTCCGTCAACATACGTATTGCCATCTTTATCAAAATTGGTCAGGATTTCGAGCCCTTGTACATTTCTACTCTGCAGTGCTTTATCTGGATTTTTTATATCTTTCTTCGGCTGACCGGCTTCATTATTTGGAAATTTCAGCCAATAGAGCTTACCAAAAAACTTATCGCCTTTCTTGTAAATTTCAACGCGGCCTTCACCGCTTGGGTTTTCCCACTTTCCGATGATGGGATCTGTTTGCGCAAATAATGCTACTGTAGTCAGCAGCATTATGAATGACATCATAATTTTCTTCATGGGTCTATTATTTTATGAACTTAATTCTCTCAATTTCCACGCTATTGTTAATATGATCGCTTTTAAACCACCCAAGTACTCCTATCAACCCTTTTCCGTCATCAGCAATCGCCCTACTTAACGAGTATAATGATTGACCACCAAATAACAACAGCATCATAGCTTCTGAATAAATATACAAAATATTTACTATGCTTGCATATATTTTTATTTCTAAAACTGCTCATCGCCAATCAGACGGCCCGCATTGATCCACGCTAACGGCCCATCTATGCCCGTTTCTCCAGAATACTTAAATTCATAATCTAAACAAAGTTTGGCATCGGGTTTGCACGATAGTTATTATATTATTACTTTATTTACTCTTTATAAATTAGCACATATTATGAAATTTATTATTAGTCTTTTACTTACTGGTGTAGTCGTCGCAATAGCGTGTTGGATTGTTCCCGGCGCTCATGTTGCTGGATTCGGTTGGGCTATCGTTACAGGACTCGTCATTGGATTTGTCAATGCGACTGTGGGATCGATTTTAAGGTTATTTACGTTCCCGTTGAATTGGCTTACCCTCGGCCTGGTTTCCTTTATTATTACTGTATTGATGGTCTTGTTATCAGACTCGCTACTCGGCTCCAAATTTGATGTCGATGGATTCTGGACTGCCGCACTGTTTGCCATTGTCGTTGCCATATTGGAAATGATTATTGGCAGTACTTCGAAAGATTAAAAATACATTCATCAAATAGCAGCGGGCGTCCACATCAATACATGTGGACGCCTTTTCATTACTCAACGATTTTCCCCTTCCTTGCTGACATCATCTTTCCTTGCTGACATCATCTGTCGTTTGAAAAACAGCTTGTTTACTGTTCCAATTCCTTTAAAATAATCGTCTAAAATAATTGTCCTTCAGGGTGAGTTTATCCTCATTTCCCTCGCTTTTTACAGCAGAATTCGCTAAATTTAATTCTTTAAAAGAACCGCTGATATATGTGCGAACACAACCACGAGCATAGCCATGACACACAGGAGCACGGCCTTCCAACAAAAGACCGTCCTTGGTGGATTACCCAAAGCAAGCTCCTCATGGCCCTTGTCATTCTACTTACTTTACTCCTATTGAAATATGCTTTTAAGATCAGCCTACCCTTTGGCATCAACTTGACCTTAAATAGCATTGCCTATCTTCTTTCCGGAATCCCCGTTATTCAAATGGCATTGCGCAAGGCAAGCCGTGGCGATATTTTCAATGAGTTCTTTTTGATGACCGTTGCGACCTTGGGAGCTTTTGCCATTGGAGAATTTGAAGAGGGCGTCGCGGTAATGGTGTTCTATCAAATCGGAGAATGGTTTCAGGATACTGCCGTCGACAATGCCAAGAAATCAATCAAATCCTTATTGGATATCCGCCCAGACACAGTAACGGTCATACGCAATGGGCAACAAGCGCAGGTAAATCCAAAAACTGTCACAATTGGCGAGACTATCCTTGTGAAAGCAGGAGAAAAAGTGGCTCTGGATGGTACATTGAAAACGGAAAAAGCGGCATTTAACACTGCTGCTTTGACTGGGGAGAGTAAACCCGATACAAAATATTCCGGTGATGCTATCTTTGCAGGTATGATCAATTTGGAAACAGTTGTTCAAATCGAGGTATCCAGCGTATTTGAAGATAGCAAATTGAGCAAAATTCTGGAAATGGTTCAGGACGCCACTGCACGTAAATCCAAAACACAATTGTTTATCGCCAGATTTGCTAAGATATATGTTCCTATTATTTTCGGCCTTGCGCTTTTGGTCCTTATTTTACCCCTATTTTTTGTTCATGACTATAGTTTTAAGGACTGGTTCTACCGGAGTTTAGTCTTTCTGGTGATCAGCTGTCCCTGCGCCCTGGTCGTTTCTATTCCCCTGGGTTATTTTGGCGGCATAGGCTTAGCTTCCCGAAATGGTATATTATTTAAGGGCGGCAACTTCCTCGATGCCATCACTTCAGTCGATACCGTTGTCATGGATAAAACGGGCACGCTTACAGCCGGTGTCTTTGAGGTAACTGAAGTTTTTGCCGTCAATGGAGATCCAGAGGAATTACTGAACTATGCGAAAGCCATTGAGGCACATTCAACACACCCCATTGCGAAGGCGATCGCCAGTTATCATCCCGGCACTGCCGCATTTCAGGCTGAGAAAATCCAGGAAATAGCAGGCCACGGACTTTTCGCCACTGTTAACGGAAAGCCCACACTCGCGGGCAACAGCAAATTAATGGACAAATTCGATATTAGCTATCCGGCAGATCTAAGGCAAATGGCATACTCCGTTGTATTACTCGCCATCGAAGGTCAATATGCGGGTTATATTACTGTTGCGGATCGAATTAAACCAGATGCCAGGGAAGTGATCCAAGCCATGCATGCTCAAGGTTTGTATACAGTCATGTTATCTGGAGATAAAACAGCGGTAGTAGATGAAGTCGCCAAAGAACTTGGACTCGACAAAGCCTATGGCGATCTTCTTCCTGAGGATAAAGTAAGCCATGTACAGCAGCTGATTGATCAAGGACGCCGCGTTGCCTTTGCCGGCGATGGCGTAAATGACGCCCCTGTAGTTGCCTTAGCACATGTAGGTATTGCTATGGGTGGACTGGGAGCTGATGCAACTATTGAAACTGCTGATGTTGTGATCCAAAACGATGAGCCACACAAGATTTTGTCGGCCATAAAAATTGGAAAAATAACCCGAAGTATTGTCTGGCAAAATGTCATCTTGGCGATGGGAATAAAAATCATTGTTTTGATCCTAGGCGCCGGAGGCATTGCAACACTATGGGAAGCAGTCATTGCCGATGTGGGGGTAGCTCTTCTGGCGATTTTAAATGCCATTCGGATCCAGCATAAAAAAGTTTAAAAACTGAGCGATCATGTAATGCCATAAAAAAGCACTGCCCCCAAAAAGTTAGATACTTTCTGAGGGCAGTCCTGTTGTATAAAGGATCTCTTTTAGATCCTAGTTAGAAATTTAATCCCGCCAAGCTTTATATGCATTGATCAATCCATTGGTAGAAGAGTCATGACTCGTAACCGTATTGGCGTCACTTAATTCCGGAAGGATTTGATTGGCCAATTGTTTACCTAGCTCCACCCCCCATTGATCAAAACTATAAATATTCCAGATCACACCCTGCACAAAAATCTTATGCTCATAAAATGCGATAAGTCGTCCTAAAGTACGTGGCGTCATTATTTTGAACAGGATGGAATTCGTTGGGCGATTGCCTTCAAAGACTTTATAGGCTTTAAGCGCTTCTATTTCTTGGTCCGATTTGCCTGCTTTCTTGAATTCGGCAACTACTTCTTCCTCCGTTTTGCCATTCATCAAAGCCTCCGTCTGTGCAAAAAAGTTAGACAATAGCAATTGGTGGTGGTTTCCGATCGGATTAAGGCTATTGGCAGGCGCAATGAAATCACACGGAATCAATTTGGTTCCCTGGTGAATCAACTGATAGAAGGCATGCTGCCCGTTCGTACCAGGTTCACCCCATATAATCGGTCCAGTCTGATAATCCACCTGTTGGCCATTACGGTCAACATATTTGCCGTTACTCTCCATATCCCCTTGTTGGAAATATGCAGCAAAACGGTGTAGATATTGATCGTAAGGGAGAATTGCATGGCTTTCGGCTTTGAAAAAATTATTGTACCATACACCAAGCAAAGCCAATATCACGGGAATATTGGATTCGAAAGAAGTTTCCTTAAAATGAACGTCCGCATCGTAGGCACCTTTCAAAAGTTCCTCGAAATTATCAAAGCCTATTGCCAAGCTAATTGAAAGACCTATAGCAGACCACAGGGAATAACGTCCTCCTACCCAGTCCCAAAACTCAAACATATTTTGAGTATCTATTCCAAAAGCACGTACTGCCTCTGTATTCGTGCTCAATGCTGCAAAATGCTTAGCGACATCCTCCTGAAGGGCTCCGCTCGCCAAAAACCAGTCTTTAGCTGTATGCGCATTGGCCATCGTTTCCTGCGTTGTGAAAGTTTTTGAAGCAATCAGAAACAAGGTTGTTTCAGGATCCACAGCTTTCAATGTTTCAGCAATGTGTGTACCGTCTACGTTGGAAACAAAATGTACATTTAAGCGCGTTTTATATGCTTTTAAGGCTTCTGTTACCATCACAGGACCTAGATCTGAACCACCGATACCGATATTAACCACATCTGTAATTTCTTTACCCGTATATCCTTTCCACTGACCAGATATAATCTTTTCCGTGAAGGCTTTCATTTGTGCCAGCACGCGTTTAACATCAGGCATAACATCCTTTCCATCCACATAAACGGGCTGATCGGATTGATTTCGCAAAGCGGTGTGTAACACCGGTCTATTTTCGGTCGCGTTGATGCGCTCACCCGAGAACATCGCTGCTATCGCATCAGCAAGGCCACATTCTTTAGCCAACTGGACCAAGAGCGCTTTTGTTTCTTCGGTAATCCGATTTTTGGAGTAATCCAAAAGTATATCTTCGAAAGCGATCGAGAACTTCTCAAAACGTGCGGGATCTGCGGCAAAAAGTGCGCGTAGATCATTTTTTTCGCTATTGTTGGATAGACCTGATAAAGAACCAAAATGCTGCGCTAGATTCTTATAGGCCTCAGTCTTTGTAAAATTAATTTTTGGGAACATACTGTTTTTACTGAAATTATTTGTTTTAAACATCAATAAGAGCCTTCAGTATTTCATTGTTACACATTGTGTAGATCCTTAAATGAAGGTTTATTCCGTTGACAATACCAAAACTAAAAAAAAAAGGTCAAATTATCCCTATTGGGCAATCTATATTGGGCGCGAAGTTATTCGATAGAAGCACGAATTTATTAATTAAAATTTCTACTTTAGCGGATATGACAAAAGAACAAATTCAAGACTTGAGGGATCGTGTTACTTCCCTGAGGAGGCATCTTTGACATCGATGCACGCAAAGAAGAAATAGAAAGAGATCAAGCTATTACGCTTGAAGCAAGCTTTTGGGATGATTCCAAAACTGCAGAAAAAATACTCTTGGCCATAAAAAACCAAAAGGTATGGACAGACCACTTCGATGAAGTTGCAGCGGCGGTTGAAGACGCATATGTCATGTATGAATTCTTCCAATCTGGCGACGCGAGTGATAAGGAAGTGGATGACCAATATAAACTAGCTTTAGCGCAAGTCGAGGAACTCGAATTCAAAAACATGCTTAGCGCCGAAGAAGATCAGCTGGATGCAATTTTACAGATTACAGCTGGTGCCGGCGGGACTGAAAGTTGTGACTGGGCTGCCATGCTGATGCGTATGTATATTATGTGGGGCGAGAAAAATGGGTATAAAGTGACCGAACAAGATTCGCAGGAAGGTGATGTTGCAGGCATTAAGAGTGTAACCTTACAGATATCAGGCGATTTTGCTTATGGTTACCTTAAGGGAGAAAACGGTGTACACAGGCTTGTTCGGATTTCTCCGTTTGATTCCAATGCAAAACGCCATACTTCCTTCGCGTCTGTTTATGTCTACCCCTTGATTGATGATAATATTGAGATTGATGTTAAGGATTCGGAAATCGAGTGGGACACGTTCCGCTCAGGTGGTGCAGGTGGCCAGAACGTAAATAAGGTGGAAACAGCTGTTCGATTACATCACAAACCTACTGGCATTATTATTAAAAATCAGGAATCCAGATCGCAATTACAAAACAAAGAAAATGCGATGCGCTTATTGAAATCACAGTTATATGAGATTGAAATGCGTAAACGCCAGGAAGCTACCGCTGCTATTGAAGGAAACAAAAAGAAAATAGAATGGGGATCCCAAATTCGAAATTATGTCCTACATCCTTACAAGTTAATTAAAGATTTACGGACCAATTACGAAACATCCAATACACAAGCTGTGCTGGATGGTGATCTAAATGATTTTCTAAAAAATTATCTAATGGAATTTGGCGGATAAAGACGATTTCGAAACTTGATGATATTGGAGACGCTCTCTTTTGGGAGCGTCTTTTTTTTGCGCTATCTTTTGTTTTTTTTATTTGACTTAAGCAGAATTTCTTCAGCCCACCCATTGCCCCCTTTCCTACACAGTTTGTCACAAAAATTGTCAATTTCTCTTAACAATCTGCAGGCAAATGTTAAAAAACCTTAAAAGTCTACTGCCCATATCGTTATTATATTTTAATCGATTTTTATTACAAAATAAAATTAAAACACTGAAAAAGAACAACTTACTTAATGCTATTTTGTATCAAGAACGTTACAATTTAAACAGTCGGATCATTTTTGGCACAAAATAAAGGCATGTGTTTTGCGTTTATGGAATCGTAATATTTTCATTACAAATGATACCGATTGCGGTATCGATTAAATATAGAATGAACGAATGTATATCTAAAATAGAACGGTTATGAATTACATGAAAGAAAACTCGATCGTATCCAAGCAGATGACCAAACAATGGAAGCCTGCTGTATATGATGTAAATGCAGGAGAAAAGCGATCTGATAATACAGTGAGCAAAAACGAGGAAAGCAACTTTGGTCCAAAAGAATATGGTATTTTTGGAGCGACTTTTTTTATATTATTTGCGTCAGTTTTTGGCGTATACATGCTTCAGCCTGATTTTGATGCATTACGTTTCCAACGTTTGGACAGCATCGGCGGAACATTTCTGATCGTCTTAGGTATATTTTTAGCTGCTATCGCTGTCAGCTTTTTGATTTTTTTGATTGTACTGCACCGTAAATATAAACCCATTGCTTCTGTATCGGACGATGAGCTGCCTACTTGTACGATTATTGTTCCGGCTTATAATGAAGGACAGTTAGTCTATGATACCTTACATAGTTTGGTCAGCAGCGATTATCCGGAGAAGAAACTTCAGATCATTGCCATTGACGACGGTAGCAAGGACAATACCTTTGCCTGGATACAACGTGCCAAAATGGAATTGGGCGATCGTGTTGAAATTTATCAACAGCCCAAGAATATGGGTAAGAGACATGCTTTATACCGTGGATTTAAGTTAGGTACCGGAGAAATCTTTATTACGGTTGATAGTGATTCTATTGTTAAAAAGGATACTATACGTAATATGGCGAGTCCTTTTGTAACAAACAAGGAGTGTGGAGCAGTTGCGGGCAACGTGCGCGTATTGAATAATAAAAAAGCGATTATACCTCGTATGTTGAACGTTAGCTTCGTATTCAGCTTTGAGTTTGTGCGTTCTGCGCAAAGTATGTTGGGTACGGTCATGTGTACACCAGGAGCCTTGTCCGGCTATCGTAAAGAGGCTGTCATGAACTGTTTGGAGGATTGGATCAACCAGACTTTTATGGGGCAACCGTCTGATATCGGTGAAGATCGTGCGATGACCAATATGATCCTAAAACAAGGTTATCATGTGTTATTTCAATCCAATGCATACGTTTATACCGACACGCCGGTCCGTTACAAAAATCTGTACAAGATGTTTATCCGTTGGGAACGAAGCAACGTGCGCGAAAACATTGCGATGAGTCAATTTGCATTTAAGAATTTCCGTCAAGGACCTAAATGGGGAGCACGTATCTTATTGCTTATGCAATGGAAAAAAGTATTATTGTCTTATCCAATGATGTTATTGATGCTGTGGACAGTATTTCATTATCCATTGATGTTCTTAAGCTCAACGTTGGTCGGTATCTTAATATTTTCCAGCATTCAGGCCTATTTCTTTGCTTCGAAAAACTCCGACGCCAAAGAAGCTTTTTGGGCTTATAGTTACAGTATATTTTATGCTTTCAGCTTATTCTGGATTACACCGTATGCTATAGCGACAGCTGGACGCAGAGGTTGGTTGACAAGGGGTTAAATCATAAGACCACACGGCGGTTTTTCTGTTACTTTCTATGATCTGCAACAGGAAAACCGTCGTTTTTTTATATTAAAAATCCAATGCAATCGTTTGATTAAAAAAAACATTATCATATTTTTTGTTTTTAATACTAACTTAACACCACAATTATAAATTTGGCCTAAATTAAACTAAGGGAGTACACAAATTGCGGTAATTATGGAACAGTTAGATGACACCGTGCTATTCGTTGGGATTCAAGCCAATGACCGTCATGCTTTTTCGGAATTAGTCAATCGCTATTCTGCTATACTTTTTCGATTTATACAGCGCCGTATTTCCTGTGTTGAAGACTGTGAAGATATCCTGCAGGAGGTATTTGTCGCCCTTTGGAACAATAGACACAAAATAAACATTGAGTCCTCCCTCTATCCGTATCTTTTTAAAACAGCCAAGTACAAAATCATTGACTGGACTATTCATGAACAAAGGAAAGTTGTCCGTGCTGAAAACCTCTCCAAGACCTTTCAAACACAAACTTTAACCACCACATCTGAAGAAGAGCTATTGGCAAAGGAACTCGCTGTACTTATCGAGCAAGAAATTGACAAGATGCCTTCAACAATGCGATCTGCTTTCTCGCTTAGCAGAAAAGAATCCATGTCTATTAAAGATATCGCCACGGAACTTGCACTATCAGAACAAACCGTAAAAAACAATATCTCCCTGGCTTTAGGCTGGCTCAAGCTTCGATTTAAATAATATCCGCTAGACGAACTTGTGTCATGCAGTCTCATTTTTCAATACTTTCTAATTTAAAAACACTGTAATACAATAATTTATATTTTTTTTGATTTTTCTTCGGTACTTCTCTTCGCATAAGGGGATTATAGGTTTGTATGAAGGAACAAGAATCATCAGATCAAGCCAAAGCCTTGCTTAAAAAATACTTGGAAGGCCAATGTACAGCCGCGGAAGAACAACAGGTACTCCGTTGGTTTTATACATTGGACCAATCCGAGAACGAGCTGTCAGTGAACGAAAATCCACCCGACCTGGCATCACGTATCAATGCAAGATTAGATGACCAACTATTTGATGAACCCGTACCGCTCAAACGAATGAGCTGGATACGATCTAAATGGATGGTTGCAGCCACGCTTATCGCCATTCTAGGGTTTAGCTTCTGGTTCTATCAAAAATTGTCCTCGCCAGCACAAATACCGCTTACATTGGCAGCGGAGGTTCGTTCCCACAACAAGACTTTTCACAATGACATCCTTCCAGGAGGGCATTATGCAAAACTTATAACACCGACAGGAAAAGAGCAGCAGCTCGCAGATCCATTTGTCCAACAGCATAATTCAACAACAGCTATAGCCGGGAAAAATTTCCGTGTTGATGTACCCAAGGCCGGTACTTATATGGTCATTTTAGAAGATGGCACAAAAGTATGGCTCAATTCGCTCACGCAGCTTTCTTATCCAACACATTTTGAGGCAGATCAACGTCAAGTTACATTAACGGGAGAAGCTTATTTTAAGGTCGCTAAGGATGCTAGCCGACCTTTCCGCATCCACGCCAACGGTACAACAATCGAAGTATTGGGCACCACATTCAATGTAAATGCGTATCAGAATGAAGTATCCACGTCACTCGTGGAGGGAAGTGTAAAAGTTCTTAAAGAAGGTAAGCAGACCATTATTAAGCCCGGTGAGCAAGCGACAACATTGACGAATGATATTGAGGTCAAAGTAAGTGATCTAGCGAAAAATACAGCATGGCAGCGTGAAGAATTTTATTTCGACGGCAGCAATTTCAACGATATCACGCAGCAAATTGCACGTTGGTATAATGTTGAATTTAAAAATATCGAAGCCATCACTAACGCTTCTACCTACAAAGGCTCCATAAGCAGAAACAGTAAGCTTTCAGAAGTATTGGAGATCCTTGCTTTAGCAACGGGACGAAAATTCGACATCAACGGTCGGAAAGTAATCGTGCAATGAAATTGATTATCTACCTAAAAAATATATCTATGGCATAAACATCGACTTATCGCCTGGCAATAACAAAAGAAGGGGATGTTGACGCATCCCCAGTTAAATCCAAGGCTTATTTTACTGATTACCAACAGAAATTTAAAACCTCAAAAATCATTCTAATTTATGAATTTTTTTTCTCCAATGAAAAGGCAGGAGAAAACACGGGAATTCCGGATCCCTCCAGCCTTCAAAACTTTATGTATGATAAAGTTAAGCACTCTTTCTTTGCTTTCCCTTGCTTTGGGAGCACATGCCTCGGGAAATGCACAAACAGTCAATCTCTCCTTGAAAAAAGTAAAGGTTGAGAAAGTTTTACAAGAAATTTCTAAGCAAACAGACTTACGATTTTTTTATGATGAAAAACTGCTGAATAATCTGCAGCCCATCAGTGTGGATGCAAATCATGCTTCCATTTCACAAGTGCTATCCAAAGCACTTAAAGGACAGAATCTAAGCTATCAGATTCTCAACAACACCATTGTAATTTCCGAAAAACAACGTACAGATATCGAAATTACAGGTACAGTTCGCGATTCAAAAGCAGTACTTGCCGGTGTAACGGTGTCTGTAGAGGGAAATTCCGCATTATCTACAAAAACAGATGCCAACGGGCACTTTTCGCTTCGGATACCTGAGAAGGCAGTATTGGTATTTCAATATATGGGCTACACGGCGGAACGCATACAAGTAGGGGATCAACGTATTTTCAATGTAACATTACAAGCAAGCAACTCTCAATTAGATGAGGTGGTGGTCGTGGGTTATGGTACACAAAGGAAAGTCAATCTTACGGGTGCTGTTGATATGGTTTCTTCAAAACAATTAGAAAGCCGCCCTATCGCCAACTTGGGTGCCGGATTACAGGGTTTGATTCCAAATCTTAATATCACAAGTGCCAATGGGCGCGCAACCACAAACCCTTCCTTCAACGTTCGTGGTTTTACAAGTTTAAATGGTGGAGAACCATTGATTTTGGTTGATAACATTCCTTACTCATCCGACGAAGTAGCCCGCATCAACCCAAATGACGTGGAGAACGTAACTGTATTGAAAGATGCGGCTTCTGCGGCAATCTATGGTGCCCGTGGGGGATTCGGCGTGGTATTGATTACCACTAAAAAAGCCAAAAGTGACAAATTAGATATTGCTTTTAGTAGCAATGTGGGATACAGAACACTAGGAAAGCTTCCTAAATTTATTACGGATCCTTATCAGGTCATGGACATTAAAACAGAAGCTGGAAAGCCTTTGTATAATCTCTACCCGGAATCTGCACGTGAGTATGCAAAAAAACGTTCACTGGACCCATCATTACCTGCCGTAACCCTGTCTGACAATGGTCAGGATTGGGTATATACAGGCACTACAGACTGGCTAAAAGAGGCTTATAACAATACTGCTCCCACCTATAATGCTAATTTAAGTATTGCGAAGAAATCCGATAAGATCGGTTATTATTTATCAAGTGACTACTACAGACAGGACGGGCTTTTAAAATATGGCAATGATATTTACAAACGTTACAACATCAGGGGAAAAGTCGATCTTGATGTGACAAATTGGCTACAGATTTCCAATAATACTCTATTAACGAGTACAAACTATGAAGCTCCTGTATTTTTGGATGGTGATTTTTTCTGGAATGTCAACCGCACAAACTCTTTAGATGTTCCCTTCAATCCCGATGGAACCTGGACAAAAGCAGGAGCACAAGTACTCGGTGCTTTACAACAAGGGGGCAGAAAAGATAACCGCATCAATGAGTTTGTCACAACCTTTTCCGCTAAAGCAGCGCTAATAAAAGGCGTATGGGATTTAAATGCCGATGCAACCATCCGTAGAACCGCGGGAACAACTCGTTCGTACGATGTGCCCTCCATGTATAAGACTGGCCCACAAGCTGTATTAACACCGACATTCTCCAATACCTACGCGCGAAATGATAATTCAACGACCCGATATAATGTGTATAATATCTACACAGATTTTCATAAAGAGATTGGAGATCATTATTTCCAGGCCATGGTGGGTTACAATCAAGAATATTACTATGCGAACAACAATTGGGTAAAAGCACTTAACTTAATATCTTCATCCGTCCCGTCGATAGGCACTGCAACGGGAAATGTCACGAAAGATGAGCAAATCAAAGATTGGGCAGTACAGGGGATTTTCTCTCGTGTAAGTTACAATTACAAAGAGAAATATCTGGCGGAATTCAACGGTCGTTTTGATGGATCTTCCCGTTTTCCTGCTGGCAATCGCTGGGGCTTTTTTCCATCCATTTCTGCAGGTTGGGCCGTTTCAAAAGAGAGTTTCTTCGAACCTGTTAAACAGGCACTATCCATGGATTTCTTAAAGATCAGAGGATCTTATGGTTCCCTTGGGAACCAACTATTCTCATATGATAGCGGCAGACCTTACTACGACACGTATCCGTATATCCCAATTATGAATAACAAACAGACGGATTATATTCTGGGAACTGGAAAACCTCAGGCGGTATATAGTCCAAATGCAGTCTCAGACACCTTTACCTGGGAAACTATTCAAACGGTTAATGCTGGGATTGACATGAATTTTTTCAACAGCAAATTAGGCGTAAATTTTGACAAATATACGCGTTATACCAAAGATATGCTGGTACCCGGAAAAGAGCTTCCAGGGCCATTCGGCACGGTGATTCCCGTAGAGAATGCAGGTGACCTGAAAACAAAAGGCTGGGAATTACGTCTAACCTGGCGTGATAGTAAAGAAGTTGGCGGCTCACCATTCTGGTACAACATTGCAGTAACTTTGGCTGATAACCGGTCTTGGATAACACGCTTTGACAACCCGAGCAGATCTTTGGGCGACAATTGGATAAGAAACTATGTGGGTCAAGAAATCGGAGAGATTTGGGGAGGAGATATCGTTGGCTTTTTCAAAAGCGACGCCGATGTTACACAGCATCCAAATCAAACTGCCATGGGAACGGACGATCAATCGTACAAGTTCTATGCAGGCGATCCGATCTTTGCCGACCGTAATGGAGATGGCAAAGTCGACATGGGCAAAAAGACAGTAGACGATCCAGGCGATATGCATATTATTGGCAACAACAGTTCTCGTCTACCTTACAGTGTTGACCTATCAACAGGATGGAAAGGTTTCGACTTCCGGGTATTTCTACAGGGCATCGGAAAACGTGATTGGTATCCAGGTGCTTCTAATATCTATTTCTGGGGGGTGAATGCGCAGCCATGGACAAATCCAACAGTTCAAAATGCTGATCATTGGACACCCGATAATCAAAATGCTTACTTCCCGGCAATACGCGCTTATTCGGCAGAAGACAATTACCAACAACTTGGTATACCAAACAAACGTTATATGCAAAATGGAGCCTATATGCGTGTGAAAAACCTAACTGTGGGCTATACGTTGCCTCAATCGGTATTAAACAGCCTTAAACTACATAAAGTACGTTTCTTCTTTAGTGCAGAAAACGTGTTCGAAATTTCACACCTCAAAGTTAAGTTAGATCCAGAATCTCTGGGCGGTATATATCCATCGTCAGCAAACAGGGTACAGGCAGCGTATCCTTTTCAACGGACATTTACTTTCGGCCTAAACGTGAATCTTTAATTTCTAAAACTAAAAAAATGAAACGTATCAATTATATCGCTTTAGCATCCCTTGTTCTGCTGGGTGCTTCTTGCAAAAAAGACTATCTGGACCGAACATCGGGTTCAGCTATTACCAAGGAGGTCTTTTTTAATACACCTGAAGATCTCGCAACGTATACGAATGGTCTTTATAAACAAATGCGTGCGGAATACACCGACCTTTATTCGGACAATATTGCATTGAGCAACAACGATCAAAATGCTGAAGTGAGGACATTGCTGGCAGGCACATTGTCTCCCGCAACGGTTAAAGGCTGGGATAAAGATGTATGGGCTCCTTTACGCGATGTGAATTATATGCTGGACAATGCCGGAAAAGTTGCTGGCGATCCGGCTGTAATAAATCACTATATCGGAATAGCCCGACTACTTCGTGCAAACTTCTATTATAAGATGGTCAAAAAATATGGTGATGTGCCTTGGTACTCCCATGCATTAGGAACAACCTCCGAAGAACTGTACAAAGCAAAAGATCCGCGGACAGCTGTTGTGGACTCGGTCATGAAAGACCTTGAATTTGCTGTCGCAAATGTGCTACCAGCGCGTACAGATAATTCTTACTTAACAAAATGGAGTGCCTTGACTTTATTGTCGCGAATTTCCCTCCATGAAGGAACATTCCGTAAATATCATACAGAATTGAATCTCCAGAGCACTGCGCAAACATTTTTGGAAAGAGCAGTTTCTGCTTCTCAAGAAATCATGAGCAATGGTGGTTTTTCAATCGCGGGAAGCAGCGTTACAGATTACAGGGCACTTTTTGCTAGCAATAACCTTTCGACCAATAAAGAGATTATTTTTTTACAAAAGAACAGTCGTGATCTAGGGGTTGCAAATAATACTCATACAGTGTTAGATTGGCAATGGGCGTTGAGCGCAAGCTTAGCCAATGAGTTCCTAATGAAAGATGGTACTCCATTTACCTCCAAAACTAATTACGACAAGAAAAATTTTACGGAGATTTTCCAAGATCGCGATCCTCGTCTAGCCGAAACAGTGATGCCTCCAGGATTTAGCAACAACGCTGCGGGAACGCCCTATATAACGCGTCCGGACTTCGGTGGATTACTTCAAATTAAATTTTACCCACGTGATCCCGCACTCCGCGGCGGATGGGAGCTGAATTATACCGATCTCCCAATCATGCGTTATGCCGAAGTATTATTGATTAATGCCGAGGCAAAAGCTGAATTAGGAACTTTAACACAGGCCGATATTGATGCAACAATAAATAAGATCCGTAATCGGGTTGGTATGCCAGCGCTGAATCTTGCGACGGCCAATGCCACGCCAGATAGTTATCTTGCCAAACAATATCCGACTGTAAGCGGAAACAATAAAGGTGTTTTACTAGAAATTCGTCGCGAACGCCGTGTGGAACTCGCCTGTGAAGGATTCCGTTTTGACGATCTTTACCGATGGAAAGCTGGATCACTGCTAGCTCAAGCCCCTTCAGGAATATACATTCCTGCTTTGGGCGGTGTAGACGTTACTGGAGATGGGGTCGCAGATATTGCCATTCTCAAAAAAGGCGATGACTCTCCTATCGCAAATCTCCCTACAGCGGTAAAAGAAAAGATCGCCAAGTTTTATATCAATGAAGGAACTTTTTATCTCTCTAATGAAACTTCCGGAAAGATCATGTTCTTAGATGATAAAGCACCACAGCGTCCACGAAGTTTTGATGAAGCTAAATACTATTATTTCCCGATACCAATTGAACAAATTGTATTAAATCCCAAATTGGAGCAACCAACAGGCTGGAAATAATAATTACAATTTGATCTAGACAATAAAGAGCCAGCTCTCCCCTTGGTACAGCTGGCTCGATTTTATTTAAACAACATGAAATTACTCAAATTACTTGCCTGCTGCCTCCTTCCGATTCCCTCCCTTTTTGCACAACAACGCGTTGGTCGGGTTTTTGAAGATCAGAATGCGAATAACCTGTTCGAAAAGAACGAAAACCTCCTCGGTGGAATCACTGTATCCGATGGTTATGATGTGGTAAAAACCAACAGAGACGGAACATATACTCTGCCCTATAACCCCAATGCCCGCTTTTTGTCTGTCACTGTACCCAGTGGTTACAAGGCTACCAAAACACATTACATTCCATTGCGTGCGGATGCCAAAAATCTAGACTTCGCTTTAGTCAAACATGCGGTCCAACAAAACGATTTTCTACGGTTTATCCAAATCACGGATACAGAAACACCGCTATACGGACCTTGGATTGATAATGTCAGAAACTACGCCAAGCAACAGCGTGCAAGTCTGATCATGCATACCGGAGATATCTGCTATGAACCGGGCATGCTTTTTCATGCCAAGCAAGTTAACAGCGAACTCATGGGCAGACCGACTTACTATACCGTCGGCAATCATGATCTTGTCAAAGGTGAATATGGCGAGAAGCTATTTGAAGATCTTTTTGGACCGACTTATTACTCATTCGACGCCGGGCCGGCTCACTTCGTCGTTACACCAATGCCAAATGGCGATTATAAACCCAGCTACACGGCTGATCAGATCATAGCTTGGCTCAAAAAAGATCTAGCTGCCATGGATAAATCCAAGCCGTTGATCTTTATTAACCATGACTTCTTTGTAGGGCCTGATTTTGTACTTAAAGGAGAAAAAGAACAGATCGATTTAAAGCAATATAACCTTAAGGCCTGGTTCTATGGACACTGGCACAACAATTTCGTCTTCAAACAAAATGGTGTCTATGTCGTTTGTTCCAATGCCCCTAACAAAGGTGGTATTGATAATTCTGCCGCACAATTTGTTGTCGTCGATATTGACAAACAAGGTATCAAGAATATCAAGCCGATCTACACAAACTTACGTGATCACGTCCAGTTGGTACGGCCCGTAGGAAATCAGTCCTTAAATGCTGACCAAACGCTGCCTATACTGGTCAACGCCTACGATAGTGAGCGACAAATACAGGGCGTAGACCTCACAATATCCGCACATGAGACCGGAAATCGCATAAGCTCGATTTCGCTGAAAGCCTCCGGAGATTGGACATGGCAAGCAAATGTTCCTTTCCAAAAACAAAATCACAAAGGACAATACGATGCACTTATCACGATTCGTTACGGGAATGGCAAACAGACCTTAAAGAAAGAAACGTTTAACCTCGCGCCAGCAGAAAATGATAAGATCAAACTACAGTGGTCCACTTCAGTCAATGGAAATATTTGGAAAACAAGCCCTTTGGTTGTTGGCGATAAACTTTTTATAGCCACAATGGATGATGGCATAGGAACCAATCATGCAATCAAAGCCCTGGATAGACGGAGTGGAAAAGTATTATGGTCTCTGCCAACGATAAATTCCATTAAGCATAAATTACGTTTCAGTGATGGTATATTGTTGGCCACCGATGTTGAAACCAATGTCTATGCCATAGATGCAAATACAGGTAAAATCCTGTGGACAAAGAAACCTTCGACTCCAAGTCTCCCGACCTTTGTTTCTGGCGCTGCGCTTGACAACGGGATCTATTATACTGGATTAGGAAAACGAATGTCTGCGATTGATATTCATACAGGCAAACCGTTATGGGAAGGTGTAGAACCATCAGGCGGAGAGGCTACTCCTGCGGAACTATCGGTTGTCGGTCAAGTTCTTTTAGCTGGATACAACTGGAATGCGCTCTGTGCTTATGATATCCATACCGGAAAACTGCTCTGGAAACGTCAGGAAGATGGCTTACGTTTTAGAAGTGGCGGGATAACAGCTCAAAATGATTACATCTATACGACCGGCCTCAATGGCATCTTTAAGATCGATCTAAAAACGGGAGAAATCTCACAGAAGAGCATTAAAACCGACGATTTTAAGGTGATGACTGCACCAAAGGTCAGTGAAAACCTTTTGGTTATGCCAACTTCCACCAACGGAATAAAAGCCTATGATCTACAGACTCTGGAAGAGAAGTGGCATTTTCCCACTGGAGAAGCTCTTGTCTATTCTTCTGCATACAGTAGTCCTGATAACCATAAACTGGTCGGCACAGTTGAATCTGCTGTTATTGAAGTCAAAGACAAGTTAGTTTTTGGTGCTTCAGACGGCTATGTCTACGTCCTTAATAAAGCGGGTAAACTCCTATCAAAATTCAACCTAGGTTCGCCTATATTTTCAGACATCACAGTGGATGGCGATATGATTTATGTGGCTGATTTCGCAGGAAATGTTTCGTGCTTTAAACTCTAGTATTTATACATATAACAAAAAAGGGAGGTGCTAACTCATTTTAGAGTTAGTACCTCCCTTTTTCTTTTATTCTTAAAAAGTGTACACTCCCATTCGACTTATGATCAAAGCGAATCTTGGGATACCTAATCTTACCTAAAGTCAGATACGGTTGTTCATCTTTTATAACCGACAAAAACTATGCGTCAGTTTCTACAACTTACAACCAACTTACGCTACCGGTCTCAACATCATAGTTTGCGCCAACAATCTTAATTTTACCCTCTTCTTCAAGTTTACGGAGCGTTGAACTTTGTCTGCGAATGTCACGGATCGCATGTTTAATGTTCTGTTGATTTAGTTTTTCAAGCAACACGCTATTTTTAGAAGAACGTTCTTCCCCCTGATCGATCACCTCATTAATGATCGGGTCGAAATGATTAATCAAATGATTTAGGTTATCCATTCCCATACCCTCAATCTGTGCCGCATCCAATCCTCCTTTTAATGCTCCACATTTGGTATGCCCTAGAACGACAACAAGTTTAGAACCTGCCACATTGCAACCAAACTCCATCGAACCTAAAATATCCTGGTTGACAAAATTTCCGGCGATCCGGATACTGAAGATATCGCCCAATCCCTGATCAAATATAAGTTCTGCCGAGGTACGGCTATCGATGCAGCTTAGCACCACTGCAAATGGCCATTGTCCCTCACGCGTAGCGTTCACCTGTTCGAGTAGATCGCGGTTAGCTTTCAGATTATTAACAAAGCGCTGGTTTCCCTCCTTCAGGAAATCTAATGCTTTTTCAGGTGTAATCGTCGATTGTGTTTCGTACGTATGTGCCTTCATAAAATTTTATTATTTGGAATATTAAAGGTAAAATTAATACGTTACATTTTAATTACCAATAGGACAAAATACCCGTAATTTCTTATATAGCCCCATTGACTTCGTTCTTTGTGTAATAATCCATCCAAGCTTTAATTCTTCCGACAAACATTTTAAGATAGTTTTCTGTCAAAAATATGTTGGACCAATCAAATCTTTGTGCCTGTACGCCCAGATAAAAAATAAAAATAGAAGCGCCAGCTTTTGGTATTAAGCTGAGCTCTTTTTCAGATAAAAATCTATTGCTCTGGTATCCCCGTAAGAAGCTTTGCATTTTTAATTCATACTGCTCTTTATCTGATTCTATGAAAAACAGTTGTTTGCAGAAATATCCAACATCTAAAATTTGCCATCCATTTCCACAAAAGTCAAAGTCAAAAATCGTAATCTCCTTTTCAGCTGTAACGGCCATATTATCATACCATATATCCATATGTATAATTCCGGTTTTCGTATTATCGAAATCTGAATTTTGAAAATTTCCTCCAAACTCCCTAATGAATTCCATTTCTGGTAACTTGTCCGAAAAGAATTGTTTTAAATACGCATAAGGTAGCTCTATAAGAGACTCCTTATGATAAGATACTCGGTTAATGTTCTTGTTTTCGGTATGGTTGTGAATATTTGCCATTAGAGAACCTATTCGAAAACAAGTTTCGTTGTCCATAAATCGAATTTTCTCACCTTGAGCAAAGGAAAAAAGTACAACATATCTGGTTCCTTCAGGAGCATTTATTTCTTGAATGAATGCTCCGTCTTTATCTTCAATTGAAAAAGAAACACTTAAATTTTCATTCTTCAATGATTTCAGAAGGTCAAGCTCTTCAATAATTTCGGTTTTTGACCTCCAGTTATGACTATAAACTCGCAAAACGTATTTCGTTTCGGTGTTGGAAAGAAAATACGTATGATTCATTCCTGTTCTGAATAGGGTACAATTGTATTTGTCATCTAGACCATATCTATCTTTCACAAAATCTCCTAATTGTTTGGCAGAAAGAGTAGAGGCTATAACAGGAAATGTTGTCATTTTTTTAGTTGCTAAATTTATAGTTTCGTTAATGAAGGATGTTTTTCCATTCAGGGTTATGATCAATATCAGATTATTTTTTATCCCCCTACAACTTTTGTTTATGGCTCACTTTGTTCCCGGAAGTTCATATTGGTTTTGTAGATACTAATAGCAAAAAAAGCTTGCAATATGATTTGCAAGCTTTTTTAAGTTTTACTCTTTCGATCTGTAGCCCGTAGGGGAACCGAACCTTTACTAGATTAATCTATTTATCAACAACTTAAAAACCTTCCATTTCTCTACTCACCGAATAACTCACTGGTTTGACATACGTTTTAGCTGCAAGTGCTAAATAAACTAATATACGAAAAAACATTCATAGATGCCATGTCTCAAAAAATAGAATATTACCCTAGATTTATCTAAGAAGATCAGGTATCTTAATTAACATCAACGACTCTTCCTGCTCATTCTTGTATTTTACTAATATTTCTCTTAGAGCAGTAATTAATTTATCATTAAAATCAGGGCTTTTTAGTCCTATTCTAATAAAATTTAAATGCCATATTCCCTGCTTTGTACCACAATCTTTGATGAGTATATTAAATTCTTTCAAAAGCTGCTCTGCGAGGCCTGTCGATGAAAATGGAGGAAGTACCTCACAAAGAAAAAAGTTTGCTTGCGATGGCAAGACCCTAAGAAATTCAATAGATCGTAATTCATTAAAAAACCTGGATCTTTCTATACGAAGTAGTTGACAAGCTGTAGTATAATCGGATTCAAACCTCCCAATAATCTGCATGAAATACTGTGCATAAGAATTAATATTCCATATAGGAAGTTTCTTTCTGACTATTTCAATGATCTTCCTATTTCCGCTCGCTAATATTCCTAATCGTATTCCAGGGACACCAAAACTTTTAGAAATACTCTTTATAATGATGAGATTTTGGAATTCATTTAGATATCGGTTTTTCAATAATGTGTTTTGAGGATAATAATCCGAAAAATCTATAAACGATTCATCTATAATAACAAAAATATTGTTTTTTTCAGCCCATTTGATAATTTCACGGATTTCTGATTTCTCAATTAGTCTACCTGTTGGAATATCCGGATTTATTAGTAATAGTACTGATAGCTGTTTTCCGTCGAAGTAATCTATTATATCTTTATTAGAAAGTGATGAATCAAGAGGATATGAAAATGAAATGATCCGTTCTGTAGGAAATGTGTTAGGGTATTCCTCAAACGTTGGAAAAATTATCCCAATATTACCCTCGGTAAATAGTGAGGGGATCTCTCTTATGATCTCGGAGGCTCCATTTGCGATACATATATATTCTCTATCAATAGAAAATAGATTGGCCGCCAATTTGTCATTAATCAGCCTGCCAGATGGGTAAGAAACAAGCAGTTCTTCACTGATTACATTAAATTCACGCTTAAATGCACTTGTAGGAAAATATGGGTTAACAAGATAATAAAAATCTAACAATTTGGGAAACCGCCAATACCCTCCATATTCTTGGCTGTAATTTTGCAGTAAGTTTTCTTCTGAGAATAAAATATTCGCGACATGCAAATCCTGCCCATCGTCGATTTCATACCACTTCTCTTCTTTTAGAACATGACAACGTAATACATCTCTATCAATTATTGAGATGATATTCAGTACTTCTTCATAAAATTGATTTTTGCCAAACGCCTCAATGTAAGCTTTCAAGAAAGGTAAATAGCGATTTTTAAGAAATTCCTTACTAAACTTATGGACATTGACTGTTTTGTAGGATTCAAAAATATTATTGTTGTCGACAAAATCTTTTTTAATTATCCTCTTTATATTTTTTTTGTCATCTATTTCCACCATCGTTCCTGACATCCAAGACTCATATTTTGCAACTACTGATAAATTGGGAAAAGGATCTCTCAATAACTTAGACAAAACTCCCTTTTCTAGAATTATATCGGATTCTAATAACAATACATCATTATTCTCTAAATAATCTTTAACTAATGACAGAGAATATATGTTATTGGTAGTTTCGTAAAAGGAATTAATAATAAATTTAATTTTTTCATTTTCATAGCGTGTATTCACATGTGAAATAAGATTCTCCGCTTTGTATCCAGCAACGATAATGATATTTTCAAATTTCAATAAAATTAATTCATCAAGCATATGCTCAATGAGTCGCTTGTTGCCAACTTTGACCATACATTTTGTATGGTTTGAAGTATGATTTTTCAATCTTCTTCCCATACCTGCAGCTAAGATAATTGCTATCATATTTTCTATTTTCTTCTTTCTGTCCAATTTCTTGACTCTGAATGATTAGATGGCAAAAATGGATCTACATTCGGAAATATTTGTTCGGTTGCTTCAGGTAAAATCATGTAATTACCGTAAGCTCTCCTAAGATATTCGTGATAGCCAATGGGGACAGGGAGCTGTATCCCCTCAAATTCATGATCAATTACCTGTTCTATTTCGTTAAATTTAAGATGAATACTTCCTTTAGAGTAAATTAATTCAAAGCCGTTTACAATACAATTATCCCAATTTTCATACAAGTCATATACAAAAATGTCAATTTGAATACCATTTTGCCAACCAAATTCTTCAAATCCTGGGTAATGACTATATCTGTCTCTAATTTTTGCGTCAATTATATCTCCCGATTTATAAAAAGGATCAGTTTCGGACGTTTGGAAGAAAAGATCGTCCGGAAGTATATCTTGTATTATTTGTTTAAACCTTATATAGTCGACTCTCAACATGCCGATATCTGCTTCATGATCCCAAGGAATAAATCCTTTATGTCTGATTGCCCCCAATAGCGTGCCATATTCTAGCCAATAATCAATTTGATGTTTTTTGCAAACCTGATCTATAATTTTTAACATTCTCAAAATAATAAAGTGAACTTGCTTTACTACAGTTGGCTGATTTTCTCTTTCATCAATAGGAAATATCATTTGTATAGGTATTTGGTTAATATTAGATTTGGTGTATATATTATTTATTAAATGCATACTTTGGAGGAAACAAAAAATATTGATTATTCTTAATTCCTAATTTTATTATGTCTTAATATTACTGGGAATTTTCACACTATTTAATTTGCTTTCTTCCAACGCGCAATGTAAAAAACTCAGCTTGTTTTCTATAAAAAGTGTAAACTTATCTTTGTTAAAGCATCCATTTTTTTTATTTTCTGAAATTAGTCCTTCTGCTAGTTTCCTGTACTTGGAAACATCTTTATCCTCCAAAATGGTATTTTTACTAATTAACATTAGAGCTAGATAGTCCATGGTGTTATCGATAATTAATTGTCCAAAGGTTTTAATCGCATAACCTAGCATGATCTGACACGCTGAAGAAGACTGAATTTTTCTTTTCGTCGTACTCACTTGCTCACCATGATGTCGATACTTAATTAGCGGTATGGGAATGCTACCTAGTTTCAACCCAGAAAGTATTGAATCAATCCAAAGTTTATAATCTTCAGCGCAATATGCCCAACGATCGTAATAAAGTTTCTTTGAATTAAGATCATTTTTTCTCATAGTAACGGTAGGATGACATATCACGTTTCGATATAAAAATTCAACTAAAAGGTCTTCATGCTCAACAGAAATGTTTACTCTATTCAACAAAATAGTGTCATCCAAAGCATTCTCATAGAGTATCTCATAATCCGAACCTACTATACTTACATTAGGATTTTCTTCCAAATACGCGAGCTGTAATTCAAATCTATCCCTACGAGAGATATCATCACAATCCATTCTTCCAATATATTGACCCCTCGAAAAGTATAATCCCTTATTTAATGAGCGTGTAATTCCTTCATTTCTATTATTGGATATTAATACAATTCTTTGATCTTGAAAGGACTTTATAATGTCTTCTGTTTTATCTGAAGAACCGTCATCTATAATTATAAATTCAAAATCATGATGTGTTTGATCCAATATACTACGGACCGATGTCTCAAGATATTTTTCGCCATTGTAAACTGGCATTATTATGGACAATATGGGTTGATTTTTCATTATTTATTTGAGATCGTTATTTAAGTATAATACACTTATCATATTCCTAATTATATATAGAACGTTGTATGAATGATTATCTCACTGCACTGGATATGTAACCATACTCCCATAATTTATCTATTTAGTGAGTAACTCGAACCTGTTAAAGTTCAATACAAGAAAATATATTAGTACAAGCGTGCACACAAAAAGAATGACAAAATACCAATAACTTAACTTTTTCGTTATAAAATCGTTAGTCGATTTTGACCTCAATGCTTCCTGCTTATTACTTGAGTTGGGTATGTTGTTTCTTTTATTGCACATGATTATCCTCCTAATTCAAGTTGATTTTTGACTAATTCATAATATAATCCTTTATTCTTTGATAACGAATTGTGTGTTCCAATTTCATGCACGGTTCCCTCATGAAGAACTATTATTTGATCAGCATTTTTCACAGTACTAAGGCGATGGGCGACAATAATTACTGTCTTTCCAACGAAAAATTTCTCTAGATTTTCCACAATTTGTTTTTCATTATTTGCATCTAGGGCATTTGTAGCCTCGTCAAGAAATAAGAATAATGGATTTTTATAGATTGCTCTTGCCATCAGAATACGCTGCTTCTGCCCTTGACTAAGACTCATACCCTCTGATCCCAGTGTTGTATGGAAACCATTAGGTAAGGATTCTATATAAGAAAGAATATTCGCTATTCTACAACTGTCGGTTAGCCGATCGATATCGAATTCGTTGCCAACGGTAATATTTCCAGCAATAGAATCGTTGAATATATACCCATCTTGTAATACTACTCCACATTTACTTCTCCAATAGGAATGGCTAAATTCTTTAAAATCAACACCTCCTACACTAACTTTCCCAAGATACCCATCATAGAACTTTAATAGAAGCCGAAGCAATGTAGTCTTTCCACTTCCACTGACACCTACAATTGCCGTTATTTTACCTTCGGGAATGGAAACGTTGATCTGGGAGAGTACTGGACGATTAATTGAACCAGGATAGTTAAACGAGAGGTTATCAATCCTTAGATCGAGATTTTCAGGAACCTTTTTTAATGAATTCTCGGGTTGTTCTTCATTATCTTTGTCATGTATTTCATTTAGTCTTTCCATACTCAGTTTAGCATCTTGAGCATTTTGAATAAAATTAACGAGTTGTTCGATAGGGCTATTCAATTGGCCGATTATATATTGGATGGCGAGCATTGATCCTAAAGTTAAATCCCCTTTGACTACGAGGTTTGCAACTAAAAAGGTAATAATCGCATCTTTTATTTGATTGATAAACATAGCGCCAGATTCCTGCAATTGACTGTAATTCAATCCTTTAAATTGAAGTTTAAATATCTTTACTTGAATATCCTCCCACTGCCATCTTTTGGAATCTTCCGCATTATTAATTCTAATCTCGCTCATACCTTGTATTAGTTGCAAGGTCGCATTATTTTCTTGTGACGATACATCAAAAACTTGATAATTTATTTTCCTTCTAATTCCAAGAAAAAAATTGATCCAAATAAAATAAAGCACACTTCCAGTAAAGAAAATAAAGAAAATATATTTATTATAATAAATAAGCACGATTGAATATACTAAGAGTGCAAATACAGAAAATAAAGAGTGAATAGCCGATCCAGTCAAGAAATTTTGTACTTTTTTGTTATCATCAAGCCTTTGAAGTATATCGCCAGTTAGATGACTTTCAAAGTATGATAATGGAAGCTTTGTAAGCTTCACCCAAAAATCAGAGAGAATAGATAAATTCAAAATTGATGATATTTCTAGCAGTAATCTCGTTCTTATAAAGTCGACTATAGTTCGACTAAAGATCAACGCTACTTGTGCAATAAGGACTAAAGTAATATAATTGAGATCTTTATTTTTAATACCTATATCTATAATATTTTGAGTGAAAAATGGAAATATAAATTGGAATGTAGATGACAGCAATAATGCCCATAATACAAAGGAAAGCCTAATTTTATGGTCATTCAGATATTGAGTTACTAGACTCCAAGCAAGCTTGGGCGTTATAGAGTCATGTTTTGAATAGAAAGATTCATTTGGTTTCATTAATAGAGCTATTCCTAGCCCATCCTTTTCATCTCTTGCGGGAATCCACTTCTCAGAAAATTCACTTTTACTGTAAGTTAGCATACCTTTTCCCGGGTCAGCTATTCTTACATATTTTTCATTAGAAGAAGATGGAATCAAAACTACGTAGTGGTTCTGCTCCCAATGTAGGATGCAGGGACCTTCATCCAAATAAAGAAGCTGGTCAATGGTTAATTTTACTCCGGAGGTTTCTAAACCTAATTTACTTGCTGCATTTACAATACCTCCCATAGATATACCTATTTTTCCATATCCTGTATATTTTTTTATTGTTTCTGTAGAATAATTTTTACCATAATATTTAGCGATCATCCTTAAACAGGTCGGACCACAATCCATAGCGTTCAATTGCTTGTAATAGACAAAATGGGATTGTTTATTTTTCATTTAAATATAAATCATTGTTTTAATCACCCACAACATTATTTCAAATGTAATATACTATCCTTAAAATAAAAATAAGTAAACATACCTATTGATAAAAATCATTTGTGCTTATAACTTTATTTCAAACATAATACCCAGAGAAGGTCTTTTGGATTTCAAATTAATGTTATTAATTCTTACAATTTTTTTGTGCTAAAAAAGTGATGTTATGATATTATTATTTAGTAGGTTAGATGACGGCAATACCCATTTGGTTATAGAATGGCTACTTCATATGAAAAAGGCATTTATTCGGATAAATGCGGATGATAAAAAAACTAAGATAAAAAGAATTGACGGCAATGAAGAAAGTATAATTGTGGAGCAAAATGGTAAAGAATATGATCTTTTAAAATGTCGATCAGTTTGGTATAGACGCAGAGGAATATCATTGGGCTGCACAGGTGTTAATACTGATGATTTGGATACATCAATATTCTTAGATGCTCCTTTATATCACAATGGTCATCTAGAAAGGGAAACGAGTACATTGGGTTTTTACATGTATTCTCAATTAGAAAATAAAATACCAAATAGTATTGGGAATCCTTATAAAATGAATTTAAACAAGCTGCGTGTGCTTGAAATCGCAAAAGCATCGGGGCTTTTAGTGCCACAAACTTATGTTCTTACTTCAAAAAGAGATTTACAAACACTTTTAGTTGAAAAAAAACTTTCTTTAATCACAAAAGCAATAAGCGATGGTGTTTACCTTTTTACAGATCAAAATGGATATTATTCTTATACTGAAAAAATCGATATTAGTGATTTGAATAAAATACCTGAGACCTTTTATCCTTCTCTTTTTCAAGTTCAGATTAAGAAAAAACTAGAGCTACGTGTGTTTTATATAAAAGAAATTTTTTATGCAATGGCGATTTTTTCACAGAGCGATACGCAGACTGCAGTTGACTTTCGAAAATATAATAATAATCGTCCCAATCGGACAGAACCATATGAATTGCCGGAACACATTAAATCCAAGTTAAAAGAAATGTTAAAAAAATTAGAATTGAACACGGGATCAATAGACATAATTGTTGATGAGAATAATCAATATATATTTCTTGAAATTAATCCTGTAGGTCAAATAACTATGACTTCAAAACCATGCAATTACTATCTAGAAAAGAAAATAGCAGAAATTTTATAAAATGGAAAAACACGAAATAAGAGCGTTTCAGATTGATGAAAAGCAGAGAAAAAATTTACCAATATTCTATAACTATATTACATATAATGCTTTAAGTAATTTGGATGAGTTTTATGTTCCGAGATTTAGTGACAAGTTAACTTGCTATGTTTCAGATTCGAATCCGTCAAAACTGATTTCCAAAATTATTGATTTTTCAAAAACAGAAAATCTCGACTCATGATTCAAGAGAAATATTTATATGTGTACGCCTCAATTTTTCCCGTAAAAGGCTATACGAGGACAATGCTAGTAGATACATTTAGAAGAGCATTGTACTTTGTTGACAACAGTTATCATAGATTATTTGATGAATTTAGAAAACATAAATTGAATGAAATATACAATATGCTGGAGGAAGATTTCGACCGAGGTGAATTCGAGAAATTTATCGAATACCTGATATCGAATGAACTGGCGATCCTTGTGGATGAGATCGAGACATTCCCACCCATGAACATGTATTGGGATGATCCATCCGTGATAAACAACGCTATAATCGATGTGGGTGAAAAGCTTCACAATTTTAAGCAAATATTTGAAGATTTAAATAGTTTAGGATGTAAACATATTCAAATACGAGCCTATCATACTTTAAAACTAAATGATATTTCAAGTATCCTTGAAGAATATGAGCAGAATGATTTTAGATCAATAGAAATTTATTCGAAGTACAAGGAAGGATTTACCACAATCGAGCAATTTGGCATATTACAGAAAAGATACCCTTATCTTTCGCTAATTATCCACGGAGCGACCAAAGATGAGTTAATAATTCATACGCCCTGCCCAGATATTCCTTCCTGGGAATTAGGTCGCTTGTTATTTGTTCGTCAGGAAATTATGTCATGTAGCTCTTGTGGGATTATTAATCAAAAAACTTTTTACCCACCATCTTTGGAGCTATTTATGGAGAACCAAATATATAATGGTTGTTTAAATAGAAAGATATCAATTGATATAGATGGAGAAATTAAGAATTGTCCCTCAATGTCTAATAGTTTTGGAAACATTGAAAATCAGAGCCTGTCTGCAGTGGCAGAGAGACAGGATTTTCAAGTTTTATGGAATATTAACAAATCTCAGATAAAAATCTGTAGTGATTGTGAATATAGAGCTGTATGCACTGACTGCCGAGCATATCTCCAGAGTCCAGATGATATCTTTTCGAAACCTTTAAAATGTAGTTATGATCCGTATAAAGGTGCTTGGGATGAAAATGTAAACCCTATAAAAAAAGAAATTGTACAATAGGCGAATCCTGAAAAGCCTTAATAGAGTAAGGAATAATTTTAAATCAAATATTATGAAAAAGTTAAAATTGAACCAAATGGATATTGCTCCATTATCTGAAAAAGATTTAAACAATGTTTTAGGCGGTTTCTTCGCTGTATCTACTGGTGGTGGATCTGCATCTAGTGGCCCTACTTGTTCTACATCTACCTGTGGAAATGCAGACGTAGATGCTACTAACGACAGTGATAAAGAAAGTGATTAAAATTGGTTAGGCAGAGAAGGTGTAAACACCTTCTCTGTTCTTTATTCTTCGAGAGTTGAAAAGTAACTCGAAAGTTCTTTTGAGGAATTATTCACAATTGTTTTGATATCTGATGAAGTTTTTCTGAATATTGAACGTAATTTGATTTTTATAGAAAATATATTATGAGAAATACCAAAATTAAATTAAAAAAAATGGAGGCAATTCATTTGAGCAATGAAGACTTCAATAATATTTTGGGAGGGTTTTACGCATCCACAACTGGTGGTGCGGCCTCTTCTTCATCTGGGCCATCGGCATCCGCTTCCGCTTGTAATGGCAAAGATGTTGACGTCACAAAAGATTCAGATGCAGAATCAGATTAGTTATTTTGAAGCATCATATGGGCAATATGTTATTTAAAGTTTTTGCTATCCTTCCTTTATTCGTAGGTTTATTTCTAAATGTGTCTGCTCAGTCAGCCCCTGTTTCAATAAAAATGTTAGGCCAAGTATTGGATCAAAACGGCACTTATCTTCCATCAGCTACAGTTATGATTTTGAGCAATGATACATCCTTACTCAAAACTACCTTAGCTGATGAATTAGGTCACTTTAAGTTTGATAACTTATACAATGAGCATTACATTATCAAAGTATCTCTTGTGGGATATATCCAAGATAGTATTTTTCATGTTTATCCTTCCGATACTAGCGCAAATAACTTTAAAAATATTGTGATTAAACTTCGGCAAAATAAAAACATGCTTGAGGAAGTTGTAATTGAGAGAAAGAAACCCCCTATTATCGAAAAAAAAATAGATAAACTTATCTTCAATATTGAAAACAGTGGATTAAATATAGGTAACTCTGCTTACGACATATTGCAACGGTCTCCCGGGGTGAGCATGGATGAAAATGGGACAATATCACTAAATGGACAGCAGGGGGTAACAATTCTCATAAATGATAGGCCCACATATTTAAGTCAATCACAACTTACCGCATATCTCAAAAGCTTGAGGGGAGAGGAACTTTCGAAAATTGAGATAATGGCCAATCCATCTTCAAAATATGATGCAGCAGGGACTGCAATCTTAAATATCAAAACCAAAACCAATAATAGAATGGGATTTAATGGTAATATATATTTGACTCATTCTCAAAGTAAATATGCCTCAAATTATGGAGGTATTAGTATAAATTATAAAAATAACCGCTTTAATGCCTCTGTCGGGTATAATGGAGGGCTAGAAAAGTATTGGAATACTAATGAATCGACGTCTCTATTTTCCTCAACAAACTTAAATTCTATTTTAAAGAATAACTCATCTGGTGACTATAGATCATTTAGGAACAATATCAAAGCAAATCTTACTTACGAACTCAATGAGCGGAATACTTTAGCGTTTTCGACAACAAATCTATTAAATTCTTATAAAACATTGAATTATAAATCGAAGAATGAGTTCTACTCAACAAATGGCATTGATTCAACTTCAATCACTAGTAATACCGGAACATCCAAATTTAATTCTAATCAGTATAATTTGGCCTATAATAGTGAATTGGACACTCTCGGTAGTAAGATTTCTGGCGAGATTGATTATTCCGTTTTCAAAAGTCCATCTAATTTAGACTTCAAAACAGATTTTGTTTCTAATCTTAATGGTTCCCAAAGGGAAAAACTTATTAATAATAATAACCCTATTAATACAAAAATAAAAGCTTTTAAAATAGATTACACTAAGATATTTAGAAATAATGCGCAATTGGAATTAGGAATGAAAGCTAGCCAAGTAAAGCTCCAAAACGAGAATATATTCACTGATATATATGGCTCTGTACATTCTATAGATTCAATAAATTCTAATAGCTTTAAATATAAGGAACGGATTTTGTCTATTTATTTAAATTTTAATATAGCGCTTTCTAAAAAAATTGTTATTCAATCAGGGCTACGTATTGAAAATACCTTTAATGAAGGATTCCAGGTAAAAAGCGACAGTATTTTCACAAATAGATACACAAATTTTTTTCCAAGTTTTGTTATTCAAGATAATTTAAATGAGAATAATACCTTATCGTTATCATACAGTAAAAGGATTAATCGCCCTCAATATGATTATTTAAATCCATTTAAATACATTGTCAATGATTTTTCCTACCAAATCGGGAATCCCTATTTAATGCCCGAATTAACCAACTCGTTTGAATTTTCACATGTCTTTAAAAGCAAATTTGTCACATCGTTTTTTTATAAAACTACTTCAAATATAATTTCCACTATTGTGAATCAGAATGATATAACAAAAGTTACTGTTTCTACATATGATAATATAAGTAAAGCCAAAAACATGGGTTTTTCAATTAATGGATCTTTTTCAATAGGTGAAAGAATATTTTTTCAAAATATGTTTAGCCTGTATAACAACAAATTTAACGGAGAAGTTAATCGACAGTTAATAAACGTTAACGCGACGTCTTTTACGTTATCGCAATATTTCCAGATTTCATTACCAAAGAACTATAAAATTGATTTTAATTGGAATTACCAATCAGGGAAAAGTGTCGGGATTTATGATTTTAAGCCAATATTTACATTCAATACTTCTTTAAAGAAAAGAATAGGAAATAATTTAGACATCGGACTGAATATAAATGATGTTTTTAATACATTAAGAACACGATCTTCAATTCTTCAAAATGGTATTGACGCAACATATGTAAATAAAACCCAATCACAGAAAGTTAGCCTCTCACTAAATTATAGCTTCGGCAATAGTAAGTTAAAAATTAATAAAAAAGAATCTTCAGGGTTTGACACCGAGAAAGACCGTTCTGTAAAATAAAAAAGAGAAACTATGATATTAATTTCAGCCCAACCGGATGACTATTATTTTTTGTGGCAATTAGAACTTCAGCTTCATAATTTTAAGACCTTAAATATTCCTAAAAACTTAATTCATGTGCTTATAGGCTATGATGTAACCAGAGGCCTTTCTTTAGAATTTGATGATTTTATTAAAGGAAATAAATATGGAACTTTTTTTACATATCCTGATACAAGAGAGAATAAAGAATATGTCTCATCAATCAGGCCACATTTAATAAAGCAACATTTAAAAGCAAATCCAGATATTAATGGGACATTTTTCTACCATGATTCTGATATTCTATTTAGGGAAATACCCAATTTTGATTTGCTTTCTAAAACAGAGACTTGGTTTGTATCAGATACGAGAAGCTATTTAGACAGTAAATATATAAAAACGCGGGAGTCAGATGAAATTTTTAATCAAATGTGTAAAATTGTTGGTGTTGACCCAGCATTAATTGTCTTAAATGATATTAATATGGGAGGTGCTCAATATTTGATAAAAAATAGTAGCTGGAATTTTTGGGACAAAGTAGAGTATGATTGTGAACGTTTATATTCATTTTTAAAAAGAAACGCTGTAAAGACAGCAGATATACAAGATAAAAAATTGTCAGAATATTTTGGGATTGATATCTGGTGTGCAGATATGTGGGCGCTTGCCTGGAACGCGATCTATTTAGGCACTCATTTAGAAGTTCATGAAGAACTGGATTTCTGCTGGCCTCATGATTCCAAATCAGAATGGTATAACAAAAAAATCCTTCATTACGCAGGTGTAACAAGAGGAGATTCAGTGCATTTTTATAAGGGTGAGTATATTCATTATTCTCCTTTTTATACAAGCTTAAGCCACATAAGTAATCAATATTGTAGTGATATTATTAAAACTATTATTGAAGAATATAAACTAACACTAACAGAATCAAGGATTAAATTAAAAGATGTTGTGTTTATTTTGCACGCTAATAATAATTCAGTTGAATATTTAGCTATTTTAAAAGCTCATTTATTTTTTATTGAAAGATTTTTTGATACTACAGTAATCTTAGTTGGACATTGGGAGGAGTCTTTGATTAAGAATGATCCTACCTTCTCCAAATACCGGTATATAATGTCAAAATCATTAAAACAGAATCCTAGAGAGGCTCTTTTAGACTTTCTTCGAAATAATTACAGCCATAAAATAATCATTTTACTAGATGCGTCTATTATCATACCACAAAAGCAAATCGTCCAGATTATAAATGCTATTAGACGTCAGAATAATGATATAATTATTCGGTGCAAAGGAGATATCTTTTTAGTTGATAATTTCTTTAAAAATATTTTTTATAAAACTCTAGATCCATTAGTATTAGCACACAATAGAAATAAGTTCGATTTAATAGATAAGACTGACTGGACAGAGCCTTTATTTATGAGATTCAAATTGTTTGAGAAATATTTCTCTATTAATGATAACCCCATCGACTCAAGAAATGATTTATTTACATCTCTAAATATTATTGAGGATATAAGAGATGTTCGAAGGCACTCTTACTCATTATGTAATACTTTCTAATAATGCAGCAGTTTAAAAAATCCATACTTGCACTGGCAGAAAATCTCACATTTGATAATTCTTTTGAACGATTAGGGTTGGACAAGGGAGTAATTGGAATGATTTTTACCGCATTTTCATTGTATGAATACACTTCAGATGAAAAATGGAAGAATCTAGCTCAACAAAGTTTTTCGTTTCTTGAAAAGAAATATGATACGATAAGGGATACTAGCTTTAGAAATGGAGCGATAGGTATTGGGTGGGGGATTGAAAGTCTATCCCATTTGAAATACCTTAATCTAAATACCGATGAGTATTTGGTAGATTTTGACAATCTTGCTTATAAGTTATCACTAGCCTCCAAATCGTTAAATCTATCTCTTGATGATGGCTGTCTAGGTATTTTTAGCTATATAACAAAAAGGTATGATAGTAGGAATTTCAAAACACATAGGTTTAAAAGGATATATTATCAAGATTGTTTAGTTATGCTAAGTAATAGAATTAATAGTTACATAAAGATTATCTTAGCAGATATAGACAATATTGGAATGGACGAACTAAATGACTTGTGTAATGTTTTAACCATTTTTTCGTCATTTTACGATTATCAAATTAATAAGCCAATAGTCGAGGAAATAATTTACTCTACTGTTACACTTTTATATAAGTTTTCGGATTCAAACATATTAATTAACCCTATGGAAAAAGGATCGAAAACTTTGCTTCTCCTTAATATCAATTATTCATTAATTTTTGCTGGAATAAAATTCAATAGCGATAAATGGTTTAACAAAGGGAAAGAAAACTTCGTAAATTATTATCAAAACATCTGTTCCATTGATAATAATTTATTGCTTAAGATCGTTTCCGTTGTTTCCAAGGCGCAGTATTGTCTTACAGGTTATGATTTATTAGACACCAATGTAAACGAAATTGCTAAATTCATACAAAGCGATTGGTCTTTTGCGAATGATAAATGTGCTTTGATTCGATATATGATTTCTTTAGACAAACCTAGCACCCTACCCCTAGCAAATTTATTATATATTTAATCTATATGCGTTGGGTAATTTTAAGGATTTACGCCACACCCTACGCAAAAATTAATAATAAATTAATAGCAAACGATTGATGCAGAATAGAAATCAAAAAAGTGCATTGAAATAATTTAGGACCAATAACTGAAACTGTGATACCATGTTAATTAGTTAAATTTATATAGCGATTTTACGATTTTGCTTTTTTATTAATTATCACAATCAGACGGTCGTTTGATGGTTATTTTTTTCTTTTTTTATCAAACAAATTTTTCATTTGAAAAAAAAATCATAACTTAGAGTAAGCATACAACTAGGCTTCTGGCAAATGCTTTTACTAATATAAACTGTTATGTATGAATATTGCAACCTCACCATGTCTATTAAGGCTTAAAGATTCGTTGTGTGAAATTTTATCTAGCGAGTCAGGCTCATTAGTACTTTCCAAACAATGTGATAATACAATTAATATTGTTGATCTTTTAACGGAGTTACATAACTTATTGGAGCCGAACGATCCGTTAAGATTTATTGAGAAAGAAAGTGGATCCTTTAAAGGTAAGTGCTTTGGAATAACTAATAGAGAGAGAGAAGTTCTTTCTTTAATTTTGGAAGAGTTTACTACTCAGGAAATATCTGAAAAATTATTTATAAGTGTACGTACTGTTGACAACCATAGAGCAAGTTTACTATCTAAATTAGGAGCTAAAAATTCGCTTGGGTTAGCGAAAATAGCTTATAAATATAAATTAATCACTTTCCCTTAAACATTTTATATCCCATGTTGTCTTGTCCTGCCATAGGTTTACGCCTAAATCAGACAAAAGATGGAAGAAAGAAGGTTTAAATCAAAGCAGCGACCGAGCCGTTATTTCAGTGTAAAGCAGAAGCGTGAAATCATCCGTGCTTATCAAGAAGGCAGTAAGTCAAAACAACAGATCTGGCAAGAATTCACTGGGCAACCGGTTGAAAAGGACAATACTGAAATTTATGCGTCAACTTGGTTATATTGATGAAGGAAGTACAAAGAAACCCCTTACATTCTATATGGAAGACAAAAAAGCAAAAAAAGTTTCCACAAGCGACGTTACCGTAGAATCTGATCAAAGAGGTGAAATTGCTCGTCTCAAACGTGAGCTGGAAGAATCTAGGATCAGGGAAGAATATTATTTGACAATGATCGAAAAAGCCGAAAGAGAATTACACATTGACATCAGAAAAAAGTCAAGTACCAAGTAATCCAGGAATTAAAAGGCAGATACAGCAAGGTCGGCCTAGCCCGTATCTGCCGAATACTCGGTACAACAAGACAGGCTTATTATCAATACTGGTGGCAGAGGGAAACCATAACAATTGAACATGAGCTAATCATACGAGAGGCTCTTCAGATAAGAAAAGACCACCGATATATGGGAACTCGCAAACTTTACGAGGTATTTTATCCCTTTCTTTTAGAGCATAATATAAAGATTGGTAGGGATGCATTATTTGAACTATTGGGTGAGCAGAGGCTTCTGGTCAAGCGTTATGAGCGCAGGATCTCCACAACAGATTCTTTCCATTTATACCGAAAATTCCCGAACCTTATTAAAAGTATGGTTCCCTGTACCAGAGTTTTCCGTCTACTCCCTCACCAATGTCTGTCCATTTCAATTTCTTCACGTCTGCATAGGAAAGTCCAGTGTAACAACAGAAGACAAAGATATCACGCACATGTGCTAGCCTTGGTATCTTGAACAACTTTTCCTCTATTCTCCGCAGTTCCGCATCTGTCAGAAACTCCTTCTCTTTAGCTTTCGCCTTGATCTTATAAAATGCGAATGGATCATCGGTGATCCAGCGATGTGCAATACAGATCTTGACTATTTTGCGAAGATGTTTCATGTATTTTGCAGCTGATACGGCTGAACAGCCCATTGTAGCACGCAGAAAGAATTCGTATCCGGTTACAAAACCATGATCAATCTTCCTAGTGTCAATATCTTCGACACTAAATTCCTTCTCTAGGTATACGATAACATGTGAAAGCGAGGTTTTATAACCTTTGAGCGTATTAGGTTTGAATCCATTACCCAAAAGCGCTTTCATCTGCATATTATGCTCCCTGAACACATCTAAGAAATTTTTACATTTAGTATCCTTTCCCTGATACTTAAGTTTGATCGATTCCGCTGTGATTTCCTCTGCGGCAGCCTTCATAGCGGTATGGATCGTACTTATTTTAGTTACGAGGGTATCAAGATAGCTGTTCAGGGTCTTGACAGTTTCGATCGTACCCTTTACCCGGTTGCCTTTTGAATTCCATTTTTATGGTTCACATTCACGTCCCGTGGAGACTTCTTTTGGGATACCATATACGGTAATTCGCATGTAGATTGGCTTGGGGCCACTAACATAATTTTTTGGTTTCTTCAGATAGAAGAGCAAGGAATAATTTGTACTCATGACAACATCATTTAAGTGAAACAAAATTAGCCTTGCAACTAAAACGGATCAAGATGTTTGATTTTTAAAAATCTTGATTATAAGGGTGTTATCATCATTTCAGTGAGTAGGTAAATGAGCGAAAATGACTCACTGATTGACTCACTTTTTTATTGGGAATTCGTGTAAGTTTTGTAGATACTGAAAAACAAAAAAGCCTGCAAACGCTTAATTTGCAGGCTTTTGTACGTTTTGACTTTTAGATCTGTAGCCCGTAGGGGAATCGAACCCCTGTTTCAAGAATGAAAATCTTGCGTCCTAACCCCTAGACGAACGGGCCTTTTTCTGTTTCGGTGTGCAAATATAGAAATATTTATAAAAGTGTCAAAATTTTTATCTTTTTTTTATTCATTTTTTTTGAAATAGATCATAAACCCCTCTAGAATAGCTATATTTAGAGTCATTGAAAAAGTAACCAACATGACTAATTTTAAAAAAATCAAAAAACCGCTACTCTATGCCGGACTAGGCTTGGCTTTATTAAGTCAGGAAGCCTATGCCCAGAAATCGAGTGCTATTGCAGATCAACTGCAACTCACCTGGAAGGTCAAAGACGGACAGAATATCCGTAAAAATCCGGTATCCACCCTAATTTTAAAAAACAAAGGAAAAAGCGCTGTTCAACTCAACGACTGGAGCCTCTGGTTTAATTTTATTCGCTCTATTGATCCCGATAAGGTCGACAAACGTTTTGCGATAGACCACCGAAACGGAGATCTCTTTCAGGTTAGCTTTAAGAAAAATAACTTTTTATTAAATGCGCAAGATACAGTCCACATCGATTTTATCACGACTGGACTGGTCAATTATACGGATGGACCAATTGGTCTATACCTAAAAAATAATAAAACTGGGCTTGCAACAAATATTTCGGATTATGCTGCGGCTAAAATTGCTCCCCAGTCCGACGCTGAAAAAACAGATTACTTTGCTTATAAATACGATCAAAATAAGCTGGTAGAGGGTATAGCAGCACAGCATATCATCCCTTTACCAAGCAATATCAGCATCAATAATAATGAAAAATTCAACCTATCGACAGATACAAAACTGTTTGTTGACCATGAATTTGCTAGCGAAGGAGTCTTTCTGACAGACTTCCTGAACAGCTATTCAGGCGTTAAGCTAGCAGCTTCATCCAGTCCACAAGGCGGCATTGAAATTGTCAAAACAAACAACTTAAAGCCCGAATCCTATCACTTGACGATTGGTGCTAAAGGTATACGAATAGAGGCTTCTGATAAAGCTGGTGCATTTTATGCCATACAATCGTTAAAATCGTTGATCAATCACAGTCAATGGAACAAAGGCATAAAATCGATCACATTACCATTCGGCAACATTGAAGATAGCCCGCGCTATGGTTACCGTGGATTTATGCTGGATGCTGCCCGTAATTTCCATAGCAAAGCCGAGGTTTTAAGAATATTGGATCTCATGGCTTCTTACAAGTTGAACAAGTTCCATTTCCACTTCATTGACGACGAAGGTTGGCGATTGGAAATTCCAACCCTACCCGAATTAACGGCCATCGGAGCCAACCGTTCGGCTAATTTTGAAGATGGAAAGGCTATACAGTCTGCTTATGGTTCTGGAGCGACAGCCAAATCGCATCAATTCTACAGTGTTGCTGACTATATCGAAATTTTAAAATATGCACAGGCAAGACACATCGATGTCATACCCGAGGTCGAAACTCCTGGTCATGCGCGTGCTGCAATCAAAGCAATGCGTGCGCGTTTTGTACATTATTCAAACCTTGGCGATAAACAAAAGGCAGAGGAATTCTTGCTGGACGATGCAGAGGACAAATCCGTTTACAATTCTGCACAAAACTGGAATGACAATGTCATGAACCCCGCCCTACCTTCAACCTATCACTTCCTGAGCAAGGTGATCGATGAAATCAAAGCGATGCATGATCAGGCTGGGGTTCCGTTGAAAATTATCGATTTGGGAGGCGACGAGACGCCAAGTGGTGTTTGGGAAAAATCGCCAAAGGTATTGGCCTTTATGAAGGAAAATAATATCGCCAATGTACTCGACGTATGGCCACTGTATATTACCAAAATTAATACCCTTGTTCAAGAAAAAGGGCTGACGATGTCTGGATGGGAAGAAATGGGTATGCGCAATAAAGGAAAAGGCATGGTTGTAAATGCCGATCTAGGAAAATCCGACATCCATTTGAACGTATGGAACAATCTCCCTGGACAAGGACAGGAAGACCTCGCTTATCGATTGGCAAATGCAGGATATAAAGTTGTTTATACGAGTGCTGCAAACAACTACCTGGATATGTCTTGGGACCGTGATTTTGCTGATCCAGGACACAGTTGGGTTGGTACGGTTAATTTGAATAGAACTTATTCGTTTTCTCCTGAAAATTTCTTCATCAATCTGCGCAAGGATGACACAGGAAAAGATCTTAGGCCTGAGGCATACACCAATAAAGAACAGCTTACAGCGGAAGGGAAGAAAAACCTCCTCGGTATCAAAGGGGCCTTATGGGCAGAAAAGGTATCTACTGACCAACGTCTTGAGGAAATGATATTTCCACGTTTAATAGCGATTGCTGACCGCGCGTGGGCACCCGAACAAACCTGGGAAAAAGGAAATTCTTTTAACGAGGCCATTTACCGTAAATCATATACCTCCTTTATCAAAAAATTAGGTGAGGATGAATTGAGAAAACTGGATAGGGTAAATGGAGGCTATACCTATCGACTTCCTAAAATAGGAATCAAGAAAGAAGGTAGCCAACTCCTTATCAATACCGATTATCCCGGTTTTAAAGTCTACTATAGCGAAAACGGCACTACGCCAACTTTGAAATCTAAACTTGTGAACGGTCCAATACCATTCCAAACTGGAAAGAAATACTTATTTAAGGTATTTGATGCGAGAGGACGATCAGGTGATGTGATTAGCTATTAATATCGGGATTCAAAATGATGGATACTATTGGCGTTAATAATAGCAAAGCACGAAGCTATCTTAAAGTAATTTCGATCACTTTAAGAATTGGCTATTCGAAACGACACTCGGGCTGATCGTGACAAATAGAAAAAAAATAGGGCTGTCCAAGATTGGGCAGCCCTATTTTTATAAGTCCTAATTTTTTTAAGTGGCTCAGGACTTTTTTATGTCGTCAGACAGTTATTTTATAGTCAGACAATTATTCTAGTCAAATTTCCATCTTACGAACGCTTCAATAGCTTCATAATTTGCAAGACCTAATTGGTCATATAAAGCTGCGGTTTCGCTTGTACGGTCTTCAGCACGGACCCAGAATTCACGTGGATCATCTCCAGGGAATACAGGTAAATCTTTTTGAGATTGGTGTTTGAAGATGGCTAAACGTTTGCGATAAACTTCTTGTGGAGATAATGGAACGGCCATTTGGATCTCGTGGATTGGGTATTCATGCCATGCTCCTCTGTATAACCACAACCAACAATCTTTGGTCCACTCATCTGTTTTGCTCAATCTGCTCAATGCTTCAAACAAGATATCGAAACATACTTTATGCGTACCATGTGGGTCAGCAAAGTCACCTGCAGCAAATACCTGATGTGGTTTTACCTGACGCAACAATTCCATTGTTTGTTGAATATCATCTTCAAAAGATACATTTTTTGAAAACTTCTGTCTATCATAGAAGGGTAAATCCTGGAAATGGATATTTTCATCTGGCAAACCAACCAAACGAGCTCCTGCGATCGCCTCACCCTTACGGATCAATGCTTTGATTTTACGGACAAGTTCAGTATCGATCTGATTTGGTTTTTTTGTCGCAAAAATTGCTCTTTCCTCATCATAAATTCGACCGATCTGAGAAGCTTCCGCCTCTGCCCCTATTTGTTTTGCTAAATCTTCAGCAAACTCCAGATAACGTACCACATCATCATCCCAAACAGCTGTATTACCACAAGTTTGATAAGCAACATGGACATTGTGTCCTTGGTCTGCCAGACGAATAAATGTACCCCCCATCGAGATGACATCATCATCCGGGTGTGGAGAAAATACAATCACATTTTTCTTCGCTGGATTGGCACGCTCAGGACGTTGTGAATCGTCAACATTGGGTTTACCTCCCGGCCATCCCGTGATCGTATGTTGAAGTTCGTTGAATATACGGATGTTGATATTATATGCCGGACCGGTTTCTGTAACCAACTTCGCCATTCCGTGTGCATTATAATCCTCGTCGGTAAGTTTCAGGATTGGTTTTTTGATCTCTAAAGCTAACCAAACAACTGCTTTTTTAATTAACGAAGGTGTCCAAGTAACATCTTCAGCTAACCAAGGAAGATCAAAACGTGTCAACAATGAAGCAGCAGCTTCATCAAGAATAAATTCAACGTTATCCGATAATTGTAGATAAGTTGCAGGAATCTCTGAGGAGATTTCACCTTCAACTGCTTTTTTAATGATCTCAGCCTTTGTTTCGGTCCAAGCCATCAAAATAATCTCTCTCGCTTTGAAAATTGTACCTACACCCATGGTAATCGCTTTTGTTGGTACATTTTCTTTTCCACCAAAAGCACGGGAAGCATCGCGACGAGTTAAATCGTCCAACGTTACGACACGTGTACCTGAGTTAGGTGCAGAACCTGGCTCATTGAATCCGATATGGCCTGTACGGCCAATACCTAGTAATTGAATATCTAAACCTCCTGCTGCCGTAATCTTCTGTTCGTACGCCTCACAGAATGCATTTACTTGATCAGAAGCTAAGGTACCATCTGGAATATTTACATTGGCTGCATCAATATCTACGTGGTCGAACAAGTTTTTGTTCATAAAGGTTACATAGCTCTGATCAGCATCAGGTTGCATAGGGTAGTATTCGTCAAGATTGAAGGTAATCACGTTCTTAAAGCTTAAACCTTCTTCTTTATGCAAACGAATCAATTCTTGATAGACTTTTACCGGTGTGGCACCGGTAGCAAGGCCCAGAACAGCTTTCTCACCTTTCTCTTGCTTTGCACGAATAATTTCAGCAATACGATTTGCAACGTTTTTCGAAGCTGAATTTTGATCTGGATAGACGCTCACAGGGACTTTTTCGAAGCGCGTTTCTTCCAATAAATTTAATCTAGCCATTTTATGGGTATGTTGATAAACGTGAATTACAAATTTATAAAATTAGTACCTCAAGTTGAAGTAAAATTTTAATAAAGTGGTTCTTTCTTAGCAATATTTTAAATAAAACCTTTTAGCTATTCTTTTAGGTCAATAATACGATTATACCTTATTCAAAATCTCGACGGCTTTTAATAGCGTTTCATCCTTTTTAGCGAAACAGACCCGCAAAACTTGTTGATTTGTAGCTTCTTTATAGAACGCCGAAAGTGGGATTGTTGCAATTTTGTGTTGCCTGGTTAACAAACAAGCAAACTCAAATTCTTTCTCCTGACTGATAGCACTATAATCTATATTAAGGAAATAAGTTCCTTCGCAAGGAAGAATCTTAAACCGGGATCCCCTTAATCCGTCCTTCAACAAATTCCTTTTCCGCTCAAAAAAATACGATAGGCCTTTGACATAACTTATATCCTCCAGATATGCTGCAATAGCGAATTGCATGGGCGTATTTACGCTAAATACATTGAATTGATGTACCTTTCTAAATTCTTGAGTTAATTGCGGCGGGGCAATGCAATAACCAATCTTCCAACCCGTGGTATGCAACAACTTTCCAAAGGAAGCAATAACAAAACTTCGCTCCCGCAAAGTGGGTATTTCCAGTACCGATTGCGGGGAAGCTCCGTCAAACACAATATGCTCGTATACCTCATCGCTCAGCAACAATGCGTTGGTACCTGATAACAAATCCCCAAGTTTAATCAATTCTTCTCTACCAAGTACTTTGCCTGTTGGATTATTCGGATTATTGATGATTATTAAACGGGTTTTGGAATTAACTAACGTAGCTACGTAATCCCAGTCAATCTGAAAATCAGGAGCCAATAATCGCACGGGAACAACTTTACCGCCGAACAATTCGATAGTCGGCGCATAACAATCGTATGCCGGTTCAAAGATAATAACCTCATCCTGTGGATTAACAACTGTGGCAATAGCTGTAAAAATTGCTTGTGTACCGCCAGATGTCACAGTAAGCTCTGCTGTTGCATCAACCGCCACGTCATAAACTTCACGATATTTTTTAGCGATAGTATCACGTAATGCCTGTGCCCCAATCATTGGCGCATATTGGTTATGCCCCTGTTCCATTGCCTTAGACACGAATTGAACCAACTTCGGATCGGTCTCAAAGTCAGGAAAACCTTGCGACAGATTTAAGGCTTGCTGCTCATTGGCAAGCATCGTCATTTTGGTAAAGATCGTCGTGCCGACATGTGGAAGTTTAGAAGTTAGGTTGAAGTTCATTTTTTGACATTTTATTAATCTACTAAATTAGTGGATTTTCTTATATTTGTAAATATATATAAGAATAATAACATGATAAAATACATCACACTACTTTTTTTAGTTCTGCCATTCTTTGGTTCTGCACAAAAAAAAGAACTTACCAAAGAGGAGTATATTGCACGCGTTAAGGCCGCTCCGGATTCAATCTCGACATTGGTTGACTTGCGTAGAGTCGGCGGTTATGACCCTGTATACCCCGAGCTTCAAGCGCTTTATAATACCTTGAGTAAAAATGTCAAGAATTCAAGTGAAGGAAAAGAGTTCCAAGACTACTTAAATACGTTGGAAACGGTTCAAATTGGAAAAACAGCTCCCGCGTTTACGCAAAATGATACTACTGGTAACCCTGTAAAGCTTTCGGACTTTAAAGGAAAGTATGTTCTCCTTGATTTTTGGGCATCTTGGTGCCCGGATTGCCGTGTCGAAAGCCCAGATCTTGTAAAAACATACCAACAATTTAAAGGTGAAAACTTTGAAATATTGGGTATATCCTTTGATAAGGATCGCAATTCTTGGATTAAAGCCATCCATGCAGATAAATTGCACTGGCGTCATGTTTCGGATCTCAAACGTTGGCAAAATGATGTCGGAACATTATATGGCGTAAAATCTATTCCTCAGAATGTACTGATCGATCCTAATGGGAAAATCGTCGCCAAGAATTTACATGGTGATGCTTTACGCGCGAAATTGAAAGAAGTCTTGAAAAAGTAAACTATAGACGATCCATAAAAAAGACCATGTTTTAGTAAAAGCATGGTCTTTTTATTTTTATTCTTTGAAGAAGGCCATTTTTCTGAAAAAATCTATTTTAAGATGATCCCAGTAAATTAGGATATTAAACGATTGATTACCCCTTTTTCTCGCTTAGCCAAACAAAGCACTGAAGATGTCCTCCAATTTGGCAACCGGACGAATGGCAATATTATATTTTTTAGCATCCAATCCTTTGGTATTGAATTTAGAAATAAAAATACCATCAAAGCCCAACTTCTCGGCCTCCTGTATACGCTGTTCAATGCGATTTACGGCCCTTATCTCACCCGATAAACCAACCTCACCGGCAAAAGTCAGATTGGATCGAATCGCGATATCTTGTTGTGAAGAAATAATTGCAACAACAACAGCCAAATCAATCGCAGGATCTTCAACACGCAACCCACCGGCAATATTCAAAAACACATCCTGTGCACTTAACCTAAAGCCAAAGCGTTTCTCCAAAACAGCCAGCAGCATATTTAATCGCTTCGTATCGTAACCTGTAGAAGAGCGCTGAGCATTTCCAAACGCCGAATTACTCACCAGTGCCTGCACTTCAATCATCATAGGGCGCACTCCTTCGAGCATCGCCGCAATGGAAACGCCACTAACAGGTTCATCGCGCTGGGAAATCATAATCTCCGAAGGATTTGACACTTCCCTCAATCCCGACCCCTGCATTTCATAAATACCGAGTTCTGAAGCAGATCCAAAACGATTCTTTACGGCCCGTAAAATTCGGTATACATGATGACGATCACCCTCAAATTGAAGCACCGTATCCACCATATGTTCTAAAACCTTGGGGCCTGCAATAGATCCGTCCTTGGTAATATGCCCTACAATAAAAACTGGTGTACTGGTTTCCTTTGCAAACCGCAGCAATTCTGCGGTACATTCGCGTACCTGAGAAACCGACCCTGGTGCCGATTCAATTTGTGCGGAATGTAAAGTCTGTATAGAATCTATTACAATGACGTTCGGCTGTACCGTCTCGATCTGCTTGAAAATATTTTGAGTAGATGTCTCGGTAAGGATATAACAATTTGCTTTAGAAGATTGTGACAATCGCTCTGCCCGCATCTTAATTTGCTGTTCGCTTTCCTCCCCAGAAATATAAAGTGTCTTGACTTGTGGAATCGACAAAGCGAGCTGTAACATCAACGTAGACTTCCCAATACCAGGTTCGCCTCCGATAAGTACCAATGAACCCGGAACGATACCACCACCAAGAACCCGGTTAAACTCCTGATCAGGAGTCAATATCCGTAATTCATCCTGATAGACAATCTCGTGAATGATTGCAGCTTTATTCGCTCTTTTCGTGCTTCCGCCTGTGGTAGAACTACGCCATTCGGGCACTTTTGAACTCGTCTTTTCGACGACTTCCTCAACAAAACTATTCCATTGCTTGCAAGAAGGGCATTGTCCCATCCATTTGGGAGATTCGTAGCCACAGTTTTGACAGAAGTATGCTGATTTTGATTTTGCCATGCTACGAAATTACAAATTTATAGCTGTTAAAAGCGTAATATCATGCCCCATACGTATTATATTACCCAGGATATTACGCAAGGACTGATCAGCCTTTCCATAATGCTACTTCTATGGCGGCTTAAGTCAATATACAGTATATTACATTACTAGATACCACATCACTATTTTAACAATAAGTCAACACTGCTGCGTGTATACTGGAACCTTACTGACAAACCTTAAAAAAAACCGAAGTGTTTATTCTTCATTTTCTTTTAAGATCCGCAAGAAATTTTGTCCCATGATCTTCGCAACATCCGTTTTTGTATAACCTCTCTCCAACAGCGCTTTGGTCAGTAGCGGAAATTTAGAAACATCTTCCAGACCTTGGGGTGAGGATTCTATGCCATCGAAGTCCGAGCCTACAGCAACATGATCAATACCCACTTTTTTGACCAAATAGTCGATATGATCCAATAATTTCGACAGTGGAGCATCGGCTTGCCGTTGAAGTTCTTTTGGCAACTTTTCATACATAGACCAAGTACTCAATTTTGTATCCCCGTTATCACCAAATTTACCCACATACAAATCCTTAAGCCTTGTTTCGTAGGATGGATCCAAAAAACCTGAATAAAAATTGACACCAACAACGCCCCCATTTTTTTTCAAAGCTTCCAATTGTGCATCTTTCAAATTGCGGAAATGTGGACATAATTCATAGGCGTTGCTATGGGAAACCAAGATCGGTTTGGTCGTTATCGCCAGCACGTCATAGAAAGTCTGCTCTCCTCCATGGGACAGATCAACCATCATCCCTAATTCGTTCATCTTCCGGATAATTGCTCGACCTTTTGCCGTCAACCCTTTATCCTTGGGATTCATACGACCTGACTCCATTGCAGCACAACTCGCCCAGGACAAATTGTAGTTCCAGGTCAAAGTGAGGTATTTGGCACCACGCTCATAGAGTCGCATTAAATGATCAACACTTCCCTCAATCATATTTCCGCCTTCAACCCCAATCAAAGCGACTATTTTCCCCGTTTTTAAGATCGAATCGATATCACGTGAAGATTTTGCCAAACTTATTTTATCGGTGTTCGCCGCAATCATCTTTTCCAATGCATCTATCTGGTCATTGGCGTGCTTAAATGCCCCGGATTTCCACTTCGCATCATCAGACCACACAGCAAATACCTGCACATCGACACCTCCCTCCCGCAGTCGCGGTAAATCAGTAGCTCCCGAACTTATTCGCTGACCAATATTTTTCCCCTGGAAAATGGATTCGTAAATCACATCATTGTGTCCGTCGACGACCACCAAATCTTGGTGTATCTGTTTATAGTCTTGACTATATCCGACATTGTTGAGTGTCGTCATTGCTAGTCCAAGTAATAGCAGGCCTTTTATCATTTTTGACTTTCATTGATCGTTTCATAAATAGCGTCCTGAATCCTGCTTCTGATATTCAGGTCCAACAGCTTGGTACTCACCTGAGGATGTACGCGATTAGACAAAAAGATATAGATCAGTTGATTCTGCGGATCAATCCAGATACATGTTCCTGTATAGCCAGTATGTCCAAATACAGAGCTATTCGCTAACTTAGATGGATATTCATTTTTTGGGTTTGGATCCCAACGGTCAAAACCTAAGCCCCGACGACTGCTTGTCGATTGCCTGGAGGTAAATAAATCTATTGTTTCAGTTTTAAAGTAGCGCTCCCCCCCGTACTCTCCTCTATTCAATAACAGTTGACCATAGATTGCCAAATCATTTGCGGTAGCAAATAATCCGGCATGCCCGGCAATACCGCCAGCCATTGCTGCACCTTGATCGTGGACATAGCCTTCTAGCAATATTTTCCGAAAGGAGGTATCCTGTTCGGTAGGAACGATTTCATCCTTTGCAAAACGCTCTCGGGGAAGGTAACCCGCACGCGTCATCCCCAATGGCCTGTAAAAGTTCTCCTGCACATAATCTTGCAGAGGTTCGGCGGTCTGATGTTCTGCAACTTCCTTCATCACGTACATACTGATATCACTATAAACATAATTTCCAGTGGGTTTTACAGGTGATTTTAGCATCTCGGGCCACATGAAATCGCGGTAATAATTGTTGAGAATATAGCTATTGTCGGCCATTTTTACTTGATGGTTATCATCGCGGACTGAAACAACGTCTCCAGCTTTCAGATATTTATAGAAGGGAATAAAAGGTGTAAATCCTGCTTCATGCAACATGACGGAACGAAGCTTGATATCCTTTTTATTGGTATACTTTGCCTGCCATAGGTAATGTCCCATGGTACTATCCAAATTAATAATATTCCGCTCGGTAAGCCGCATAATTACAGGAGTAGTACCGGCAATCTTACTGACAGATGCGAGATCAAAAATATCAGTTGTTTTTGTGGGAATATCTTTGGAATATGTGTGAAATCCGTAAGATTTCTCCAAAAGTACTTGCCCGTCTTTCACGATCATGACAACAGCTCCCGGTGTTGCTTGCTTATCAATAGCTTCTTGTGCAATGGCATCAATTTTCTTCGTCAATTTGGTCAGGTTCAGATTAGAACTTGATGCCGCGCCATATTGCAGCCTTGTCTGTGTGGTTTTGGCATGACCCGCAGTGATAGGAATCCCACCAAAAATAGACATTGCCATCTGACGCTGTCCAATCTCTGAAAAAGGAGCAAGTAATTCGATCAAATCAGACTGTGAATGCTCCGATAAACTCTTTTTGCTCTTTTCATTTTCAAAAAAATGACAAAGGATAACTTTTTTATTGTTTAATACGGCCTGCTTCAACTGTGCTAGACAATCTGCATCTAAGTCATCTTCTTTTCCAGCCACAATAATGGTGTTATAATATTTGATGTCCTCATCAAATTTATTAAAATCAAAGATTTTGGTGTTTGCATAGCGGGCCAACTGTTCTGTGAACATCGCATATTTTGCAGCGTTAGGAACGACAACTGCAATACGAAGTTGATCCAGGTTTTCTAAAGGTAGCAACTGATCGAGGTTATTAAACAGTATCGTTTCGTTCTTAATCGTAGACTTATATTGAGCAAACAGGGGGCTAATACAGAACAAACCTGCAAATAAAGCCCCAAAAAATCGTTTTTTCATTCTGCTTTTATCGTTTTTTAGGTTCTATCAAATAAAAATACGAATTAAATAACGAAGGAATATGCTCGCTCGAAAAAAAATCAATTTTGTTACTCGACTTGACTATCGGGATTAATAAATTCTGTCTCCCTTTGGTCATAGCAGATTCAACCATCTCCGGATTGCATCATGAAGGTTTTTTCTGTAAGTTTGACTAATGCCAGAATTGATTCAAGATAAAACAATATTTTCCTTGCTGGAAGTCAGCCGCAGTATCCAAAAGACACTTGCAGAGCGGTATAAGAGTTTGTACTGGATCAAAGCAGAAATGAACAAGCTCAATCATTATACGCATTCTGGCCACTGTTACCCTGAACTGGTTGAAAAACAGGATGGTAAAATTGTCGCTGAAATTCGGTCCATCTTATGGAAAGCTGATTACAATCGTATCAACAACAATTTTCTTAAAGTCGCCCAAGAACCTTTGCGAGAAGGGATCACGATGTTATTTCAGGCAAGTATTTCCTATGATCCCATGTACGGATTAAGTTTGCGCATTGTTGATATTGATCCGACTTTTACCTTAGGTGAACTTGAAAAGGAGAAGTTAGACAGTATCCGAAAGCTGAAAGCAGAGGGCATATATGAGTCCAATAAATTACTGGGCTTTCCGGTGGTTCCCAAAAGATTGGCGATTATTTCAGTAGAAACAAGTAAGGGACTTTCTGATTTTTACAAAATTATTAATCAAAACCCTTGGGGTTACCGCATAGAATGCACGCTCTTTCCGGCATTATTACAAGGAGACAAGTCAGTGCCTTCTATTATCAATCAGCTTGCAGTTATTGCTGAAAAAATCGACAAGTACGATGTCGTCGCCATCATACGTGGAGGGGGTGGTGAGGTTGGGCTTTCCAGTTATAACAACTACTTATTGGCACGTGCTATCGCTATTTTCCCAATCCCTGTATTGACGGGCATTGGACATTCGACGAATTACACGGTTAGCGAAATGGTCGCCTATAAAAACGCCATCACTCCCAGTGAGCTAGCCGATTTTCTGATTCAGAAGTTTCATAACTTTGCTATTCCGGTTGATAAGGCAGCGGAAAGTATACAGCAACTCATTCTTACTCGTTTTAAAGAAGAGCGCAATGTACTATCTCAGCTCGCAACACATATACAATGGATTGGCAAAAGGGAAATTCAGACCTCGAGAGCCGCTGTTCAGCAATTTCAACATGAGCTGAACTCCTTGATAAAATTACGGCTTTACGAGCACAAGACGGCTTTGGCTCATACTGAGCGAATTATTCAACTCTCTGATCCTATTCGGTTATTGAAACAAGGTTTTTCAATTACTAAGGTTAACGGAAAACTACTGCAGTCGGTGACACAGGTATCACCGGGCGATGTGATACAGACGATACTCGAATATGGCGAACTTACCAGTACTGTAACGGATAAATCTCCGAAAGAAGGTTTGGATGCGAACCAGGTTTAAGTTGGCCATCGTTACACAAAATTTTAAAGAAATCATATCATAATGGAACAGAATTATACCTATACAGATGCCTTTAACGAGTTGCAAACAATCGTAAGAGAAATTGAAAATGGCACAACAAATATTGATGAGCTCGCGGGAAAAATCAAAAGGGCTTCCGACCTCATTCAAGTCTGCAAAGCCAAGTTAACAGCAACGGAGGACGAGGTAAACAGTTTATTACAGAAAATATCCCCTGCTCAGGAAACGGATGATGACGAATAGTTAAACCAAACGACAAGGCACATCAAGATCCTCGGTAAAATAATAACTGGCACATAAGCGGTGGTAACCATCTGCTATGATAAGTTTCCCGTTTGCCCGAACCAACAGAATTGGAGATAACTTTTCCTTCTTCTTGATCTTTCTTAGATTTTCCTTGACGTGGCGATTGGTATCAGGAAGCAGCGGAAGTGCACTAGCCCGCAAAATATCCTTGGATTTCTTTTTTATCGTAGTTGCTCCTCTAAGTTTGTCAACAAAGGCCTTACATTCTTCCGGAACAAATAAAAGCTCCAAATAATCGTAAGCTGCGGGGAAGTCATGTTCCTGGGGATCCGTTAACCAAAAAGCCTGTCCTTTTTCAATTTTAACTGTACTCATAATATAGACATCATTTCCTAATACATTTTAGCTCATCCTAAAGCTTGCTAATATTGATAAGCCACGACCTGCCTATCACGGCGCACTGTTTCTACAAACTCCCGATGTTTGGTCACATTTCCCGTCAATCGCCAAATGGTATTCAAACTTTCTTTGTTATAGCGTTGACTTACAATGACAGCCTTAAAACCCATCCGTCTGATTAACTGCTCGGTATGTTCAAAATCTGCCTCAGATGAGGTCTGCAGTTCATAGTCTTTTATCTTGTGATAATTGTCAATATAGGTTTGCAAATAAGTTAGCAGCGCTAAAATCATCAGAACCAAGCCTACACCAATAAACGCTAAAAATATATATCCAGCACCAACACACATGCCCAAAGAAGCTGCAGCCCAAATTGTCGTAGCGGTCGTTATACCACTTACTTTATTGTCTTCTTTGAAAATCACGCCTGCTCCTAGAAAACCAATACCGGTAATAATGTTTGCCGCCAATCGATCTGGATTTGCCAATCCAATTTTTAATGAAAGAATAGTAAAAAGACAAGATCCAAAGCTCACCAATATAAACGTCCTCAAACCCGCGGATTTATTGCGATATTCACGTTCAATCCCAATCAGCAGACCTATTAAGACTGATAACATGATAAGTAAAACGTCACGCGATTCGAAAGGTTGTAATAGGTTATCCATGAGTTTATTTCTTCTTCATCCAATTTAAGAAAAATAGGGAGATCTATCAAATGATCTCCCTATTAAAGAATAGCTTTTCTTCGACCTAATACATTGGTACTTCAATTAGCAGTAATGATGTATCATAGTAAGCTTCAAGCGCTATTTTTTCTGTTTCGTATAAACCAATGGCATCCCTTCTTGATAGCATTTCATTTGCTACGGCGATCTTTCCTTCCAAAACAAAAAGATAAAGCCCATTTTGCTCCGAATGAATAGTATATTCTATCTTTTTACCCGCCTCGATGTCTGCCAAGTTAAAATATGCATCCTGATGTATATGTACAGCATTGTGGTCCATTTTATCCGGCGAAACAATCGTTGCAAATTTATTGTGCCGATCCAACTGAAGGTAGGATTTCTGATCGTATCTGGGCTCCAACCCTATTTCGTTGGGGATTACCCAAATTTGTAGAAATTTAACAAGATTCTTCTGATCGTTATTAAACTCGGCGTGCTGCACCCCAGTACCTGCAGACATAATCTGCACATCTCCTGTTTGGATCGTACGGCCAGTGCCCATACTATCCTGATGTGCCAGTTCCCCCTCCAGTGGTATGCTAACAATTTCCATATTGTCGTGTCCATGCCGATCAAAACCTTGACCACCTTCCACCTGATCATCGTTCAATACCCTCAGTGCACCAAAATTCATCCTTTCGGGATCAAGATACTGTCCAAAACTGAATGAATGCGCACTTTTCAGCCAGCCGAAATCGACGTGACCACGATCGCTTTCCCGATGTATAATCTTTTGCATGTTATCCTCCTTACTGCATAAGCTTCTAACTATCAAGGACAAAACCCATACCAACAGGAATATAAACCCAAAATCTGACAATTTGTCAAAAGAGAGGACTACAGTGGCTTTAATTTATCCGGAGCTAGCGCGTAAACAAGTGCACGCGCGAGAATTCTATTCGGGTCTATGATAGTCATCCCATTGTAATCCCGTTCAGGGATAGCCAAAGGTAACTCTGCACAACCCAAAATAATGACCTGCGCTCCTTTCTTTTTCAGATCATCCATGACCAACAATAGATCTTCCCTTGCTTTATTCGCAATCGGTACGGGTTGGGCCTTTATTCCATAATCCTCATCATAGATTGCATTATTTACCTTCTCTTGCTGCGATCCTTCCGGCTCGACAACAACGAAACCTTTTCGAATAAATGCTTCCCGATATAAACTGCAGATCTGTTCTCCTGCGGTAGACAAAATCCCGACTGTCGTGTCGGGATAGTTTTCGTCTACAAATCGGACAGTTTCATAGACGATATGCAATAGCTTCAATGTGCTCCCCATACGAGCCATCTCATCTTGAACAACAGAAAAAATTGGTTCTGCATGTGCCGTATTGGACGGAATCGCCGCAATGGTCGCTCCGGCCATTTCAAGTTGTCTTAAAATTGCAGCGATAGCCTTACCGGGATTAACATTGGATTTATCCAATAAATACGCCGTTCGGTCAGAGATTAAATTTGGACATGAGAATAACAAGAGCGGCAAGTGTTCCTGATCGGATCTTGCCGCCGTCTCATCTATAATTTTCTTCGTAATATCCAAGCCGCCATAAGGGCCTAGTCCACCTACTATTCCAATCATAAAACTATTTTTATATCATAGATATAACCAATAGTCTTACAAATGGTTTGTAGAAATTACCATTCTATGGACTGATCTTCGTCAGGAATCTGCGTATTCAATTGCCGTTCCAAGATCAATGAGCCCGAAACCTTGAACTTAATAGCTGTCGTAGAAACCAAGGTATAATCCGTAAATTCATAATCCACATTATTTACCGTAATATAACGATGCAATAGGTAAGGACGTACAGCATCCATCTGTTCCGAAACAGTATAACTTGCATCTTTTTTAACAGTAAATTTCATATTTGGATTTTCAGCCCGAAATGTAACCCCACCAGTTTCATTGAACGTTGCAAAGACCTTATAATTCTTCCTGTCTTTACGATCTTCATCAATGTTCCCTGCATAAAAGAAAACTGTATTTTCATCAACTACATAGCTTCTAATTTGGCTCTTGACAATCGGAGTCTCACTTTCATGCCCATCCATCACCACTTTTAAGGCTGTGCCACTGTAAGTTCCTGAATAATTATTGAAAGGATTTATACGCAGTAATGCTTTCTTATAATATTTTCGAGGGTTTATTTTGTATTTAGCAGCGGGATCCTCCAAAATCGTCAATGGAAGCACCCATTTTTCGGCCATATCAATTCCTTTTAACGAAAAATCGATAGCCATTAACGCGGTGTTCTCCCCCGACTTTATATTTACGGTCTCAGGGATAGAAAAATACGTATTATTCAACTGCTTGTAATAGAAATCTTCTCTGGTCTGAAAACGTTCATAATTCAATATGCCCAATGTATCGGGATCCACCGCAACACGTACTGAAAGATCCGTATTATTTGTGGTCGATCCACTCACTTCCAACGGCTGTAGAAATGTAGTTTTTTGCCCCTCTTTATACCGGACATAAATATTTGCGACACCCTCATTTTCCAGAGGGGCTTTAAATGAAACGTAATGTTCAAATTGTTCCTCTTTCCATTCATCGTTGCATGCATAGCATACACATAATACCATCAGGAACAAAAGCTGTATAGATGACTTTTTCATAAATTGCATAGTTGATTAATCGTTATAGGTCCAACCAGGGTTTTGTGTTAAATTCTTGTTGCGTTTAAGCTCCGTATGGCTAATCGGCCAGAACCACATTTTATCCGCAAAGGTCGTTTTCAATGTCCAAATCGCGACTGGTTGGTAGAAAAGATCACGTTCTTTTTCATTCATCAAGACATTACACCCATAAACCGGCAAAGCTTCTTCAACCGGAGCATCCATCCAACGACGCAAATCATAGTAGCGTTGTCCCTCACCCATAAGCTCTATAAACCGTTCACGCTTTATAGACTTACGTAATTCATTCTTACTTCCGTATACACTCGCGGAATAATCGGGAACTCCACCCCGGATGCGAACAGGCTGAATACCCTTTTTAATTTCAGCGATGTCGCGGTTTATCGTATAACTTCCACCTCGCCAGGACGGAATCGTAAAAGAACTACTTAGTTCATTTAATGCTTCGGCATATATCAGTAGTATATCGGCATAACGGATCGCGGGTTCTGCTTTGGGGACGACACGCGATCCCACACCCCCCTCATAAGTATCACTTGGGTGAACAAATTTTTTAACCCCAAATCCTGTGCGTAACCAATATCCATTGGCCGAGTTAAAGCCATTGCCTTTTGGATCTGCACTATAATAAAAAATTTGTTTGTTGCGATTTTCTTCCTTGGTTTCATTGAGCAAAGTCCAAAAACTACCACTATACGAAACAGATGCATAAAACCTAGGCTCACGATTTGCGTATTGCAAAGAAACACCTGGACGCAATGGTCTATATTTTTTTGCATTATAATCGTCTTGGGTAACATATCCTGTACTTCTATTGGAGCCATTTCCACGTCCTATTTCTTTATCCTTACCCGGGACATCTGTTCCATCATTCATATAATAGGCATCGACAAGTTTCTGTGTAAGACCATGTGTATTCCATCCTGTTGCAGAACGAGGTAGTTGATGGATTACCATCTGATCAATTCCTTCATTGGGTTGATTTTTGCCACGTGTAAAGATTAATTCTGGATTGCCCGATGCCGATAATGTGCCATCAAATACTTGAGCATATGATTTCGTGGGATCAATATTTGCCCACCCTTCCGGCCAGCTTTTGTCTGAAAAATTATGATCCTCAGGCGGTTTAACTGTCGCATCATCTCCCGTTTCCTGAAAGGGCGCTGTATAAAGTTTGTATAGCCCCAATTCGATCACATCTCGTGCAGCTGCTGCAGCTTTTGCCCATTTTTCTTCCTTAAATTCTGCGGAAAGCAATCGTTTACCTTGTTTATCCACCAATAGTGCCGCATAGCCGGAATTATTACCATTCGCCAATGGACTTGCGGCATAGAGTAACACTTTAGCACGTGCAGCCAAAGCCGCGCCAACAGTTGGCCTTGCCGAACCGTCCTGCCCACGTTTCATCCCTAAGGATTCCATTTCTTTAGCAGCCTGCAACAATTCATCGCTGATATAGGTTGCACATTCCTCATACGTACTTCGCGGAATAGCCAGATCATCATAGCTATCGGTATAATCCAAACCTTCGTCCGGTAATATTGGCACCGGACCATATTTGCGGAGCAATAACCAGTAAAGATAAGCCCTTGCAAAACGTGCCTGCCCCCTATAATCGGAGATCTCAGCTGCAGACATTTCGTTATTCATATAAATATTCTGAATAAAGGTCGAAGCATTGCGAATCCCGCGATAAGATTGTGTCCAGGTTCCTTGCTTATCATTTTCGGTGTACTGCCCCATTTTAAACATGTTGTAGGACAATTCATTTTTCGAAGGGTCATAATCGCGATCCCGGTCACCATAATACATATCATCCGCGAAACAATGTGGAGTATTTCCCTTACTCGCAACATCGGCATTTTCGCCCCTGAATTCTTCAAATACATGTGCAAGCCATTCTTCAGAATAGAGTTTACTTTTAAACGTTTTCTCTATGTTGAGTCGATCCTTAAAATATTGATCGGACTTTAAATAATCCTTTTTGCATGACGAGACAACACTTGCGCTAAATACGAGCATCATCGCAATATATAGATTCTTTCTTTGCATCTTTTTTAAATTTATAGATTGACATTGATGCCAAATGTAAACGATTTAGGTAATGGGTAATCCTCTCCTCTTGGTGTCGCTAACTCGGGATCCCAAAGCTTGAATTTTGACCAGGTCAATAAATTCGAGCCCGTAAAAAAAACACGAATGCTATTAGTCTTAATTCGATTGGTCAGTGCTTTTGGCAAGGTATAACCAATATCGAGCGTTTTCAAGCGAACATATTGACCATTTTTTAACCAAAAAGTTGACTCTCTAAAATTATTGGGATTCGCACCATAACTCAACCTTGGATAAGAGGCATTGGGATTTTCTGTCGATGGGTCGCCAGATAGGTCTGCCGATATCCAACGGTTATCGCCCATCACACCTTTCAGCACCTGCCCCCATTCTCCCTCACTAAATGCATATACAGTTTTTCCATAGGTGAAAAAAGTTGATTTCCCCGCTCCTTGAAAATGGACGCTAAAATCTAAACTTTTCCAACTCGCTGACAATCCTACGCCATAAATCAAATTGGGACGTCTCGTTGCGCCAATCGCAACACGATCGCCATCATCTATAATACCGTCACCGTTGACATCTTTATATTTGATATCTCCTGGCTGGTAAGTTCCGAATACCTGTTTTGGGCTATTTCGTATATCATCATAGTCCTTAAATAAGCCTAACGCAATAAGTCCTTTTGCTTGGTCAACGCGGTATCCCTTTTGATTTTGATAGCCATACACATTATTTTCTTCATCAATCTCAGTGATTTCGTTCTTACTATACGTAATATTACTTCTGGCAGTTAAATTTACTTCCCCCAACTTTTGTTTGTATTCTAAACGACCATCAAAACCATTGGATTTCACCGCTCCCACGTTAGCACTTGGTACGGATTCTAGTCCAACCATCGCAGGTAGAAAATTACGGGCCATATAAATCCCGGTACGTTGCTCATTGAAGAAATCCAAGTTGGCAATAATCTTATCTTTAAAGAGCGCCAAATCAAATCCCAAATTCCTTTTTGTAGCCATTTCCCAAGTCACATTAGGGGATGCCACCTGACTATATTTCATGGCTAGATACGGGCGTTCAAATCCATAATCAGCCCAGTCATAACCTCCATTTACTTGCGAGATGGTCGATAAATAAGGGAAGCGCACACCGCCAGCCAATTGATCATTACCTACTCTTCCCCAAGAATAACGCACCTTAAACATATTCATCCAGGAGATATTTTCCTTTACAAAAGGCTCCTCGCCGATATTCCATGCTGCTGAAACAGCCGGAAAAAAGCCATATTGTTTACCTGGAGCAAAGTTTTCTGACCCGTTATACCCAAAATTAAAATCAGCAATATAGCGTGATTTCCAATTATAAGTCAGACGTCCAGCTAACCCTTGATTCCTTTTTGCGATTCCATTTTTAATATCATCACCAAGATCAACTGTACGAACAAGCGCATCACGCGTGAAACGAGCAACTGCACCAATGTTATGATCACCAATACTACGGTCATAATTGAACATCATATCATAAAACTCGCGACGCTCACCACTAGCACTACTTGCCTGATACAGTTCGTGCGGATCAGAAATATGTGTAAATATCAAATTGCCATTTTCATCTCGTGCACGTTCGGCCCGCCACTGTTCCGGCCATTTGCGCCGTTGAATATTATTGTCATTATTTGTATCGTAGCCCAAAATTCCTCTAAACCGTAATCCCTTGGTAATAAAGTCAAAATTTTGCTCAATAGAAATGTTTGTCTGTATCTTATTTTGCCAGGTTTCATTGTACCCAGTCTGTGTAGCAACTACCCAAGGATTGGTTTGGTTTCCAGCTCCAATAGCAGGCACGTAGCCATTCGAATACAATACAGGCGTACGAATTGGCGAATAACCAAAGAGCACACCCCAAAAGTCATCGTCTCCTAAGCCGGGGCTATTTCTTTTATTGAGGGAGCCCGCAACGCCAATTTTCAACACAGTGCTTTTGGTTACGTTAATATCGGTGTTTAAGCGGTAGTTATATCTTTTGTAATTTGCATTTGTACTGTAATCGTTGCGCAAAGTTTCATCCGTTTTATACATCCCCCCTTCATTAATGTAGCTTCCGGACAAAAAATAACGGGCAGTTGCCCCACCACCAGTCATATTTAGATTGGCACGATAAGTCATCGCTCCATCTTTTAGCAATAGATCTTTCCAGTTGACATTTGGATATAAATCGGGATCCAAGCCCAAGCGTAGGATTTCAAGCTCCTCTGGCTGATAAATAGGCTCAAAATTCCGTGTAATACGCGCTTCATTTAGGAGATTTGCGTAGGTAATACCATCTTCAAACTCAGGTGTAATAGTCCGGGTATTGTAGATATTTTCATCTTTAAAATTGATACTGATCTTACCATCTTTACCCCTCTTTGTGGTGATTAATATAACACCGTTTGCTCCTTTTGAACCGTAGATCGCAGTTACAGCTGCATCTTTAAGAATATTGATCGTCTCAATATCTTCAATATTGATATCGTTTATGTCACGCTCAATATTATCGACCAGAATAAGAGCCGACGCTCCGCCACCGAAGGTAGAAATACCTCTGATCCAGAACTCTGTAATATTTCTTCCAGGCTGCCCCGACTGCATCATCCCCAGCACACCAGGAGCATTCCCGATCAAGGCATTACTTATACTTGAAGTTGGATTCTTTGTCATCGTGTTTAGATCCACACTACTCGTTGCAGCGGTCGATGTCAACTTCTTCTGTGTACCCGTACCAGTAACCACGACTTCCTCGAGCACACTAGTCTCAGATTCTTTCAATGTCACATTAACAGCATGCGTATCCTTGATTAGTACTTCTTGTTTCTGATACCCCACAGATGAGAATACAAGCGTCTTATAACGCTCAACTTTAATTTTATAATTTCCTTTATTATCGGTCGTAGTTCCCAACCCAGGCACATCCTTAACTGAGATGCTGACACCAACTATGGGTGCTTTCTGTCCATCAACAACTACACCCGTTACTTCAAGAATATCCTGCGCCAACACACCAAAGGTCACACAGAGAAGCAACATACATGTTAACAATATTTTATTTATCATTTTATCACAGGTTAATTTTGGTTACTTTCATCCATTTCTTCCAACGCTATCTTGCGAATCCGGCGATTTTCTCGGTCTCCTATATAAAAGGCCCCTTCTTGCTCATTATATGCTATACCTGATGGACGATCAAAACGAGCATCATCACGCAAATCACCATTCACATATCCATACGGATTACTATTGAGACTTGAGCTTCCGCGACCAGCGAAGGTGGTTACAGCCCCTTCAGGCGTAAGCACACGAATCGCATGATTATTAAGATCTGTGAAATAAAAATCATACGGATCCGGCTTGCCTGCTTCCACATAGGCTTGATTTTTAACAAAAACGCCTTGATAAGGTTGATTGACACGAGCAGAGGAACCCACACCATCTTTGTATCCCGATTCCCTAACTTTTCCACAAACAAGATAAGGCTGATTAAAACGTTTCTTTTCCCAATTGTAATCGGCACGCATAATATAGCCTTGGTTAATAACTAAAATATAAGCGTAATTTCCACTTGGATGAATCAATGCGCGGTACTCCCATTCCGGATCCTGAATGACATATAGAAACTCTGCTTTAGTCGTTTTATCTTTGAAATATTGATTCAGGTCGAAACGGTAAAACTCTCCTTTCGCATAGCTATTAAAGTACATTTCGCCATTGACCGGATGAACAGACGCTCCATTACATTGCTTACTTCTTGTCAATACCTCTTTGTCCAAAAAATTCCTGGCACGCGAAAAAAGCAGGGTAGATTCATCATTTTCTCCCCCACGATCCTGAGCCACAATCATATAATTGCCATCCATAGAAAAGTCGACACTACGTGGACGATCAAAATCCGAACGTTTTTTTGTTATGGTACTATCCTCAAAATTGATAAGATATAGACCATTATTGTTATCGAAGGTCATCCAAAGATGCTTTGGATTTAGGGGATCAAACTTCATAAAAGAAGAAAGCCAAAAGCCGCTTGCCATCTGATTCTGATCTGCATCTTTAAACTTCCCGTCTTTCCAAGGTTCATCACCACGTGCGTTTCGATACCCCGCTAGAGTCGATACAACAAGTTTACGCTGATAGTCAAAATTTGCGGATGCCTTTCCGACGACAGGCTTTTCCTCTCCTCCGACGCGCACTTCAATGTCACCTTTGAAAGCCTGCTTTGGTACGAGACAATAGAGTGATTCACCCAAAGCGTTAATGACTACAGCTTTCTTCCCGCCAATAAAAACATTTACATTTTTTGGATCGTTTCCAAAGTTTTTTCCATAGATCACAAGTCGTTGCCCCATACCTCCTGATTTGGGAGCGAAGTCCGAAACAACAACAGGTTGCGAAGGATCAAAGGGCACACCTTCTGAAATACTGCCAAGATTGTCATTTTTGCAGCTTCCAAAGCCGAAAATAAGCACCATAATGGGCCAAATCATCCGATTTAGAAACCAACTATTAGTCGCTATTTGTTTCATTCTCATAAGGTTTTTTTAATTAGTTAGAATTTATTCTATAAACATTACTATATCGCCGCCAATGAATCCCAGATTCATTGATTATGTGATATATTCCTTAAAATTTCATTAACATCACTGCTATTTATAGGATAGTTTTAGGACGAACGGATTGAGGCTCGCCTCATCACCGAGCGAACGCTTAGTTTTAATTTCCACATAATTGGTTACTTTTATATAAAGCTAAATGGTATTAGCTATCTTAAGCTAAAAAAAGACTTTCTGACAATCGCTTCAAAGTCTTTCGGTTTTTAAAATTACTTTTCTACTTATTTTTCTATTTTAAACTCACAATAGCTATCGACCTTAACGGTTCCCATTCCCCGTGCTCTACACTATTTTTTCTTCACGAAGAAAATGGACGAATGATTTCTGATTTGACTTTCTAAATGCTTCTCTAAGGTTTTCTTTCTATAATTGATTACTCAAATTTAGGGATTGTAAAGATTCTGATACTATAGAATTATCTCAATAAACTGCTTATTTGTATCACAGCAAATAAAGATGACCACATATTTGCGTACACGCCACTTCTTGGATATTATTTTGAAAAAAGGTTGGCATGTGAAAAGCATTTTGCTTTGGCTGACTGGAGAATTAGTCCGCTATTCGGAGATCTTATGGATCAAGCCATATCATTTGCTGCTCGCTTGGGTTCAAACAAAAAAAACCTGCAAAAATATTTGCAGGTTTTATCTTTTGTAGCCCGTAGGGGAATCGAACCCCTGTTTCAAGAATGAAAATCTTGCGTCCTAACCCCTAGACGAACGGGCCCTTTTATGCAACTCCAATAACATTGTTGTTTTTGGAGTTGCAAATATAGATCTTAAAATCAGTATTCCAAAAAAAAACTAAATATTTTTTAAATAAGGTCGAAACCGATATCTCTTCTGAAGTATTTCCCTTCAAAATATATCCTTCCAGCATCTGCAGTTGCCTGTTGAAGGGCTTCAAACAATGTATCTTGCAATGTGGTAACAGCAATTACACGTCCTCCTGCAGTAACGATCTTGCCATCCAGCTCTCTCGTACCTGCTTGAAATACGATGGATTCTTTCACGTTTTCAATATTGGCGATCTCTTTTCCAGATTCATAATCTCCGGGATAACCTCCGGCAACCAACATCACCGTCACGGCTGTTTTAGGAGATACTGTATAGGAACGTTGATCCAAATTCCCTTGTGCAACACCTTCCAGTAAATCCAACAGATCCGATTCAATACGCGGCAATACGGATTCAGTCTCCGGATCCCCCATACGAACATTATACTCGATGACGTAAGGTTCCCCTTCTACATTCATCAAACCGATAAAAATAAATCCCTTATAAGGAATACCATCTTTTTTAAGTCCTTCAACTGTCGGTCTGATAATACGCTCTTCTACTTTATTTAAAAATGTCTCATCTGCAAAAGGAACCGGAGATATCGATCCCATACCACCCGTATTTAGGCCTGTATCACCTTCTCCAATACGTTTATAATCTTTTGCAGAAGGAAGCACTTTATATGAATTACCATCTGTCAAAACAAAAACAGACAATTCAATTCCTTTTAAGAATTCTTCAACAACCACAACTCGGCTAGCTTCACCAAACTTTGAATCTGCGATCATCGCTTTTAGCTCAGCTTTAGCATCTTCCAGCGTCTCGCAGATCAACACTCCTTTGCCTGCAGCTAAACCATCAGCCTTAAGCACAATCGGCAATTTTTGCGTTTCAAGGTAAGCCAATCCATCTTCCAATGATGTTGCATCAAACGATCTTGAAGCAGCCGTAGGTACGCCATGGCGATCCATAAATTGCTTTGAAAAATCTTTTGAGCCCTCCAATTGAGCGCCCTCCTGTTGTGGCCCTATTACCGGGATATCTTTTAAATCTTCCCGATTTAAAAAATAATCATGAATACCTTTTACCAAAGGTTCTTCGGGACCGACGAGCACCATTTGCACGTTATTCTCCAAAACGAAGGAAGCAATAGCAGCAAAGTCAGTAACTTTAATATTTACATTCTGACCATACGCACCTGTTCCAGCATTTCCTGGAGCAATAAACAACTGATCTAAACGTGGACTTTTCGACAACTTATAGGCGAAGGCGGATTCACGACCTCCTGAACCGATTATTAGGATATTCATAACACAAAGATATTTTTTTTATGCTAATTTTAAGGTATCAGATCGTTTAAAATGAGACTAATATTTTGATTTATAAATTGAATAAAGGAAAATATTTTCTAATTTTCATAAAACATTAGTCATATGTATGCTAAATTACTGCTGTTAGTAAATTGCCTCCTATTCGCTTTTTTGGCGTCGGCCCAGATCGATCAGACGTTGCAGAAACTGGATACTTACCATAGCCAGCACATCAAAGAAAAAATCTATCTCCATTTGGACAAAAATGATTATTCGGCTGGAGAAACCATCTGGTTTAAATTATACTGCACCACCGCCCCTTTTAATTATTTGAGCAACATTAGTAAAATTGCTAACGTAGAATTGATTTCTCCAACCAATAAGATCATTAAAAGTATCAAAATTCCAATTACAATCGGTCTAAGTATAGGCGACTTCAATCTGCCGGACACCTTGGAAGAAGGTTCCTACCGCGTTAGATCATTTACCAAATGGATGCAAAATGACTCTGTAGCCAATTTCTATGAACGCGTTATTCCGATCACAAATGGCCGATCCGATAATATCATGACGAGAAGTGAACTCGTTAAAAACGGAACAGAAAACATGTTCCAGATTAATCTCAAAACCATTCAGGGAGCCCCACTGATTAATAACAGCATCAGTTATACCCTACAACCGAACAACAATAAAGAAAAATCCGGCCGATTAAAATCGAATGATAATGGAACAATAGCTTTGGAATTGAAAGATGACTTTAAAGGCGGAACACTGTCTCTACAATTTCTTTCTTTGGATAAAAGACGTATCCTAAAAAGTTTTGTTATCCCGGATCCAAACAGCCAAAATAGCATTCAAATTTTCCCCGAAAGTGGCGAACTGGTCAGCAACATATTATGCAAGACAGGATTCAAAATCCTTACTCCTGCTGGATTGGGAAAAAAAGCCAAAATAACCGTGGTGGAAGAAAATCAAACGACTGTTGCAGATTTTGAAACAAATTCACTGGGGATGGGAAGTATCCCGCTCGTCCTAGAGGCAGGAAAAAAATACGTCGCTACAGCCCTTTTCGAAGATGGGTCTTCAACAAGCACAGCCTTACCGCCAGTGCTGAATTCCGGATATGTTCTTACGGTAAATTCGGGACTAAAGGATAAGATTGCAGCACAACTATCCGCGACAGCGGATCTGGTCAACGGCAAAGATATATATCTGGTAGCCCAATACAATGGCCTTGTCTTCCATGCCGCAAAGCAGAAATTGAATGGCGCGGACATCTTATTCAATATCCCCAAAAAGAACCTGCCTTCTGGAGTTTTACAATTATCCATCTTAACAGATCAAATGGTTCCTATAGCAGAAAGATTAGTGTTTAATTACAATACGACATCGACCTTACTTCCTGTCGCCGTAGAACTCAACAAATCCAGCTTCACAACACGCGATAAAGTGATTGCTAATCTTTCCGTTAAATATGATGATAGTGACACCACTAGGTTTGCTGCGCTCTCCGCATCAGTGGTAAACCTCAGCAAGGTTGATTCCACGACAGACCGTTATTATTCATCTATTATCTCGGAGCTCCTATTGAAATCTGATCTTCGCGGCTTTATTGAACGTCCCAATTATTACTTTGAGGATTTAACAAACATTAAACTGACAGAACTGGACAATCTGATGTTGATCCAAGGTTGGCGCAAGTTGGACTGGAAGAATTACACCAGTACGTCAACAACTTCGTTCCTTCCTGAAAAAGGACTTACGATCGCTGGGACCATCAAGAAAACGGCCCGAAAGGCTGTGGTTCCAAATGCCAAAGTAACGCTAATACCAACGAGCAATATGTTGCTGAGCGTAGATACGCTGACAGACAATAATGGCAGATTCTCATTTGACGAACTTTTATTTGCAGACAGTGTCAAGTTTATTGTGACAGGTGATGGCCCTAAAGAGAAAAAAAGAGTTGATATTGTTATAGACAACCCGCTCACCCCCCTTCCAAATACGAGTAAAGATCAACCCTTGCTGGTTAACGACATCAATACCACGCTGCTTACACAACTGAAAAATAGCCAACAATTCCTTGGCGAATTGGAAGCTGCGGGCATAATCCAAAAGAGCATTCGGTTGGAAGAGGTACAGGTCAATCGAGTACGAACAAATAAAGCTGACAAAAACTCCAGAAACCTCAACGGCCCAGGAAATGCCGATCAAGTGATTTCGGCCGAGGACCTTTCCACCTGTACGACACTGGAGCAGTGTCTTGCGGGTCGATTAGTTGGTGTCATGTTTCGAAATGGTGTCCCTTACAGCACGAGATCCATGGGGTTAAATGGCGGAAGTCCCATGCAAATTGTTCTTGATGGGATGTATATTGAAGCAGATCAAATAAGCATGATCAATGTAGCGGATATTTCTAGTATCGAGGTTCTTCGTAGTGCGGGAAATACGGCCATATACGGCAGCTACGGAGGCAACGGTGTTATCGTTATTACCAGTAAATCGGGAGATGCCATCTCCTCATCTTATACCCCTACAGGAATTCTAACGATCACGCCAAAAGGACTATATGTACCCCGAACCTTTTTCAAGCCTCAATATGATGCAACAATCCAACATAAGCTTACACGCGATCTACGGACAACAATCGCATGGGAACCAAATCTGATTACGCAGAAAGAAGGAAAAACACATTTCGATTTCTTTACTTCTGACGAACCTGGGACTTACAAACTAACTGTTGAGGGAATAAGCATGGATGGAAAAATTGCTCATCTTGAGTATTTAATAGAGGTAAAACCACAATAGCAGTGCAAACAAATCGTTAAATTTAAAGACAAGGTTATGGAACATATTAAAACCAAAATAGAAGATCATATTTTAAGTATTTTCCTCGACAGGGGAAAGTCAAATGCCATCGACACACAGCTATTGAAGGAACTGATAGACACTTTAGAATCTTCCCAGAAAAATGAAGCCATTTATGGTGCAATATTGATTGGCAAGGAAAACTTCTTTAGCGCAGGACTCGATCTAATTACCTTATTCCAATACGATGAAGAACAGATTCGGGAATTCTGGAATTTATTCTTAGAAGCGACATCGTTACTCGCCGCTTTTCCAAAACCAATAGTTGCCGCAATATCTGGCCATAGTCCCGCTGGAGGCTGCGTACTGGCGCTCTGCTGCGATTATCGCATTATGGTCGAAGGGAATTTTGTGATTGGCCTTAATGAAATTCCAGTCGGACTCATCGTCCCTGAAAGTATATTTCAGCTTTATGCATTTTGGATCGGAAAACGGAATGCCTATCAGAATTTGCTCGAAGGTAAATTGCTTTCTCCTGTAGATGCAAAAATACAGGGGCTTATCGACGATATTGTTCCCGCTAATATACTCTTCAATACCGCAACAAAAAAGATAAAACAGATTACGCAGTTCAACCAAAAGACCTGGCAGACATCCAAATTGAACTTCCGAAAGGAAATAATCCTTAAATTGCGCGAGAATAGAGAAGAGACAATCCAGCGCATCCTCGAACAATGGTGGCTTCCGTCAACGCGCTCTATTCTAAATTCAATCATTGAAAACTTGACTTCAAAGAAGTAATATTAAAAAAAATCATCATGAGAAATCTCTTTTTCTTTATTCTTATTTGTCTCACTGCAAGCACAATCTCCTGCAGAAATAGTAAAAAAGAAGATAAGGCTGTAAAAATCGTACAGGATTCAATTCCTGTGGATACCCTACAAAAACGTGACACGACTGAAAAGGAAGTAAAGAAAGAGAACTCCGAAACTCTGGAGGAGGTACTGGAGAAACTTGCCAAGGCATATTCAGAACAGGACAGTAAAACAATCAATTCCTATATACATCCCAAATTGGGAATTTATATTATTTATCGTCCAGGCGCGCTAGACTCTTATGTACACCAAAACAGTTTTAATTTTTCTAAACCTGTGCCAGAGTACCATTCTTATGAAAAGTTAACATACAAGGGACCATTAAAGGCCGGAAAACTACCTATTTTTGATTGTGGTACGATGAAGTGGGATAAAGCCGGATTCTATTGCGATAGAAAATCCCGCCCCAATGAATTATCTCAAACAGCAAAGTTCATGAATGAAATTCTTGACGCCAAAATTAATAACACTGAATTACAGCGACTAAGAAATATAGAATCCAAAAGTTATAGAGCCATTATGACCTCCAATGAACATGAAGAACCCTTTGTTTTTCATGTGACAAAAGAGGGAGAAAAATGGTATATTACAGTCATAGACCGCGCTTATGCCGGATGTGATGCATAATATGTTGTACATTTTAGCCAAACTTAACGATAATGAAAAATTTAGATAAGGACATACAAAGGAAAATCGAAGATTGGTTAACGCCAAGTTATGATGAAGGAACTCGGAAAGCAGTTCAGGATTTAATCGACAATAATGAGGAGACAGAACTTACGGATTCTTTTTACAAGGATCTTGAGTTTGGAACCGGTGGTTTAAGGGGCATTATGGGTGTGGGCTCCAATCGTATGAATAAGTATACGATCGGCAAAGCCACGCAAGGATTAGCCAACTATTTAAAGAAACAATTCGCAGATCAGGAGATTAAAGTAGCGGTATCTTATGATAGCCGCAACAATTCGCAGGCATTTGGCCAACTGGTTGCCAACGTGTTTGCCGCCAACGGCATAAAGGTACATCTGTTCACCGCATTGCGCCCGACCCCAATGTTGTCGTTTGCCATTCGTCATTTCGGCTGTCAGAGCGGCGTTATGTTAACGGCTTCACACAACCCAAAGGAGTACAATGGTTATAAAGCTTACTGGAACGATGGCTGCCAGCTGACTGCACCTCATGATGAAAATGTAATCGACGAAGTAAACGCAATCAGTTCAGTGAGCGATATTAAATTTGAGGGGAATACGCAAAACATCATTCCTGTTGGGGAAGAAATCGATCAGCTCTATATCAATGCCAATAAAACATTAAGTATTCATCCGGAAGCGGTACTGGCTCAAAAAAACCTGAAAATTGTTTTTTCGCCGATACATGGTACCGGAATTACCATTGTTCCTAAAATGCTAGAAGCCTGGGGATTTGAAAATGTTTCAGTCGTTGCTGAACAGGCCACGCCCGATGGCAACTTTCCAACAGTAATCTATCCAAACCCCGAAGAGGAAGATGCAATGGCCTTAGCAAAGAAAAAAGGGGAAGAAATTGATGCTGACCTTGTATTGGCAACAGATCCCGATGCCGATCGTGTAGGGATTGCCGTAAAAAATAATAAGGGACAATTTCAACTGCTCAATGGTAATCAGATCGGCAGTTTATTGATTTACTATGTCCTCAGTGCAAAAAGTGAACTAAAACAACTCGGATCGAATCCATATATTGTAAAAACTATCGTAACCAGCAATTTACAAGCCGATATTGCAGATCACTATGGTGTAAAACATTATGAAACACTTACAGGCTTCAAATATATTGGTGAATTGATTACTAATCTAGGCGATTCAGCACAATATCTTGTGGGCGGAGAGGAAAGTTATGGTTTCTTGGTCGGCGACTTGGTGCGTGACAAGGACGCTCCAAACGCTTGTGCTTTCCTAGCCGAAATGACCGCCTATTTCAAAACAAAAGGAAAAACAGTTTACGAAGTTCTATTAGATATCTACAAAGAATTTGGCTGTTATCAAGAAAAGCTCATTTCCCTAACTAAAAAAGGAAAGGCTGGTGCCGAAGAAATTCAAGCCATGATGAATGGCTTACGTCATAATCTACCAACCGCACTCGGAGGAATAAAAGTCAAAGAAATCAGGGACTATCAGCTTTCCCAAATCACAGATATGAGTACAGGGGAGCGAAGAGCGATCGCATTGCCTAAATCTGATGTATTGCAATTTATAACAGTAGATGGCGATGTGATTTCTGCCAGACCATCGGGAACTGAACCCAAGATTAAATTTTACTGTTCTGTAAAAGAAAGCTTGAAAGATACTGCTGATTATTTCGATGTACAAACTATTTTGGAAGAGAAGGTTGACCGTATGATGAAAGATATTGTAAGCTAATGGAAAAGTGGAAACTATTATCTTCTGAATATATCTGTAAAGAGCCTTGGGCTACACTACGCAGAGATACCTGTGAGCTTCCGGATGGACGGATCAATGACCATTATTACGTACTGGAGTATCCAGATTGGGTAAATATGATCGGAATTACTGAGCAGAACGAACTTCTGGTCATTAAGCAATACCGCCATGGAGCAGGCATTATTTCATTGGAGATTCCCGCAGGGACAACAGAAGCAGGAGAAGATCCTAAACATGCTGCTGTGCGTGAAATGCTTGAAGAAACAGGCTATCAATTTGATCAGATTGAAGAAATCGCCACGCTTTATGCCAACCCGGCGACAAGTGGTAATATTACCTATACCTACCTGATGACGGGGGGCAAAAAAGTTCAGGAACAGGCATTAGATGAACATGAAGAAATCGATGTTTATCGTATACCGCTTGAAGAAGCAAAAAGCATGTTGCTAGACAACAAATTCAGTCAGGCACTACATGCTAGTGCGCTATTCTATGCTTTCAACAAATTAGGCTTGTTATAAAACAAGCCTAATTTTATTCTGTTTTTTTCATTCATACTTTTAATTTTCACTAGCTTGCTGATTTTTGTACCTTTGCATCATGGCAAGAGAAATTTTTGAAACCAAGCGAAAGGCCCTGAAAATAAATCTAAACCCAGAGATTTATGGAACCTTTGCAGAGATCGGTGCTGGACAGGAAGTCGCACGTAACTTTTTCAACGCAGGAGCAGCATCAGGCACAATTGCTAAAACAATGTCAGCTTACGACATGGCTTTCAGTGATGCGATTTATGGTGAAGAGGCTGATGGTCGATATGTCAGCAGAACACGTTTAAAGAAAATGCTCTCCCATGAATTCAATCTTCTTACCCAACGACTTCATGGCGATAAATACTGCAACAAAAAATTCTTTGCTTTTGCAGATACGGTAACAACCCTCAATTTCACCAAGACAAATGAACCTCATGGCTGGATCGGACTTCGCTTCCAACATGAAGTTGGAGGCCCTACAAATGATATCATCGTCCATGTAAGACTACTAGACAGCGACAACCAATTGCAACAAAAAGTTTTAGGTATCATTGGTGTAAACCTATTATTTGCGGCTTATTATTATACAGACAATGTGCAGACCATGATCGAATCATTGGTCGATAACCTTTCTGTTGGTTCCGTTGAGATTGACCTGGTTAAATTAAACGGGCCTCTATTTGAAAACGTCAACCAACGTCTCATCAACTTATACCTGATTGCAAAAGGATTTGCTAAAGCCGCAATATTCCAGCCTGATGGTAAAGCGGTACAAATCAAAGATTATCTGTACAAAAAGAACATTATTTTACTTCGTACCAAATACCGTCAGAAATCCCTTCCAAACTTTGATCTCTTCAATCTTGCCGTTGAACAGTTCAAAAAAAATACGGGGGCAACTGACGCAGACACCATTGTATTAATTGAAGTCCTGATGGGAAATGTGTTGGAAGATACACATGAAATTACAGATGAAGACCTGCAAGAATTTGCTTCTAGGGCTGACGAACTATGTGCAACAGGCAATAATATTATCGTTAGCAACTTTAGAAGAAATAATCATTTAGCAGAGTTTATAAGCAACTTTAAGCCTAAGAACATTGGAATTGCAACCAACGTTTACAATTTAAAGAACATTTTCAATTCAGATAATTATAATAAAGAGTTATACACCAATGAACTCCTTTCCTATATCTCGGGAATGTTCAATAAAAATGTGAAACTCTATGCATATCCTTATCTCTTGAAAAAAGAAAATAAGATTATTACGACGCACAATATGCCGGTTTCTGAAGAAGCCAAACCTTTATTTGAATTCTTAATTAAAAACGGCTACATTATAGATATTGAAAATTACGATGAGAAATTTGTAAAAACCGTATAAGCAGATTGTCTCCAAAATTTTAATTTATTATATAGCCCAATTTTCTTAAATTGGGCTATATTTATTTTTGTGCCTTATGAAGCAAGAAAATGTAATACTGGTTGACAGCAATGACAGGATGATTGGTAGCATGGAGAAATATGAAGCCCATGAAAAGGGTTTATTGCACCGTGCTTTTAGTGTATTTTTGTTCAATGACCAAGACGAATTGCTCCTGCAACAAAGAGCATTAAATAAATACCACTGTGGCGGACTTTGGACTAATAGCTGCTGCTCGCATCAGCGCCTAGAAGAAAGTAACTTAGACGCCGCCAAAAGGCGCTTAATGGAAGAATTAGGAATTACTGCAACAGCCCTTCAAGATGTCTTCTCGTTCGTTTATAAAGCTCAATTTGACAACGGACTTACAGAGCATGAATTCGATTATGTCTTATTCGGAAAATTTAATGGAACTCCAGAAATTAACGAAGAAGAAGTTGCCGCAACAAAATACATGAACCAACGGGAAATTCAAAATGAAATACAACACTCACCCGAGCAGTTTACCCCCTGGTTCAAACTAATCTATCAACGTGTTTTCGATACGTACTCCAATATATATAAGAACAAATTATAGCAATCTTATACCCTGCAAAAAAAGATCCTGCCTTTTTTAAAAAGCAGGATCTTTTTTTTTTTTTAGTTTAGCGAATCGCTATAAAAATTTCTTATAGATGGAATACAGAATTTTAAGATCATTCTCACTCATGAACGCTGTATTTACGTCCTGCTGAATGTAGTGAATCTTAAATGCTTTTATTGCCGCATCGAGATTACTTACATCGTAACCGATGATACGTAATGCCATTTTTGGGTTAAAGTCTGCTGGAGGCATCTCTAAATAGTCCTCATACCAAAAGCCGAATCCTTGATCAGCCAGTTTTTTCCAAGGAAAACGTGACGGATCATTTTTTCGGGTTGGCGCCAAATCCATATGTCCAATAAAATTTGCCTGCGGAATTTTATAAGTTGTTTTTAAATAAGTCAACAACTGCGTCAAGGCATTTATCTGGGCATCAGTCCAAGGATCAGTAGTCCCATTATTGTCAAGCTCGATACCAATGGAAGAAGAATTGAGGTCGGTATCATTGCCCCATTTCCCCAAGCCCGCATGATGTGCACGATAGAGGTCATTGACCATCTGCACTACTTTTCCATCCCGACCAACCACATAATGGGAGCTTACACCTGCTTTCGCGGAATGAAATGTACGGATGGTCTGTCCCAAAGAATCCTGAGCAGTATGATGAATGACAACAAAATTTGGTTTACGGATGCCAAAATTAATCGAGGCGATCCATTGTTGTTCTTTGACATTCACCTTCTCCAATTGACCGGTGACAGGCGATTGTTTATAGAGTTTTGAAAATTCTTTTGCTTGCTTCTTATATACCTTTTCAGTCTTCGCGTATTTCCCTCCCGCACAGGAACCCAATAATGCTGTTGCGACACAAAGATTGATGGAAAATTTTAGTATCTTCATATTGAAATGTTTCAGCACAAACTAAGGTAAATTTGCCAACAAAAACAAATTTATTAGCTCCATCCTATTGTTAGGTATAATCTCGAAACACCCTTTTCTTATACATTGCGGAACAACCCCGCCTGCTTTTAAAAAAAGCCCAAACCAATGTTTGAGCCTTTCCCATGTCAACTATGCATTTCCAGCTTAACTGAAATTACATTTTTTATTATTTTAATGCGCTGAGGTTCAATTTTGCCAAAAACCCTTTCAGCTCGTCCAGGCTATACCCGTTTCCCCGGAGGGTAATTAGATAGCGATCTTTCTCAAGATAACTTATTTCGGAGCTTTTTGCCGTTGAGCCTTCCACTCCTTTGCTATCTGTTGTTTTTGCCCGTTTACCTTCAAATTCGCCAGTTTTTTCTATTTCAGTATCTGTAATTTTCTCTGAATCTACCATGAAGCCCATTTGCGCCAAACCCACGATTGCCGAAGCTGTCTCGCCCGCGCCATCAATGATATTAACTTTAATTTCCTTCTGGTTATCGACGGTATAAGTCGCCTCTCCAGATACAACTTCTGCCCCATACATTGATCCGCCAGAATAGGAAGTTCTTTTTAAACCATCTAAGCTTTCCGGTAAAAAAGCCTTCAACTCTTCCGAACTTAATGGTTTCTCGGATTTAAGTTTGGCTTGAAGGTCTTCCAATTTTTTTGCTCCATCACTCAGATTACCCAAGTTGGATACTCCCTTAACTACATCCGAAATCCCAGCCTCTTTCTCCTTAGCATCTTCACCACCTTCACTGGATTTGCTGTTGCCGCAGCTCGCGACCAAAAGGCCCAGTCCTAAAAGAACAGGCATTACTTTCCATTGTCTTTTCATGATTATCAGTTTTAATTAAAACGCTAAAAAGAACAAAATAATATAATTAATCTAAATTTTAAAATCTGTTTGCATACGATCTTTAGACCTTAAAGCGCAACCTAAATTTCTACCTGTTACTTGTATTACCTAGGTACTGCCGGATGGGACTGCGCTACACAAAAAAAGGCCTCTATACAAGTATAGAGGCCTTCCGTTATAACTACCGAGATTATGCTTCGGCGTATTCTTCAATTGAAGGACACGAACAAATCAATGTACGGTCACCTTGAGAGTCGTTCACACGACCTACCGAAGGCCAAAATTTACGTTCTCTTACATACTCCAATGGGTATGCGGCAGTTTGACGACTGTAAGGTCTGTCCCACTCATCTGCAGTTACAACCGAAGCTGTATGTGGTGCATGTTTCAGTACATTGTTAGCTTGGTCTACCTCTCCTGCTTCAACCGCAGCGATCTCTTCACGGATAGCAACTAATGCATCACAGAAACGATCCAATTCAGCTTTAGACTCAGATTCAGTAGGCTCAACCATCAATGTTCCTGCAACAGGGAAAGAAACAGTCGGTGCGTGGAAACCATAATCCATTAAACGTTTTGCAATATCTGCAACCTCGATACCAAAGTTTTTGAATCCACGGCAATCTAAGATCATTTCGTGTGCACAACGTCCGTTAGTACCTGAATAAAGTACCGGATATGCATTTTCTAAACGTGCTTTAATATAGTTTGCATTTAATATTGCTGTTCTTGTCGCATTTGTCAAGCCTTCACCACCCATCATTGAAATATAAGCATGGGAAATAAGCAAGATCGATGCTGAACCAAATGGAGCTGCAGAAACAGCAGAGATACCCTCTTCACCAGAAGTCGAAACCACTTCGTGATTAGGTAAGAAAGGAACTAAGTGTTTTGCAACACCGATAGGTCCCATACCTGGACCTCCACCACCGTGAGGAATACAGAATGTTTTATGGAGGTTCAAGTGACAAACATCGGCACCAATATGCCCTGGGCTTGTCAATCCAACCTGTGCATTCATGTTCGCACCGTCCATATAAACCTGACCGCCGTTTGCATGAACAATTTCACAGACTTCAATGATCGACTCTTCAAATACACCGTGTGTAGAAGGATAAGTCACCATCAGTGAGTTCAAGTTTGCAGCATGTTCAGTCGCTTTCGCTCTTAAATCTGGAATATCGATATTTCCTAATTCATCACATTTCACAACGACCACTTTTAAGCCTGCCATAGAAGCAGAAGCAGGGTTTGTTCCGTGTGCAGAAGCAGGGATCAAACAGATATTACGTCCATGATCACCACGGCTCTCATGGTAAGCACGGATAACCATCAGACCAGCATACTCGCCTTGTGCTCCTGAATTTGGTTGGAAACTCATCTTCGCAAAACCAGTAATTTCAGATAACCAATCGTTCAATTCACCGATCATTTGCATATATCCTGAAGTTTGATCTGCAGGAGCAAATGGATGCAAACCGCCAAATCTCGCCCATGTAACTGGCACCATTTCAGCTGTAGCATTCAATTTCATCGTACATGAGCCCAATGGAATCATCGAGTGACAAAGCGATAAATCTTTTGCTTCCAACGATTTGATATAGCGCAACATCTCATGTTCAGAATGATAGCTATTAAAGTTTGGATGTGTTAAGTAGGCAGAAGTACGTACTAAATCGGCAGGAATTGAAGAACCTAAATTCTCTTCTAAAGCATCGAAATCTACGTCATTCAATGTTTTACCTTGAATTTTAGCAAATACTTTGACGATTGTTTTAATATCTTCGTATGTGGTTGTTTCGTCGATAGCGATTGAAACTTCCGAACCATTATAATAGAAGTTTAATTCGTTATTTAATGCTTCTGATTTCAAAGCACCAGCATGAGCACCTAAGTCTACACGTAGTGTATCAAAATAAGCCGCATTCAATTGCGTATAACCCAACGACTGTAATGCTTGATCCAACAGATTGGCCAAAGCATTGATACGTGATGCTATATTTTTGATTCCTTCTGGGCCATGGTACACGGCATAGAAAGAAGCCATAATCGCTAAAAGAGCTTGTGCAGTACAAATATTTGAAGAAGCTTTATCACGGCGGATGTGTTGTTCACGAGTCTGCAAAGCCATACGCAATGCATACTTTCCATTTGAATCGGAAGTAACACCAATAATACGACCAGGGATATTACGTTTGAAGCTGTCGCGTGTCGCAAAATATGCTGCATGAGGACCACCAAAGCCCATCGGTACACCAAAACGTTGCGAATTACCAACAACAACATCTGCACCCCATTCTCCCGGAGGCGTTAACAATGCTAAGCTCATCAAATCTGCCGCAGCACATACGGTAATATTCTTACTGTGAGCTGTAGCTACAAATGATTTATAATCAACAATTGAACCATCCGCTGCAGGATATTGAACAAATGCAGCAAATACATCATCTGTTAATTCTGATTCAGCAATAGCCGCAATCTTAAGTTCAATACCAAAAGACAAGGCACGGGTCTTCAATACATCAACCGTCTGCGCATAGGCATTGTCCGACACCAAGAATACGTTAGCATCTTTATTTTTCCGAGCTGAATAAAGCATAAACATGGCTTCAGCTGCAGCCGTAGCTTCATCCAACAAAGAAGCATTTGCTATTTCTAAACCAGTAAAGTCACAAATTACAGTCTGGAAGTTCAATAAAGCTTGTAACCTGCCTTGTGCAATCTCCGCCTGATAAGGAGTATACTGCGTATACCATCCTGGGTTTTCAAATACATTTCGTTGAATTACGCCCGGAAGGATTACATCGTAGTAACCTTGACCAATAAAAGATTTAAAAACTTTATTTTTCTCAGCGATTTCCGCAATACGCTTTAAATAGGCTACCTCAGACAATGCTTTAGGAAGATTTAAAGGTTTTGGAGCACGAATTTGAGAAGGGACCGTTTGGTCAATAAGTTGGTCAATTGACGAAACGCCTAATTTAGCCAACATTTCATTCGCTTCAACTGGACTTGGGCCATTGTGGCGACTTTCGAATTTTTCTTGGAAGTGTATATTGCTCATGTGTGCAAAAAGTTAACGCTTATAGACAGTTAGCGACATAATAATTAGGCAATTAACTCTCTTATAAACAGTCGTTTTTTGGATGAGCAAAGATAGCAAAATAAATGACTGAAAACGAAGCAAAAAAGTGGATAAAAAGTCAGTTTTACTGAGCTACTGAAATGCAATCGATTGTCTTTGTCAATTAATTTTTGGAATAACCTCAAACATACAGATTGTTCATTGTAAATATAACAAACAATACAACAATCGCTTGCTACAATTTAAAAAAAACACCGGGTTATCTGTTATTTCACCTACGTATTTCTTTCATTACTTCACTATTCTTTTTTGCAATGCCAATGAATTTTCAATAAATTAGTATATGTACCAATTGTAAAGTGACTTCGAAATAACGATATACACTTTTTTGCTAAGAACAACTGATATCAAGGGTATTTTGTTATCAGTAATTTTAACGAAGAAAACATTATCCAGCTAGGGAAGCATCTCTTTTGACAAATGTAAATTATCACAAAAAACGAATATCATTTCTTTTTAACGAATATAAAACAGCGAAGTAACGATTATAAACCATGAGAAAACAGGTAACAGACAGCGTTCTTTTAGTAAGACCCTCTGTCTTCCGTAAAAATGAACAGACTGCGGTCAACAACTTCTTCCAAAAGGATATCGAAAATCTCAGTATAGAAGAAGTCAACAAAGAAGCGCAAGGAGAGTTCGACGCGCTAGTAAATGAATTGAAGTCACATGGAATTTTGGTGACTGTCATTCAAGACGACGAGAAATCAGAAAGCCCCGACAGTATATTCCCCAATAATATTGTCTCCTTTCATCAGGATGGAAAAATAATTTTCTATCCTATGTTTGCTCCCAATCGTCGAAAAGAACATTTATTGGACTTCGAAGGTCCATTGAAGCAAAACGGTTATTATGTAAAACTAACTAAGGATCTCAGTGAAGCCGAAAACAATAAACAATATTTGGAGGGCACTGGCGCACTTGTCTTGGACCGCGCCCACCGTGTAGCCTACTGTGCCTTATCCGAAAGGGCAGACCGGGATATGCTCGACGAATACTGCAGGACTGAAAACTACACACCTGTTGTATTTCACGCCTTCCAAACTGTCCATGGAGAGCGGAGACCTATCTATCACACCAATGTGGTGCTAGCCGTAGGCGAAGACTTTGCCATCTTATGCCCACAGGCAATCGATAATAAGGCTGAGCTCCAAACGCTGCTGAAGAGTCTAAAAGATACAGGCAAAGAGATCATTGAAATCAATGAGAACCAACTCGAATCTTTTGCAGCAAACTGCCTACAGGTGAGAAACAAATATGGGAATCGTTTTATTGTCCTGAGCAATCAGGCGTTATCCTCATTGACTTTATACCAAACAGCGCAATTAGAAAAGCATGGTAAAATCATCCATCAAGATCTACATGTTATCGAGACATGTGGTGGTGGAAGTGTGCGCCACATGATGGCTGAAGTTTTTCTTCCGAAAGAAAACATGCTGAGCTAGTCCCAAGTATAATGATGCATCTAGGCCGCTCTTTTTAAAATAAGCCTATTTACCTAATCAGGCTTATTTAATAGACAAATAAAAATGCCCCTTAGAGCAATGGCTCTAAGGGGCATTATCTTTTCTAAAACAATCTAATTCCTATTGTTCCAGTCAAGTTAGAACGAATACCTCAATCCCAATTGGAATTGGTACGGATTCCCTGAAGGCGATACAATACCAGAGTTGTTCAATCTATAATTGAACTGTTGCTTAACAGGGTCGAATGCCGGAATTTCGGGATTTCCATTTGCTGCCGCTGTTTTTGATACAGCATACAACGATTGATTACCTAAAGATTCATTGACACCCCAGGTTTTCTTAAAGAGATTTGCAACATTGAAGATGTCCGCTGAAAGCTCTAAAGCATGTGTTTTGTAAAGGTTGAATTTTTTAGCTATTCTTAAATCAATCAAACCGTAAAAGCTATTGATACCGCCATTTCTTTCGGCCATCTTACCTTGGTACTTTTTAATATAATCTTTCAGACTTTGACTGGCTTCACCATTCGCCAACAACGCATTCATGGCATCTGCCAAAGCCTTTGGCGTATTTGGACTATTGGGATCGAAAATAAAGGCCAAGTCATTCGAATTGGATACAAAATCGCCATTGATATTACCTCCAGCAAGCAAGCTGTAGCGTGTCCCTCCAATTCCCGAATAACGAACCCCTACACTGACACCATAAAATGTAGGGAGTGTACCATAAATAACAATTTTATTTCGGAATTGATTATTCGAATAACTCATCTTACTCAAATCTCTTGGATCATCCTTTACCGCCAGCGATAAGGTCGCTGTATTGGCAACATTCCCATTGTAGGACGTGTTATCTTTCGCATCGTTCCACGTGTAGCTTACAGAAATCGATCCATCTTTGTAGTACTGATAACTTGCATCCAATACAACTGCAAACTGATTTACTTTTCCCTCAGAGTTTAGTTCTAACACGCGCCCAAACTTATTGGAAATCCTTCCCTGTTTCCAATCTGGAACACCATTGACAATAGCCGTCGCCGGTACGAATACCCCACGATTATCTTCATTCGCCAATCTAAAGAATGGATCTTGAACCATATTACGATCAACATACATGTAGTTGTTGCGTCCTAGATTCATATATCCTGAAAGACTCGCTTTTAACTTTTCGGTAAAGAAATGTGTGTAAGATACATTGGCCTTATACACCACTGGTATTTTCGCATCAGCTCCATAGGTGTTGATCGTTGGCACTTGAAATTGTGCCAGGGTTGGCGTTGTTGACGGATCTTGTCTGTACCCCACAAAATTAGGTGTAGGCACATCGTTGCCACGAACATCTACTGTCGCAAAATGCTTCCCATCAAAAGTTAAATTATTGATGGTCATATAATTATTAATATCAGATGCAAAGATACCTGCTCCTACACGGAAAAAATCTTTTCGTTCTTCATTCACATCCCAAGTCATCTGGAAACGAGGCTGTACAACAAAAGATTTCAACTTGTGATCAGTACGTACCCCCACTTCTTTCAGCAATTCTTCATTTAGAGGAGAGGTTGGATAATGACCATAATCCAATCGTAGTCCCGCAACCAGATCCAACCCTTTCGCCAATTTGGTCTGCAACTGTCCATACGCACCAGCATTAAATATCTTACCAATCACAGTTGGATCAGCCACCAAAGGAACCTCCCGGTAAAATGCATAAGGTTTTAAGTTTGCAAAATTTTGCAATGCCGTATTGTTAGCATCGTCCCTAAAATGAAAACGTCCGTTGACCTCACTTCCGTAAATCGAATTTGCATGTGTATACATCAAATCCACACCAAAGGTGTAATTGATATTATCTGTACTATAATACAGGTTATTAACCAACTGTACGACATTATTCTTAAAGGACTCCTGTGCAAACCGGTGACCGCCTAATTGAATATTGGTCGACAAATTACTTCCGTCAATGGTAGACACCACATTCTCTACAATGGCACGGGGAATATTTTGACTAGGCAACATATCTCCAGGACTACTTTTTTGAAAAGTATAAAGGTGCTGCAATTTCAGTTCATTGGTAAGCTTTGGGGAAATGGAAGTACGTAAAGTTGCTAAAAAGCTGTTATCAATATTCTTGTCATTTCCGTATGATTCATATAAATTGATGGCGGTATTATCCTCTAGACCAAGCTTATTGAGGTCACTTGTAAAGTTATTCCGTATTGTCAATAAGTTCTTTTCATTGATCTGCCAATCTATACGACCAAATATGGCATCAGAATTTCGTTTCTTATCGAAAGAACCATATTGCCTATCATTACTCAATCCATATTTTTCGCGTCCTATACGGATATACTCATCGAGGGTCGATTGTGTAACATTGAAACGCTTTTCATCTGCTGGCGAATTGATATCTGCGATAATCAAGGGGCGGGCATCGCGTTGATGATCCCAAGCTACAAAATAATGTAACTTGTCTTTAATGATGGGACCGCCTAATGTAAATCCATATTGATAAGTAGAGAAATCATTGCTTCGTTTATTTCCTCTAATATCGTATGGGCTGGACAACCAATCTGCCCTTGAATAAAGCCATGCGCTTCCGTGCGTTTGATTTGTTCCTTGTTTGGTTACCGCACTGACTGTTCCTCCCCCTGCTCTTCCATAAGTCACATCATATTGGTTGGTGACCACTTTAAATTCACGAACGGCTTCTATCGAAATGGAGAACGGAGCACCACTACGACTGGTTGTTGAACCTGCAGAAGTCGGGTTTTTGGCATTCATACCATCAATCGTAAAATTAGTAGAGGAACCCAATTGGCCACCGATATTATCTCCCTTACTCAAAGGAGACAGGTCCATCAGCGAAGTAAAATTCCGACCGTTGACAGGTAATTTCGCAATATCCTTGGCCGTAACTGCTGTAGCAGCACCTAGATTTTCTATTTTATTCTTTAGGGTACTTATTCCTGTTAATTCAACCGTTTCTAATACATTTGAGGTATTTTGGATAGGAATCTTCAGGCGGACGATATCGCCTTGATTTAAATTAAATCCCGAACGCACTTGTTCGCCATAGCCTATATAAGTTACTTTGATCGTGTAGGGACCGCCTAAAGGCAACTCCTTAAAGTTGAAATCGCCATTTGCATTGGTCGAAGTCTTCGTTGTGAAACCCGTTGATTCATTACGTACTTCAATTGAGGCTCCGTGAACTCCTTTATCATTTTCGTCCGTAATCTTGCCGGAAAACCCGGCTTGGGTCGTTTGGGCGTACAAACCTGTTCCAAGCGCGATGGCACATGTTGTGAGTAAAAATTCTTTCATTTAGTTGTTGGTTGTGATAATGAAAGCAAAACTACACCGAAACTGTTAACAGGAGCTAAACGAAATATTATGAAATTATAAACAAAGCATTTTAAAACATATATTAATAAAAATGAAAGCGCTTTTAAAAAAAACAAGGGAATATCGGAACATGCAACAAAAGCATTTTAAATAGGGATAGAAATAGACCGTATCTGCAAAAAGCCTGCATGATTCGTAAACACCAACAGAAATGATCCGAACCGACGGTCTTTCTTGCGAATAACATCACAAAAAAAAGTCAGCCGAAGCTGACTTACTAATATAAAATTGTAAACTTAAAATCCAACGGATTAAAGTATTTGTAAAGATCCCTAAATAGGTTATCTCCGTATTTGACATAGAGTAATGCGAAATTTTCGGACCTTTCCTGTAGTCCTCCGCCAGGAAAGAGCTTTTCCTTCACATTATCAATATCGGTTAAAGCATGTTGATGATTTCGCTTTTCGGCTTTCATCAGCTTTTTCTCTAAATTATTGATCGCTTTTTTTAACCGCGCTTTTACCGCTTCTGTACTAGGGCCTAAACTTGGATCTATTTTGTGGGTTCGTAACCTTATCTTACCAAAAATAGCGTTCAGCTCCATCCATTCGTCATTGAGATTGAGACGTTCTTTGGTATGACGTCGAACATATTCTTTTTTCAGCACTTCTGCTGGACGAAAGATACTCTTAAAGGTTAGATCAACGCGAAATAATTTAGCCGCAACGTTGTCCTCTGTTATCATCGCTGAATTGCGCGGTATCAAAATTGGAAAATCTACCTGATATTGGTCAAAGTTAGACTTCAGTTGCATCCAGTAGACCATTTCGGCGCCACCACCAATATAAGCAAGATTGGGAAGTATAATTTCTTGATACATCGGACGCATGACCACATTTGGACTGAAGCGCTCTGGATAATGATCAATCTCCTGTTCAAGCTCAGCCTTTGTAAAATAAATATTCTGATGCAACACCTCGTATCGACCATCGGCAGCGAGCACCAAGCGCTCCCTAAAGTCATCCGTCAAATAAAAGAAATTAATCTCACGAGCATGCACTTGGGTAGAGAAACCATTTGATTCCAGCTCTTCCGATCGCGCTGTTATTGCCTTAAAGCTTTTTTCAGATAAGATATCTTCCTTAATAATTGGCTTGAACAGTTCCTTCAATTCCCGGTCATCCGCATCGACGATCAAAAGACCGTAAGACTTAAACAACTCATTGACCATATACCGTGTTGCATCTGCTAATCGATCATGGTTCAAATAGGCTTCTTCCACAATCCGTGTAAGTTTAGTCGAATTTTCGGAAAGCCCCAAAATATTTGTGTACTGCTTCACAGCATCAACGATTGTTGCTGTATCCATTCGCCCGGTAGCAGAAACTGCAGGCGTATCCCAACTAATTTTCTTACCGAAGACTTTCGTATGGTTGATTTCTTCAAAATCATGATCTTCGGTCGCCATCCAATATACAGGAACAAAATTTTTATCGGGGTGTTTGCTCTTCAAATCTTCGGACAAACGTATTGCCGTCATGATTTTAAAAATAAAATACAAAGGTCCGGTAAAAATATTGAGCTGATGTCCCGTTGTGATGGTATAAGAATTCTGGTCGAGCAACAGCTCTATATTGGCAGCTACAGCAGGAGATTCCTTTAATAGCTCGCCGTATTGCTTTTTAAGACGCTCAACAAGAATCTCCCGATGTTCAAATTTCTTCTTTTCGTTCAATTGCTTTTCAAAACCGGCCCAGGTAGGCCAGTTTCCTACAAAAGATTTTAAGGCTTCATCATGCGCCAAATAAGCCAATAAAGTCTTAGAGAAGCTATTTGTTTCACTATATTCAATATAAGTTGCCTTCATCTGCAAATTTTATTAATTATTCTCTATTCTTAATTGATAACGAAAATCCCCAAAGCAAGCTGACATGGCAGTGCATCTTTTTTGCTAAATAGAACCTATTTTCAATTTTAATCAGAAGGATGATTCACCATGAAACGACAGGCTTTCTTGAATCTGATTTTAAACGGCTATAGATTGTTTAAAATGGGGATTGTACGCTTACAAATGTATCTAGTTTGCGTCGACAAAATAGTGAATTTTCACAAAAAGCTTGTCCCGCTTTTAAATTATATCATTTTACTGACAATTGTCTATAAACAAACGGGCCTCCTTTGAATAAAGGAGGCCCGTTTGTTTATATCATAATCTATAAGCTTTTAAACTTATTTCCTTACAATCTCACCATATAGATCGAAATCTTCAGCTCGGTCGATTTTTACCTGAACAAAATCACCAATACGTGCATAAGAATCTGCAGCAGGAATCAAGACCTCATTGTCTACTTCTGGAGAATCGTATTCTGTGCGGCCAATAAAGTAATCGCCGTCTACCCGATCAACCAATACTTTATACGTATTGCCCACTTTGGACTGATTGATGTCATACGAAATACCTTGCTGTACTTCCATGATAGCTTCCACGCGTTCTTCTTTTACTTCCTGTGGCACATTATCCTCCAGCGAATGTGCGTGCGTCTTTTCTTCATGAGAATAGGTAAAACAGCCTAACCTGTCAAAACGGGTCTCTTCAACCCAATCCAACATCTCCTGGAAATCCTGTTCAGTTTCACCTGGATAACCACAAATTAATGTTGTACGCAACGCGATATCTGGAACTTTGTCACGTATTGCGTTGACAAGATCGATCTGTTTCTGTTTCGTTGTACCTCTTCGCATAGACTTCAACATCGGATCAGATATATGTTGCAGTGGCATATCCAAGTAATTACAGATATTTGAACGTTCATTCATGGCGTCCAAAATATCCATTGGGAAACCCGAAGGATAGGCGTACTGCAGTCTGATCCATTCGATACCGTCAACATCTGACAAATGGCGCATTAAATCAGAAAGATTGCGCTTTCCATAGATATCTAAGCCATAATAGGTCAGATCTTGTGCAATCAGAATCAATTCTTTCGTGCCGTTCGACGCGAGAAATTTTGCTTCTTTCACAAGATCATCAATGGATTTGGAAACGTGTTTACCACGCATCAAGGGAATTGCACAAAAAGAGCAGGGACGGTTACATCCTTCGGCAATCTTAAAATAAGAAAAATGCGAAGGTGTTGTCAATAAGCGTTCGCCCAACAATTCATGCCGATAATCTGCTCCAATGGATGACAATAGCTCCGGTAAATCATTCGTACCGAAAAAGGCATCAACATTGGGGATTTCAGACTGTAACTCTGGCTTATATCGTTCAGAAAGACAACCTGTAACGATCACTTTATTGATTTTACCCTGATCTTTTAGATCCGAATATTGTAAGATCGCATCAATCGATTCCTGTTTAGCATTATCAATAAACCCGCAGGTATTGATGACGACAATATCATTTGCCTGTATATTGGATGCTTCATGCACGACTTCCATCTGATTGCCTTTTAACTGGCCCATCAGGACTTCACTATCGTGAATATTTTTCGAACAGCCCAAGGTCACCACATTAACACGTGGTTTATTGATCAAAGGCGCTGGTTTCGCGTATTTTGTCTTCATATGATTAGAAGGTAGACTCTATTTGAAAAGGGAGTCCACAAATTCCTTTTTGTTAAACAACTGAAGATCACCTATTTTCTCTCCTACACCAATGTATTTCACCGGGATCTTAAATTGATCAGATATACCAATAACCACCCCACCCTTAGCCGTTCCATCGAGTTTAGTCAATGCTAAGGCATTCACATCGGTTGCCTGTGTAAACTGCGTACATTGCTCAATAGCATTTTGTCCTGTCGATGCATCCAAGACCAACAAGATTTCATGTGGTGCACCAGGAACAACCTTCTGCATCACATTTTTGATCTTCGTGAGCTCATTCATGAGGCCAACCTTATTGTGCAAACGGCCTGCGGTATCAATGATACACACATCTTCACCATTTGCCACTGCCGATTTCACGGTATCATAGGCCACTGAAGCAGGATCCGAGCCCATTGCCTGAGCGACAACACGCACGCCAACACGCTCACCCCATAATTTAAGTTGATCAACAGCAGCCGCCCGAAAGGTATCCGCTGCCCCCAATACAACTTTGCTTCCAGCTTGTTTCAGCTGATGAGCCAGTTTGCCAATGGTCGTTGTTTTACCAACCCCATTAACACCTACAACCATAATAACGTATGGTTTATGATCGCCATAATTGAAATTCTCGAAATCAGCACTATTGTTCTCTGCCAGTAGCGTTTGAATTTCCTCTTTCAGGAGATTGTTTAGCTCAGAAGTAGAAACGTACTTATCGCGGGCAACACGAGCTTGTATGCGATCAATGATTTTTAAGGTAGTTGTAACCCCAACATCAGAAGTAACCAAAACTTCTTCCAGATTATCCAGTACATCGTCATCTACTGTTGACTTACCAACGACAGCCTTTGTAATCTTGGAAAGAAAGCCTTCTTTTGTTTTTTCCAAACCTTTATCTAAGGCCTGTTCTTCTTCTTGTGTTTGTGGTTTTTTCTTAAAAAAATCAAATAATCCCATGGAGTGTAGTAGTGAAAATTGATGTTCAAATATAAACAAATGTCCTCAACAAAAAAAGCCCTTTCGGTAGGATACCAAAACGGCTATTTTTATCGAATTCTTTTTAAAGAAAAACTTTAAAAAAGGAAAATGCTACTAGTTATTTTTGAGCTGCTGCAACTACGTCTTTCACTTTATCGTTGTGAACCATACCTTCTTTGAAAGTATACGCGCCAGTTTTTGCAGATTTAGTAGTAATAATAACCTTTGTAAATTCTTTACCGCCACCTTTTTGTAACGATGCAACTGCTTTCTTTGCCATGGTATATTAATATTTTACTTAGCTTCTCTTTCAAGTGCTAAGATGTGTGACTTACTTAATTTCTTTATGAACAGTAACTTTTCTCAATACTGGGTTGAATTTTTTTAATTCCAAACGCTCAGTTGTGTTCTTTTTGTTTTTAGTAGTGATGTAACGAGACATTCCCGGAAGACCACTTTCTTTGTGTTCAGTACATTCTAAGATAACTTGTACTCTATTTCCTTTTTTAGCCATTGTTTTACTTTATTTTGATCCTATTATAGGATTGAAATTCATGAATAATCTTAATGTAACAGGCGCGACAATCAATTAGATTGACCCTTTAACGATAAATTTATTGATCGCTGCTGTAATCCCGTTCTTGTTGATAGTCTTGATAGCAGAAGTAGATACTTTTAACGTAATCCAACGATCTTCTTCTGGAATGTAAAAACGTTTCGTTTGTAAATTTGGATAGAATTTACGTTTAGTTTTAACGTTTGAGTGAGAAACGTTATTTCCTGTTAACGCCGCTTTGCCTGTTAAATCACAAATTCTTGACATGATATTATTTTTTTGTTGTCTTTATTACAATATGTTAATCCTTTGCACTCTCTGCAAAGAGTTTGCAAATATCTATATTTTTTTTTGGATAAGCAACAAGATAATTGGAATTATTTTTAAAAATAGTTCTACACAGGAATGGTAAGGGCAAAAATAAAGGATTTTATTGTATTATATTTGCTCTGTAAAGAAAAATAGTTTTCAACAATTCACATTTATGAACAAATATCTTCGCAAGGGCTTAAGGGAAATAATCATCGGTGTCGTGCTTGTAATCTTAGGATATTATCTGATGGAACAGCGCTCCAACTGGTATAAACTCGCTATGCTTGTCGGAGTTATTGCATTTAGTATCGGTGTCCTGACTTTAATCTATCGCATGATTCGTAAGGTAGACCGAAATGCCATTATTGAGATGCGTGAAGAATCGCATAAAAAAGATAAAGAAGGAGATGCTGAACAAAACTAGGGGTATAGTCTTAAAAACAACCAACTATTCGGAAAGTAGCCTTGTGGCGCAGCTATACACCGAACAGTTTGGCATGCAATCCTATCTCATTACTGGCGCAAGGAAGCCAAAGGCAAAAATCAAGGCCAATATCCTTCAACCCTTACATTTATTGGAAATTGTCGCTACACATAAAGATAATGGTTCATTACAGCGGATCTCCGAAGCTCGTCAAGTCCCTGTTCTGCAAGAAATTCCTTATGATATTGTCAAAAGCTCGCTCGCTCTTTTTCTGAATGAAATACTCTATAAAATCCTGAAAGAACAGGAAAATGACCATTATCTTTTTGAATTCATCCACCAATCTATCCGTTGGCTGGATGAAACGCATTTAAATCTGGCCAATTTTCATCTCGTTTTTTTAATCAAGCTAACCCGTTTTCTCGGGTTTTATCCGGCCGAATCTAAGCAGGCCCACCCTTATTTTAATCTTCATGAAGCGACCTTCTCAAATAGCCTTCCTGAACACCCCCTTGTATTGCAGGAACCACATACGTCTATTTTCAGAAATTTAATCGAATCCGAATATTCGAATTGCGACCGCATCAAAATGAGCAGTTCTGATCGACAATTCCTATTGGAAAAAGTGCTCGACTTCTATCGTCTGCACCGCACAAATTTTAAAGAAATAAAATCGCTCTATATACTCGAAGAAATTTTTAGATAAGCCCCAAACAGCTTTACCCTTCGAAAGCTAATTTCATTCTGCCGTCAGGACCAAAGTAGGCGGATCAATGCGGCGCAAAATGAATATATGATCCTCCGCTCAAACTCAGCAACTTTAGCGCTACCAAACACTTACGCTTTTATAATAATTGTTCTCCCGGATAAATTCTTGGTACATTTATTGTAACAAAACTGAAATAACATTTGGTTTACTAACATCATTTTCACCTAAAAAAGTATTAAAGATATGGAACTTAAAGAAAACTTTTTAAAGGTTGTCCGAGACAACTATGCCAACTTTGAAGGAAGAGCCCGCCGAAAGGAATATTGGATGTTTTTCCTTGCAAATATTATCATTAGCGCAGTATTTGGAATACTGGGACAAATTGCAAGCTTATTTACCTATATCTCAGGCTTAGTCAGTTTAGCATTACTAATCCCAGGGATAGCCGTTGCCGTCCGAAGACTACATGACACCAATAAATCAGGCTGGTTCATATTAGTTTTTTTTATTCCGTTTATTGGATGGATTTATCTGCTCTACCTATTGGTATTGGAAGGTGACAAAGGTCCAAATCAATACGGCCCTGATCCCAAAGCCCTGGAGAATGAAACGAATCATCCTTTTACTCAAAGCCAAGATCCTTTTGGTTCTTCTCAGCCACAGGATCCATTCGGAAGTTCGCAACCTTCGAATCCTGCGCCACCAGCACCCGACAAAGATCCCTTTGATTAAGGCTAACCCATATAAAAGCGCTTTCACAAGATTGTGAAAGCACTTTTTATTTAAATTCTATTTTTGATCTTTCCCGATCAACTAATGAAAATTCACCGCCCCAAGAATTGATAGCGGCGTGCCCCTTTAAAGTCTAACTAGAATTAATATCTATTCTTTTTCTTTTGTTGCCCGGGAGCAAAATCTCGAGCAGACTGCCCTCCGTAGTATTTTTTAGCCTGACCTGGCGGCATTTTTTTCGGACCTCGGCCATAGCTGTAGCCATAAATCCAAAATGTTTAACCGACCATAACAACCGCCCTCGCACCTACTCTTTGGAATTTCCAATGCTAAAGGATAATATTGATCCTAGATTATGAAATACAGCTGCATAAAAAAGCCCATGCTGTTCGCATAGGCCTTTTCACAATAAATATATCTTCAATCTAATTAGATAACTCTTACATTTACCGCATTAAGACCTTTACGGCCTTGTTCAACTTCGTAAGATACATTGTCATTCTCACGAACTTTGTCTACTAATCCCGAAACGTGAACAAAAATTTCGCTCTCGCCTGAGTTAGGGATGATGAAACCGAAACCTTTGGTCTCATTAAAGAATTTTACTTTACCTTCTTGCATGGCACTATATTATTAATTTCCCTAAAGGTATAGAAATAAAATCAAAAATCTTAACCTTTTTATTTTTTTTATCCGTTAAACTTTTTCATCAACTTTGGCTCCAATCTTGTAGCAAAGCGATAATAGCAATCGTATTATTATAAAAACTTTAAGACAAAAAACATGAAAAAAATACTTTTAGGACTTGCATTTTTAGGTTTGATGACTCAATTAAACGCTCAACAAATGGTTAATAAAGAATTTGTATCCACGGTAGGCCGTGCCGAAGAGGAAGTAACTCCCGATATCATCTACATCGATGTGACACTGAAAGAGTTTTATGAGAATGGTAACACCAAGAAAAAAGCTGCAATAGACAAATTAGAAAAGGATCTGTTTGATTCGGCAACAAAAGCGGGTGTTAAAAAAGAGGATTTTACCATCCAAAATATCTGGAGTTATAACGTCCCTGACAAAAAGAAAAAAGATACAGATATTCTACTTTCGAGACAGTACCGCATCAAGGTAACCAACTTGAATAATTTGGATCAATTACTAGATGGAGTCGACAAAGCGGGTATCCAAAGCACTTATATCAGTGAATATGACTATTCAAAGAAAAAAGAACTGGAAAAAAGTTTAAAAACCAAAGCAGTATTGGATGCCAAAGCTAATGCACAGATTCTAGCAGAAGCAGCAGGTCAAAAAATTGGCAAAGCCATCGTATTATCTGAAACACCGCAACAAATTATATTTGGCGTTCAACCGATGATGCGCAACGCTATGTATAAAGGCGCCATGGCGGAAGCTGCAGATAGTGCTGCTGGCAATGGGCTTGATTTAAATATCAGACCGATGAAAGTAACGAGTGAGATCAGCGCTTCGTTCGAGTTATTGTAATCATGCATAGAGAAAAAACTCCAGCAGATAAATTAAAACAAATTGACCAAGATTTCGGTTGGATCGACCGAATATCTTGGTTAATGGATAATCAGTTTAAAATCGGAGGATTTCGGTTTGGGTTAGATCCGCTGTTAAACCTTATTCCCCTAGGAGGAGCAATAGCGGGTTTTGGAACATCACTAGTCTTAGTCATAGCCATGTGGCGTAATGGCGCCAGCCCCAAGCTCGTCATACGCATGCTCCTCAATATTTCCCTGGATGCAATTCTTGGGAGCATTCCTTTCCTCGGAAACCTGCTCGATTTTTTTAGCAAAGCCAACGAAAAGAATATCAAATTACTGAGACAACATTATTATGAAGGAAAACATACGGGTTCAGGTATCGGAATCGTCATCAGTATCCTGATTGTCTTTTTCCTCCTCATCGCTGTTACATTGTATCTTATCTGGACATTATTCTCCTGGGCTTTTTCGCTGCTGAATGGTATCTAAAGCCAACAATTCCTGTCATTCTCTCGCTAAAATGGAATCCTTGGTATTTCTGGGAAAACAATGACCTATATCTAATATCTATTTAATAATTTTGATGTCGATAGTCATCCCGTTATGACATTCAAAACTTAATCTCGAATTTAAAATGAGTAAAAAAAGAATATTTGCACTGATTTTGATCGTCGTCATGCTGGCTGCAATTTTGACTAACCCCAGCAAAGAGGAACATGAAAAAATTGTCCGTGCGAAAGCCGAACAATTATTAAAAAATCAGCTTCATGCCAAAGATAAAGAGTTTTTTGGCTTGGGAATGCAGCTCTTCGGAAATGACATTGTCGATAAATTTATCCAAAGTTCCGTTGTGGTAGACAACTACTATTTGTTTTCCTTGACAAAAATAAAATGGCAGGACACCGAACAGATCATAGGCGGAGGAGCTTTTAAACACATCTGGCTGAGCCCAAAAATTGATGAAAAAGCAGACGAAATTATTGCTGCATTGAAAAAGATCTAATATGCCTTTAGAAATACTTTACGAAGACGAATCTATCGTTGCAATCAATAAACCGCATGGACTATTGGTACACCGATCTTCTATCGCACGCGATGCTTCAGAGTTTGCGCTACAGCTCCTTCGGGACCAATTAGGAAAAACAGTTTATCCTGCACATCGTTTAGACCGGAAGACCGGAGGCATACTGCTATTTTCATTAAATAAGGAGACCGACCAATATTTACAAAAAAGTTTTCAGGAGCGTAAGGTCGACAAAAAATACCTCGCCGTCCTCAGAGGTTTCGCGCCAGCAGAAGGTCTGATTGATTATCCTTTAAAAAGGGACGATGGTACGGTTCAGGAAGCGCAAACATCTTTTCGTTTACTTGCTCAAAGCGAGCTGGTCGTTCCCTTCGGGAAATTTCCGACGTCACGATACAGTCTCGTCGAAGCCAATCCAATTACAGGTCGTATGCATCAGTTACGCCGCCATTTCGCTCATATCTTCCATCCAATTATCGGCGATCGCCCGCACGGATGCAACAAACAAAACAAGTTCTGGAAAGAAACGTACCAAATGGATACCATGCTATTGCATGCCTCGGAGCTGACCTTTAAACATCCTTTATCGGGCGAAGACGTTCATATCAAAGCGCTCCTACAACCCGATTTCATCAGGGTATTGGAAATATTAAACCTCAATGAAGTATGTTAAAATTGATTCTCGAAGCTTTCATAAGCATATCCGGTATCACCGCAGCTTCTGGTATTGTCTATCAGGATAGTCAGATCCATATCGTTTCTGACAATAGCAATTACATCTACAGCTATCATATCGCAGACCAAAAGTTGTCTAAAACCGTACTACTGCGGTCTGATCCGATGGAAAACATGGCTAAAGCAGCTAAAATGGATTTGGAATCGATCACTTTCGATGGAAGCCACTATTATCTTTACGGCTCTGGTTCTACCCCAAACAGAAACAATCGTTTTATTTGGGACGGCAAAACAGTCCTTCAGGAAGATTACAGTAAAATCTATTCTTCCTTAATGGAAAAATTCAGTATTTCCAGAGAAGACTTCAATATTGAAGGCGTTGTTCATTTAAAAGATAAGATCTTATTTTTTAACCGCGGAAATGGTCCTAAAGGTACAAATGCCATTTTAGAGTATCACCCGCTTTCTCCTGGCCAGTCTCGATGTATCCCAATTGAACTACCCAAGCTAAATGGCATCTCGACAGGCTTCTCAGATGCGACCCTGGTTGGAAATGAAATCTATTTTATCGCTACCGCCGAAGACGCAAAATCGACCTATCTGGATGGAGAAATCGGAGGTTCCCTTCTTGGAAAAATACCTTCAGATCTTTCTGGCAAACCCGAGACATTCGAAATTCCTAAAAAGCATAAATTTGAAGGAATCACGTTAAAAGAGAAGACAGCCCAAGGCCTTGTTTTCCTGCTGTGTGAGGATACCGATAGCGAAGATGATCATATGACCATCTATTCGCTCCAAGTAAGCAATTAAATCGATTGTTCTAAAATTGATTCACAGTGAGGAATCACGTATATTTTATTAAATTTGTAGCTGATTAAAACTTAATTTTTATGTTAAAAAATACTGCCCTTTCGGAGACGCACATTGCTTTAGGAGCAAAAATGGTTCCCTTTGCAGGCTTCAACATGCCCGTACAATACACAGGCATCAATGATGAGCACGAAACAGTTCGCACAGGTGTAGGAGTTTTTGATGTAAGCCACATGGGTGAATTCATCCTAAAAGGTGAAAAAGCCCTGGATCTACTTCAAAAAATCTCTTCCAATGATGTGTCAAAATTATACGATGGCAAAGTTCAATATGCTTATATCCCCAATGAAACTGGCGGTGTAGTTGATGACTTCCTAACATACCGTATAGACGATAAGACATATTTTTTGGTTGTGAATGCGTCAAATATTGAAAAAGACTGGAACTGGATCTCCAAATACAATACAGATGGTGTGGAGATGAAGAATATCTCTGATCAAACCTCTTTATTTGCGGTACAGGGTCCTAAGGCTGCTGATGCACTTCAATCGCTTACAGATATCGAATTAGCTCCAATGGAATACTATACCTTTGCAAAAGGTACATTTGCGGGTGTAGAAAATGTGTTGGTTTCTGCAACAGGATATACTGGCGCTGGAGGTTTTGAAATATATGTAGCCAATGAAGATGCTCAAAAAGTATGGGATGCTATTTTTGAAGCAGGTAAAGCTTATGGAATCAAACCAATTGGTTTAGGTGCCCGTGATACTTTACGTCTAGAAATGGGTTTCTGCCTGTACGGAAATGATATCGACGATAATACATCACCCTTAGAAGGCGGTTTAGGCTGGGTAACGAAGTTTACAAAAGACTTTGTGAATTCTGCGGCGCTTAAAGCGGAAAAAGAAGCTGGTCTAAAGAAAAAGCTTGTTGGTTTCGAAATGATTGATAGAGGCATTCCTCGTCATGATTACGAAATCGTCGATGCTGATGGAAATGTAATTGGACGTGTTACTTCAGGTACGCAATCACCAACATTAAAAAAATCAATCGGTTTAGGTTATGTGGATACAGCCTTTTCAAAAGACGGCACCGAGATCTTTATTCTGATCCGCAATCAAAAAATAAAAGCGAAAGTAACAAAACCACCATTTGTGAAGTAATAAAAAAGCCTGCTTAAAGCAGGCTTTTTTATTACTTCTTCTTTTGTTTTGTAGTAGGTTGCTGTTTACCGCTTTCTTTTTGTTGAATAAGCGATCGAACTCGTTTACTTAAAACAACGCGGAGGTAGATCAAAACCACCAAAAAGGCGATGGATAATCCCGTTACCAACATGTTGCCGGCCTTATACCCTTCAAAACCACTGTAAACTAAAAATACAATAGCCAAACTCAACACTATGTTTAGAAAAAAATACTTTAACATATTACTTTTTTATTAATCCCAATACCCGTTGTCTCCATCCTCCAAAGAAATAGAATGCCCCCCCAACAATGTTTAATAAAACGATCGTCAAAGCCATCAGCATCCTTTCTGTGTTAGAAATTGTCCTCGAAAGCATGATTTCCCGTAGAACCAATATTACCCATAGGAGAGACAATAAAATGGAAAGGCTACCTAATATAGGGAATATACCAAGGTTAAATAATCGCGCTAAAATAGCTACGCTATAAAAAGCAAGACTAAACAAGAAAGCTTGCTTAGTCTGATGCTCCAAATTCTTCATCTTAATAAACGTCTAACTCTGGATCGATTTCCTCTTTCCAAGCTAAAATTCCGCCTTTTAAGTTTGCAAGATTGTCAAAACCCTGTTGTTCCAATAACATAATCGCCTGTGCAGAACGTTTTCCAGAACGGCATTGTACGATAACAGGTTTATCTTTCGCAATCTTATCCGCTTCGATCAATATACCTGAAAGTGGAATATTCAATCCATTTAAATTTGATACTTCATACTCAAAGGATTCACGAACGTCTATCAACTGAAAATCTTCGTTGTTATCGATTTTATTCTTTAATTCTTGTACAGATACTTCTTTCATTTTCAAACTATTTAATATTCAAATATACTACATTTTTTCCGAAAGTGTTCGCTTTCATGGACGCTCAAAATCAGTCATTGTTCGTGAGAATAGCATAAAATAGCCTCAATTTTTAGTGTATTAACGGCGTTAGAAATGCTAGACGGGATTTCCCTATCTTCGCATCATTTTGTCTGGATCATTTTAGGAAGTTTTTTGCATGCACAATTCGCTTGTAGAATTTTCCTTATCTTCACCCAGACTTTACTAAGCTTTATATGAATTCAATACCTAAAATTATACTGTCTTTATCTTTACTAGCACTCTCGGCAGTAACTTATGGACAGCAAGTCATTTCCGCACAGGAACGCCAAGATGTGAGCCGTATACTCAATACCTTAGCCGCCGACGATATGCGTGGGAGATCTGCTTTGACAAAAGACATCGAACCTGCTGCAGATTTTATCGCTGCTGAAATGAAAAGAATAGGCCTGACCCCCTACGCAGAACAAAATTATAGGCAAACATTTCAATTGGATAAAATCTCTCCGGTAAGCAAATCCGCAACCATCAATAAGCAGGTTATTGCAGCTGACCATATTATTTCACTTGGAAACCATGTGGATTTACAGTGGGATAATCAAAGTAGCCTTAACATCGTCGAAATAAAATCGGGCGATGATTTTGCGAAGGTATTTAGAGAACATTCACTGGCCAAAGAAAATACACTTGTCTTGGTAGATCCTTCCTTTGAAAGCTATTTTGTACGTTTCGGTCAAATGCTTAACGCTCCAAAATTTATAGAGGAATCCACCAAACAAAAACCGTCGATTGTTTACCTTTTGACAGCGGAAAAGCCCAAAACATTTCAGATTCATATTGAACGGAAACTTCAAAATTTCCCCTTGTTTAATGTGGCGGGAATTATTCCCGGAAAAAGTAAACCGAACGAGTACGTTATCTTTTCGGGACATTACGATCATATTGGCATTCTTCCGGCAGTGGGTCAAGATTCTATTGCCAACGGAGCCGATGATGATGCCTCCGGCGTAACAGCGATGTTGACCCTGGCAGATTACTACAAAAAACAGAATAAAAATGAAAGGACCCTTATTTTTGTCGCCTTTACCGCAGAAGAGCTTGGCATGTATGGCTCAAAATATTTTTCCAACCATATCAATGCGGACCAGGTAGTCGCGATGATCAATATGGAAATGATTGGAAAAGATTCAAAATTCGGCCCCAATACGGTATATATCACAGGATATGATCAATCCAATCTTGGTGAATTGATGCAGGAGAATCTGAAAAATACAACCTTCAAATTCTACCCAGATCCTTATACCAAACAGAATCTGTTTTACCGTAGCGACAATGCAGTATTAGCGGCCAAGGGAGTTCCGGCACATTCGTTCTCAACCTCTCAGATGGACAAGGATGAATACTACCACACCGTAAAAGATGAGGTATCTACGCTAAACGTCCAGAACATTATTTCCAGTATAGAAGCGATCGCGATAGGTACCTCGGGAATTGTAGAAGGTAGACAAACACCTTCCCGCGTCGAAAAACTAAAAGATTAAGAAACATCTGAAGCTTTGACTTCCTTTTGCATAACATAGTCGTTTAGCACATAATCATAATAAGGAATATCAATAGTTTCAATGACCTCAAAGCCCTGCTTTAAATAGAAATGGTAAGCAGGGTTATTTCTATTTACATTCAGTTCAAGAAGAATACCTTTACCTTTTAATCGTGTTTTTTCTGAAGCGAAGTCTATCAGCGCCTTTCCGAAACCTTTTCCTTGAACGTTAGGCATCAAGTAGAGCTTTTCAATACGGACGCGATCTTCAAGAGTCCTCAAGGCAATAAATCCCTGTCCGATACCATCTTCTTTCAAAATATAGAAAAATTGGCCATTAACCATGCTTTCTGCAAGTCCTTCAATGGTATAGCTTTTTTCCAGCATAAAGTCAATTTGGTCCTGTGAAAGTATCTCTCCATAAGTAACTGGCCAAATAATATGCGCCATATTGGAAATGCTTCTGATATCGCTTTGTTCTGCCAATTCTATTGTTATCATGCGATCTTTTCTCCTATTAAAATGTATTTTACATGGGAAAATTTAAGGGCAAATAGGCCGTCTTTTTCCATTTCGTATTCGTTGTCACCAATTTTAATCAAGCCTTCGTGCGTATTTTTTTCATCCGCATCAAGTCCCTCAATTCGGATTCTTTCCCCTGCCGGCTTCCATTTTGTAAAACCTGTTGTCACAAAATAATAACGAATTCCTTTCGAGAAAAGGACAATATTAATCTGCTCAAGATAGGGCCGATAATAGCATAAATCCAACTGATCCGAAACGATATTCACCGCTGTATATTGATGTGCTATAAGGTATTCTATAGCCGTCTTTAGAAAATCATTATCATAGGAAATTACCTTTAAATTTTCCTGTGAATCGTTAATGGATTTTTTTGTAAAAACGATATCGAACTTATAACCACGCGCATCCAATAAATCGATGGTTTCCGCCTCAATTACAATAGTTGGGCTCCATTCCAGCAGCTGTCCCAAGTTCTCTTCATCGATAAGGAAAAGATCTTCAATCAGTAATGCGGGTTCCTGATTTTCGCGGACAATATGATGAGATGACATATATATTTTAATAACCGAGCCTACGCAAGGTAATGTATGCCATCAATCCCGTACTGATCTCCAACGAGCTTTCATCCACATCAAAGGTAGGCGTATGAACAGCTGAAGAGATCCCTCGCGCTGCATTACCTGTACCCAAACGATAGAAACAAGCATTAATTTCTTGTGAATAATAGGAAAAATCCTCCGCGGCAGGCCATAGATCTAAGTCTACAACATTTTCCTTACCAAGATATTCTTCTGCAAAAGTGCGTGCATTTTTAGTCAATTGAGGTTCGTTTATTAAAAAAGGGTATCCTTTACGGACCTCAAATTCGCAAATTGCCCCCATACTTTCAGCAATGCCGACAGCAATTTTCACCATTCTCTCATGCGCCTCAGCACGCCACTCCTCGTCAAATGTGCGAAATGTACCTTCCAGATATACCTGATCAGGAATAATATTTGTCGCTCCATTGGCTATAATCTTTCCAAAAGATAACACCGTTGGGGTACGTGGATCTGCAAATCGACTAGCGATCTGTTGCAAAGCGGTAATGATCTGTGCTGTAATAACAATTGGATCAATATTTTGGTGCGGATGTGCACCATGCCCGCCCCTACCTTTGACTGTCATAAACAGTTCATCGCAGGAGGCCATGTATTTTCCCTCTCGGAAACCAACCTTACCCACCTCGATAAAAGGCATCACATGCTGGCCTATTATGGCCGAAGGAGCTGGGTTTTGCAAAGCGCCCTCTTTGATCATTAAGGAAGCTCCTCCTGGCAAGCGCTCCTCACCGGGCTGGAAGATCAATTTGATCGTTCCTCCAAATTCGGCTTTCAGGCTATTCAATATTTTAGCTGTCCCCAGAAGAGAAGAGGTATGTACATCATGACCACAGGCATGCATCACTCCAGGATTCTTGGACCCATATGAACGGCCCTCCACTTCTTGGATTGGTAAAGCATCCATATCTGCGCGTAATGCAATAACTTCATCTGATGGTAGGTCACCTTTGATTAAAGCGACAATACCCGTATCGGCTTTAGCCTCATAAGGAATTCCCAATTCATCCAATTGCGCTTTTACAAATGCCGAGGTATTGTATTCTTCGAAGGAAAGTTCAGGATTCTGATGAAGATGTCTACGATTGGAAACCGTATCTTCAAAATATTGATGAGCTAAGGCCAGGACTTTTTCTTTCGTACTTGCCATAAGGTTGATTGATTTATTGATATACAAAAACGTTCTCTGAAAAAACAAAGACGTTGCTAAAATATTGACGCAACTCGCGCATGAAGGCATTTGCTTCTGAACGACTTCTAAAATCTCCTACCTTAACGCGATAATTGGGTTCATCATAGGTGATATAGGTATCAATATCTTTATACATGCTTCGGAAACGTGTCTGCTCCGAAAATGCCTGATTCCGATTTGATCCAGCGAAGATCTGTACACGGAATCCCCTTACTTTGACCCGCGTTGCCGCTGAGCGTACGACGGGTTTAGAAGGAACTACTGTCGTTTTGCTTTCGACAGGATTGATCCCCATAACTGCCCTGAAATTTTGAAGCTGTGTAATCAATGAATCTTTGGTTACAATTACTCCACCTTTTTCTTGTGCGTTCACCTGAACTAGCGCAAACAACACAAGTGCATGTATGAAAATCAATCCTCTCTTCAGCATAGTTTAACCTTTCTTATCGATTAGTTATTTGCGCCGTGGCAATTTTTATATTTTTTTCCTGAACCACAAGGACATTCGTCATTGCGTCCCACAGTATTCTCGTTACGAACAGGTTCTTTTGCACCCTCATTCACATCTTCCTCACTCACACCTGTAGGCGAAGCCAATTCAGCTTTACTTTCAACAGTTTTCACTGGAGCCTGCTGTACTTGTCTCGCTTGCATAGAAGTCGGTTCTTGACCTGGAATCTCTCCTTTGAAAATAAAGCTAACGACATCTTTATTCATGGAAGCCAACATCGATTTAAACAAATCAAATGCCTCCATTTTATAAATGATAATCGGATCCTTTTGTTCATAAACAGCATTTTGAACGGATTGTTTCAAATCATCCATTTCACGCAAGTGCTCTTTCCAAGCCTCGTCGATTAATGCTAATACGATTCCTTTTTCAAAAGATTTGAAAACTTCTTTACCATTGCTTTCGATCGCTTTTTTCAAATTTGCCGACACTTGAATGCCACGGATACCATCAGTAAATGGAATAACGACATTTTCGACAATTTGACCTCTTTCCGCATACACATTATTCAATACAGGAACTGTCAAAGCGCCAACGGCTTCAATTTTATGGTGGTAAGCATTAATTGCATGCTCAAATAGACGATCGGTCAAGCCTTCAATTTTGCCTTGCGCAAATTCTTCCGCAGTAATTTCTGGTGTAATCGCAAAAATACGGATTACTTCGATTTGGAAATCTTCATAGTTACCTTGCTCTTTTGCTTCAACGACAATTTCTTCGGCTACATCAAAAATCATGTTGTTCAAATCCACATCCAAACGTTCTCCAAACAAAGCGTTTTTACGCTTCGAATAGATTACAGTACGTTGTGAATTCATGACATCATCGTATTCCAATAGACGTTTACGGATACCAAAGTTATTCTCCTCCACTTTACGTTGTGCACGTTCGATGGATTTAGTCAACATACTATGTTGCATCACTTCGCCTTCTTCAACACCCATTTTCACCATGATGTTAGAGATTCTCTCTGAGGCAAATAAACGCATCAAGTTATCTTCCAAAGAAACGAAGAATTGCGAAGAACCCGGGTCTCCCTGACGACCTGCACGACCACGTAACTGACGGTCAACACGACGAGATTCGTGTCTTTCGGTACCGATAATTGCAAGACCGCCAGCATTTTTAACTTCTTCGGTCAATTTAATATCCGTACCACGACCAGCCATGTTTGTCGCGATGGTTACTTGTCCTGGGCGTCCAGCTTCAGCTACGATATCAGCTTCTTTTTGGTGTAACTTCGCATTTAATACATTATGTTTGATCTTACGCAATTGAAGCATACGGCTCAATAACTCCGAAATTTCAACCGATGTCGTACCAACCAATACTGGACGTCCCGCATCTGTCAATCGTTGAATTTCTTCAGCTACTGCATTGTATTTTTCACGTGCCGTACGATAAATCAGATCCTGACGGTCATCACGTTGTGCAACACGATTCGTCGGAATTTCGACCACATCAAGTTTGTAAATTTCCCAAAGCTCACCGGCCTCCGTCGACGCTGTACCTGTCATACCCGAAAGCTTGTGGTACATACGGAAGTAATTTTGCAGTGTAATCGTTGCGTAAGTTTGTGTTGCATCTTCTACTTTCACATTCTCTTTCGCTTCGATCGCCTGGTGCAAACCATCTGAGTAACGGCGGCCATCCATGATACGACCTGTTTGCTCATCAACAATTTTCACTTTACCTTCATCAACGATATATTCAACATCATTTTCAAACAAGGTATATGCTTTTAACAGCTGGTTAATCGAGTGAATACGCTCTGCTTTAATTGAATAATCGCGCAGCATGTCTTCTTTCTGAGCTGCCTTTTCTTCCAAAGTCAAAGAAGACTTTTCAATTTCGGCAATCTCAGTACCAACATCCGGTAAAATAAAGAATGAAGGATCTTCACCTGTTGCTGTAATCAACTCGATACCTTTTTCTGTCAATTCTACTTGATTATTCTTTTCATCAATCACAAAATAAAGTTCTGCATCTACTTTAGGCATATTTTTATTTTGCTCTTGCATATAGTAGTTTTCTACTTTTTGTAAGATAGAACGATTAGCACCTTCGCTTAAGAACTTGATTAATGCTTTATTTTTAGGTAAACCTCTATAAGCTCTTAACAATGCTAAACCTCCGCCTTCAACATCAGAATCTCCTGCCGCCAACGCTTTTTTAGCATCATTCAAGACTGTATTGATGTAAGCTTTCTGTACATGTACCAAACGTTCGATACGCGGTTTTAATTGGTAGAATTCGTGTTGATCGCCACGAGGAATCGGACCTGAGATAATTAATGGTGTACGCGCATCATCAATCAATACAGAGTCAACCTCATCGACCATGGCAAAGTGTAATTTTCCTTGCACCAATGCATCTGGAGTCTGAACCATATTATCACGTAGATAATCGAAGCCAAACTCATTATTCGTACCATATACGATATCCGATTGATAAGCTTTACGACGTTGCGGGGAATTTGGTTGATGTTTATCGATACAGTCAACAGATAGCCCGTGGAACTCAAATAACGGTGCATTCCACTCCGAGTCACGACGAGCAAGGTAATCATTCACCGTTACGATGTGTACTCCTTGACCAGAAAGAGCATTTAGATAGGTCGGTAATGTTCCTACCAACGTTTTACCCTCACCCGTTGCCATCTCGGCAATTTTACCGCTGTGCAATACAATACCACCGATTAACTGGACATCATAGTGTACCATGTTCCAAGTGACCTCAGTACCTGCAGCCATCCATTTGTTTTTCCAAATCGCCTTATCACCATTGATGATAACGTTTGATTTGTAAACAGCCAATTCTCTGTCAAAATCGTTGGCAGTAACTTCTAATTCTTCGTTTTCTGTCAAACGTCTTGAAGTTTCTTTTACCACAGCAAATGCCTCCGGTAAAATATCCTTCAATACCTCTTCCAACTTCTTGTCACGGTCTTTGGACAATTTGTCCACTTGCTCGTAAATAGAAGTTTTCTTTGCCATATCGTCCTCGTCTTGATCCGCTTCTTTTTTAAGCGTATCAATTTCTTGGTCAATATCTGCTAGGTAATTTTTAATTCTTTCTTTGAAATCAACGGTCTTGGCACGTAACTCGTCATTGGTTAGATTTGAAAGCTTCTCATATTCAGCTTTGATTTGGTCTACCACAGGCTGAATTCCCTTGATATCTCTCTCGGATTTACTTCCAAATAATTTACTTAAAAACTTTAACATAATTTTTTTTCTATCTCAACTTAAGATTTTGTACAATAATGACTCCAAAGTAAAATTGCAGACAATTTGACACTAATCGGGCAAATTTAGTTATTAGATATGATATCTAACAGCTTACACCCATTTTTTTTACGTTATTTTTATTGAAAATGTCAGTTCCTTTCAGCCAGCAAGAATCCTATATATATTTATCCCCTTTTACGCTACCTTTACGTGAAGTTTTTCTGGGTAATATATGCCTCTAATCCGTCAGCTGATTATGATAAAAACAACTTTTGGTCTGATTGCGGAATGAATCCCAGTTCCTGCGCCTTTTCAAACATCTTCGTAATCGCATCACGTCCTTCAAGCCCCAACTCTACTGAATATTTATTGACATAAAGTTCAATATGCTTGTACATCACCTCTTCACTCATTTCCTGTGCATGCGCACGAATAAATTCAAGTCCAGATTTCGGATTGGCAAATGCGAATTCTACACTTTCCTTTAAAATTGTATTCAACGTATCCTTCACCTCTTGTGGCAAACTACGTTTTACGACAATTCCGCCAAGAGGAATCGGAAATTTTGTCGTCTTCTCCCAGTACTCCCCCAGATCCACGACTTTATGCAGTCCTTTTTCAGCATAAGTGAATCTATTTTCATGAATAATCAATCCCAAATCAATGGATCCATCGAGTAAGGCTCCCTCAATATCCGAAAAAACAAGTTCTACTTTATTTTTTAATTCGGGGAATGCCAAGCTCAATAAAAAGTTAGCGGTTGTATATTTTCCTGGATACCCCACTTTCAATTGATCGAATCCCTCCAGGCTTTCAGCTCTTTCTAATTTTTGCTGAAGTAATTTCGCTAATTTCGGATCCTTCGTAATCAGCATAGGCCCTACACCAAATCCTAAAGCACTACCTGCATCGAGCAGTTCATAATCTTCAACCGCGTAGGCAAAGGCATGATAGCTCAGCTTGGTGATGTCAAGATCGCCTTGAAAAGCTTTCAAGTTCAAGGTCTCCACATCTTGATATTCCACCTCAAAATCCAGTCCTTTGGTATCTATCTTATGATGAATCAATGCATCAAAAATAAATGTATCGTTTGGACATGGAGAAAATCCTAATGTTAATTTCATGTTGTACAAAATTTTCCCCATCCGTCAGATGGGATTTATGAATTTTAATCAAACCGTAATTCTATGCGTTATCAGATAGAGTATCATTGCCAAAAAAGTACTGGCAATAATTCCTTTTCCGAGATGATCGTTCCCCGATCGATATGCAAAACGTAAAAGCACTAAATTAACCAATACGGCTATGGTATAGATAGCCATGGGTTTCTCGGGTAAAAAATGAAGTTCAAGATCCGTAAAACGTACTAAAATATGAGCCAATACTGGAGATACAGTACCGATACCCAATCCTATCCAAAGATTATTTTTCACGTTTATCGTCTCCCCTTGTATTTCCCAGATGATCAAAGCTCCATGAATTCAATTCTGGGATAGCGTGATGTGCCGTCATATCGAACTGTGTCGGAACGACAGATACATAACCATTGGCCAATGCAAAACTATCGGTATCTTCCCCCCTGTCCTGCAAGACAAATTTACCCGTTGTCCAATAATAATCGCGATTGTGCGGATCAATGCGTTCATCAAATTCTTCTACCCAATGCCCGCCTGCCTGTCTACAAATTTTAATACCTTTAAAACCTGCTGTTTGCGGAAAATTAACATTCAGCAATGTATTTTTAGGAAGACCATTCGCCAGCACCTGTTCGGCAATAGAAATCACGTAAGGTCTACAATAGCTAAAATCCGCATCATGGGAAAAGTTATCGAGCGAAAAACCAACAGAAGGAATCCCTTCAATAGCCCCTTCTACCGCAGCAGACATCGTACCGGAATACAAAACATTGATTGAATTGTTGAGCCCATGATTGATTCCCGAGACGCATATATCTGGCTTTTGTCCTTTAAAAACTTTATTCACCGCAAGTTTCACACAATCTACCGGTGTTCCTGAACACTGATACATTTCAACCCCTTCATATAAATTGATTTTATCCAAACGTAGCGGTCTACCAAGTGTAATGGCATGCCCCATTCCAGATTGCGCCGAATCAGGAGCAACGACAACTACATTTCCGATTTTCTGCATCTCCTCTAACAACACCTTAATCCCCGGCGCTGTGATACCGTCGTCATTAACAACTAAAATATTGGGTTTCATATGTAAATAATTTCTTTTTTAAAGGTCATCAGGAATCCCTAGTTCTCTCCATCTGTGTTTATGCTTTTAGAATATGAGGATTTCTTCTTTACCATATACGAAGTTAGTAAATCTGAAACCGAGATGTAAATAATATTGACACAACAGGCAATTATTATCTGTAAAGGTCGCTCATTAGGACATGGCAAACAGCATAAGCGACTGTGGAAACAGGAGTTCAAACGAACACAGAGGAGCTGCAAGGGAGTGATGAGTTTAGGTGCAGCAAACGAAGATGAGATGGTAACCAAGTTATACATTTTAACAGTGCTTGTTCAGTGCTCGTTCAGTGATTGTTCAGTGCTTGCTCAGTAACGACTGAATAAACACTGATTAATCACTGTCTAAACATTGGTTAAATATCGTTATTAGGTATAATTTGGTAGGGGTATGATTTACCACCGATCACTACGACATCGTTTGCGTAAGATTGTATCGTTATTGACAAATATTAGCCCTAAATTTAGCATTCAAACAGACAAACAAAGATAATAATTCAGTTATGAGCATTAATTTTGAATCCCGTTATGCAATAGGGCCAAAGGAATACAAAACTTTAGATACACAAGGGTTAAGGGAGAATTTTCTAATTGAAACAGTTTTTGAAGCAGACAAAATTAATTTTGTCTATACCCACTATGATCGCTATATGGCTGGTGGAGCAATGCCTGTAAGCTCAAAAATCAAATTAGATACCATTCCCGCGTTATTAAAAGAACCTTACTTCCTTTCTAGAAGAGAGTTGGGTATTATCAATGTCGGTGGGAACGGTCAAGTTGAAGTTGACGGCATTACTTATGATCTCAATACCAAAGAAGCCCTTTATATCGGACAGGGTGCTCAAGAGGTTTATTTTTCAAGCAAGGACGCCGCACAGCCTGCAAAATTCTATTTAAACTCTACACCTGCACATTGCAGCTACCCAACTAAAAAGGTAACGAAAGAAGATGCAAATAAAATAGAATTGGGTTCATTAGAAACAGCTAACCACCGTACAATCAACCAGATGTTATTGAACAAAGTGGTACAAACCTGCCAATTACAGATGGGAATGACCGAGTTAAAACCGGGCTCTGTATGGAATACAATGCCATCCCATACCCACGATCGTCGTATGGAAGTCTATTTTTATTTTGAATTACCAGAGGGACAGGCGGTATCACATTTTATGGGACCCATCGATGAGACCCGCCATATTTGGATGCACAACGATCAGGCTGTAATTTCTCCACCATGGTCAATTCACTCCGGAGCTGGAACTTCCAATTACACCTTTATATGGGGAATGGCGGGTGAAAATTTAGATTATGACGATATGGACAAATGTGCCATCACAGAATTGAAGTAATATGAAAAAAACACTCGTATTGAGTTTAGCGCTAGGACTTTCAACACTTGCTTTTGCGCAGAACAACAAAACCATTACTGTAAACAACTCTTCCGCTAGCGCAAGAACAGAGTTGATCAGTATCCCTTATACAACATTCGAGAAACACTTCGACTTGAAAAACAGTGTATTTACGATTGTGGATAAGGACAAAAAGGAACTGGCCTATCAACTTGAAAAACTAGGAAAACCGACGGCACAAAATATTTTAATCCAAATAACCGTTGCTCCTAAAAGTTCAACAACCTTCGGGGTAAATGGGAATAAACCCACAACTATTGCTTCCAAGACCTATGCAAGATACGTCCCCGAACGCAAAGATGACTTTGCATGGGAAAACGATATTGCGGCTTTTAGAGCCTATGGAAAGGCTTTAGAAGGTAGCTCTGAGGACGCACAGGGTTTTGACTTCTGGGCAAAACGTAGCAATGACCTTGTTGTTGACGAATGGTATAAAACCGGTGATTATCATGCCGATCATGGCAAAGGATTAGATTATTATTCCGTCGGACAGACCTTAGGTGTTGGTGATGCAACCCCCTTTATTGACGAACAGGTTGTTTACCATAAGCATTATCGCCAATACGAGGTATTGGACAATGGTCCGCTGCGCTCCACATTCAAACTTATCTATGAACCGGAGAATGTAAAGGGTCAGCAGCTACAGGTTGAAAAGACTGTTTCCTTAGATGCTGGGAGTCAATTGAACAAAATAAGCTATTCCATCAAAAATACAACTTCAGCCGCTACACCAATTGTTGTGGGAATCGCTAAAAGAAAAGAGGAAAAACCTCAAATTCTAAATGATGTAAAGAATGGCATTTTAGCGTATTGGGAACCTGCAGAAGGAGATAAAATTACTGGAACTGCGGTTATCCTACCAAAAGTAAAATATGTATTCAAAGATAGTCCAGAACAATTTTTACTGGCAACCACCGTCAAAAATGATAAACCACTGGTTTATTTTGCGGGGGCTGCGTTCAATAAAGCGGGTAAAATAGGTAGTTTTGAGCAATGGCAGTCTTATGTAAAAACATTTAAAAATAATTTAGATCAACCATTAACAATAAAATATTCAAAATAATGTCCATACTGCAATCTTTTGACTTAAGTGGGAAAGTAGCCTTGGTAACAGGCTGCAAAAGAGGAATTGGCAAGTCAATTGCCGAAGCATTGGCTGAAGCCGGAGCAGATATTATCGGCGTTTCAGCGTCATTGGAAACTGAAGGCTCTGCAGTAGAAAAATCCGTAAAAGCATTAGGCAAAAATTTCTATGCCTATCAGTGTGATTTCTCTAAACGGACAGAGCTTTACAAATTTATCGAAAAAGTAAAATCAGCGCATCCGACGATTGACATCCTGTTTAACAATGCTGGAAATATCCTTCGTAAACCTGCTGCCGAGCATCCAGATGAATATTGGGACGAAATTATCGAGATCAATCAAAATGCGCAATTTATATTAACACGTGAAATTGGAAAGGACATGATTTCACGTGGAACTGGAAAGATCGTATTTACAGCATCTTTGTTAACTTTCCAAGGTGGTATCAATGTTCCGGGATATGCCGCTTCAAAAGGTGCTGTAGGATCTTTGGTAAAGGCTTTTGCGAATGAGTGGGCTTCCAAAGGTGTCAACGTAAACGGATTTGCTCCAGGATATATCGCCACGGATAATACCGAGGCACTTAGGGACGACCCTGAACGCTCTAAGTCCATTTTGGACCGTATACCTGCAGGTCGCTGGGGAACTCCAGAAGATTTTAAGGGGCCAGCTGTATTCCTCGCTTCAAAAGCTTCTGACTATGTACATGGAACCATCCTTACAGTGGATGGTGGCTGGATGGGAAGATAACAATCAACCTTTAAGATGAGTTTGTTTTAAGAGTCTTTATCCGAAGGGGTAAAGACTTTTTTTACAATTCTAAACCCCAGATTACTAAAAGATGCATTGGGACTAACTGATCCTATATAGACCGTATTAAATGCAGCACAGCTATTTTTACTACACCACCAGGAGCCCCCTCGGGCATGGGCAATAGAGCGATCACCATCTCTTTCAAGCTTTCCGGTACAAAATTCAAAGACATTTCCAAAGATGTCATAAAGCCCCCATGGATTGGGTTTGAATTTTCCGACAGGAGAAGTATACAGATAGCCATCAGAATAATCCGCTTTCAAATGATCTCTTCCATGCCATACATTTGCATATTCACCCATATTCTCTTTACTGAAACCTTCAAAATAATAGCCTTCGCTACCAGCTCTGGCCGCCACCTCCCATTCGTCAAAAGAGGGTAATCTACAGTTTGCCCATGTACAATATGCCAGCACATCTTTATAGGAGATACAGGTAACTGGATGGTTCATCTTAGCCTCAATGCCGCCACGACTTACACCATTCGGAAAGCGCCAATAGGCTGTACTATCCTGTAGCCAACGAAACTCCGCCAAGCCAGGCTCAAAGACCATAGCGTTGTGATAGCGTTCTGCTAATGTTTTATAGCCTGTTGCTTGAACGAATTTCTCAAATTCAGCATTTGTCAGCTCAAACTTAGCGATCCAAAACGATTCAACTTTTACAACTCTTTTGGGATTGTCTAGGCTAGCTGTATCACCCAAATGATAGTCTCCGGCTGGAATTTGGATATAGTTTCCAGCTTGGGCTTCACATTGGAGATGTAAAACAATCAATCCCATCAAATAGAGTAATTTCCTCATTCTCCTTGCCGTTTGTTATAATACAAATTTGAAGTTTAGAATACTAAAAATCCAACTGCACTACTTGCTTTTTTTCTCTTCGTAATATTTAAGCGCCCGACTAAAGATCAGCGCCTCATTTTCTTTATTGTAATTTAGATAGGAGTAATAATTGCTATTTTCTCCATATAACTTTTTAAAAGATGTAGACTTTATAAATTCACTATATTCACCTCGTTTCATCAGTAACATCAATAAGGTCAGGGCATCTTTGTCTTTCGGTGTCTTCTTGGCATAATCAATAATAAAAGGAATCATTTGCCAACCGTTTAGTTCCACTAGGGCATGCTTATAATTTACCCCCATCCGTTTGCTTCGGATAACAGATTCCTGGATAAGTTTGATTACTGAATCCCTATTCTCCTGCAAAAAATCGGTCTGTCTTTGCGACCAGGATGACTCATTAAAACCGTCCAATAAGGTGCCAAAGATTTTTTTGTCGATCTGCGTTTGGTATTCAGGTATAGCGCAATTCTGTGCATATAGTTCTGCGTGAATCATGGTATAGGTAAACTTTTCGCGCAGGGATAGCTTTTTAAAATCAGTAGCCGAAATTGCATTTGTTCCAGCATCGGTCGTTTCTTTATCTTCTTCGGGAATTATTTTTGCGATTAACGCCTTTACTTTGTCCAAACCATAGGGCGGGATGGTCATTTTGTTCCGCACTTCGATAGCAGCAGGATCCATAAAAAGACTCTCGTCATCCTCCGGATTCGTTTGTGCAAAAACACCTGCCCAACACAGGAAAGAAATAAAAAATAAAAGTCCCCTTTTCATATCGTATGATTTAATATCTTTTAAAAATAAAGAAATTACTGCTACAAAAATTATTCCTCTTTATTATATAGAACTTCCTTTCGCCCCGATCTGCCTTTTCCTAATTGCAATGATTTCTAAATACAATAATTCCTTTTTGTAATGAATCCCCTCTGCTCCTAACAAAAATCCCCGGATTTAATAAAACCCAGGGATACTATATTTCTTTTACTTTTGTCTATATCAAGAATATAAACCTTTCTTATCGATAAACTCTATCACCTTTTGTGGTACAAAAAATTGAATATTTTTATTTTCCTTGATTGCCTTTCGCAAAAAGGTAGAAGACAATTCCATCAATGGTGTAGCTGTGATGGTGATTGAAGGATGATCTTTAAGCTTTCCACCATCATATCCAGGACGTGGATAGACATAAATCTGGTAGTCACGTAAGATAATATCCGCATTTTTCCATTTTTCCAAAGATTCCAAACTATCTTCTCCCATAAGGAGCACAAATTCACGATTGGGATATTTTGCTTTTAAATGGGTGAGCGTATCTATCGTATATGACGGTATTGGTAAATGGAATTCAATATCTGTTACCCGCAGGTGTTCAGCACCCTCCAAAGCCAGATTTAACATCTCCAGACGATCATAGGGATCTGCCAATGTAGATTTCTTCTTAAATGGATTTTGAGGAGAGACCACAAACCAAACTTCATCCAATTCAGTGAAACTGGCCATATAATTAGCGATGATCAGGTGTCCTATGTGCACCGGATTAAAAGAACCAAAATACAGACCAATTTTTCGCATGGACTTATTTATTGATAAATCCCATAACAATTTCTTCAGCTTCGGCACATGCAGTAGCTAAATCAAAGTTATTCAATATGACATCAAATTTATTAGCATAGGTAAGTTCCAGTTCAGCTTTGGCAAAACGTTCCTTCAATTTTTCTTCTGAATCCGTTCCACGTCCTGTCAAACGCTCCTTAAGCACCTCCAATGAAGGTGGCTGTACGAAAATAGAAATTGCCTGTTCTGGAAATTTTGATTTCAAACGTAGTCCACCAACCACATCGATATCAAATATAACATGTTTACCTTCTTTCCAAATACGTTCAATTTCTGAACGCAAAGTCCCGTAAAATGTTCCTGAATATACTTCTTCAAACTCGATGAACTCCTGTTTAGCTACCTTATGTAGGAACTCCTCCTTTGACATAAAATAATAATCTTTTCCGTCTACTTCCTGTCCTCTAGGGTCACGGGTACTCGCCGAAATGGAAAACTCTATTTTATCGCCATGTTTACTTAAAAGATCTCTTACTATTGTTGTTTTACCCGCTCCTGATGGGGCCGAGAATATAATTAATTTACCGCTCATCCTTATAATACGTTGAGCAATTGCTCTTTTATTTTTTCTAATTCTTCTTTCATTCTAACCACAATCTGTTGGATTCCGGCATGATTGGCTTTAGAACCAAGGGTATTGATTTCTCTACCCATTTCTTGTGAAATAAAACCTAATTTTTTACCATTTGAATCGGCTGAATCAAACGCTTTTAAAAAGTAGTTGCAATGGGCGCGCAATCTCACTTTCTCCTCAGTCACATCCAATTTGTCGATGTAGTAAACAAGTTCTTGCTCAAATCGATTTTGATCGACATTTTCTTTACCTACCGTATCATTCAAAAATTGCTCGATACGCTGTCTGATTAATGGTATACGCTCTACTTCCAAAGCCTCTACCTCAGCAAGGTAAACTAAAATAAGTTCAGCCCGCTTTTTTAAGTCTCCAGCAAGTACATTTCCCTCATCTTCACGAAATGTATTAAAACGTTTGACGGCATCATAAAAAGCATCCATCAATACCTTAGACTCCTCATCATCAACCGAATCATCATTATTCGTGATTACCTCAGGCATATTTAATGCGAGTTCAAACAGGTTGACATTCGTATCGTTGAGTTCTACAGCAATCTGCTGTAATTGACTATAATATTTTTTGAGTAAATCAGCATTAATGGAAGACGCCTTCGCAGTTTGATCCGTATATTCAACCGTTACATTCATGTTAACTTTACCACGTTCAATAAGTTTGCTACTTTCAGTACGCAGGGTCAATTCTTTGTCCGAAACAACTTTGGGCAAACGAAGATTTAATTCAAGGAATTTTGAATTTAAGGACTTTATTTCGACACTATATTTAACTTTACCGTTATCAGCGGAAGCTGTGCCATATCCTGTCATGGATTTTATCATATGCAAAGGTATGACTTTTCAGTAAAAATTAAATACACTGTATCGATTAATTGCTGATACTAGCCAAATTACCTTTCTTTTTATTTACCAATCGTGTTTAGCGATGATAACTACTAAGTAACTTTCATAAGGTTTGGCACCTTTGCATTCAACATAACCAATCCCAATATCATATAGCGAAGCGTTCCATTGATCCATGCCCAATAAATGGGTACGATGATGATAACCCGGAGCTTCCTTTCCAATAATTAAGGCCTTAATGCCAGCGGTAGCACTGGATCGGTTGGCCGCAATGGACTCAAAATTGTTTGCATTTCGTTTTGACAGCCATGCCGGATTAAGCTGATATCCTGCCTCGTCAATGAAATAGTTCGGTCCATAGCCCTCAGGTGAGGCATGGTCAAAATAAGAACGTTTAGCCATATCTTTTGCACGATAAACTGCAACCTCGGCCAACTGGTTATTCCAATTGAGTTTGGTTCGTTTAATCTTCTGTAGATTAAAAAGCTTCAGCTCCTTCTTATACTTTTCGGGATTTGTACGAATTTTGTTCAATAGCTCATAGGCCTCGATGGCTTGACCATGATCGACAACCACACGTTGGGCAAAAATAGACTGTGTAAAAAGCAGGGTAAATGCTAAAACCAAATAGTTCATACGTAAATAATCTCTTCTTCAATGACCTTACGAAATATCCAGATGATCTTGTCCGCTTAACTTAATTTTATCGCGTCCAAAATACATTTGGGCACAGTACCTGTACTTTTTCAATAGGAATATTTCGTATCAATCCTTTAACCCTAAAAGACCATATTTAGTATGCAACGTTTAATCTTTTTTTGATTTATTTGTAGTCAGAAATTGTATAAGCATGGGTATTAGGCTAATAAAGATAACGGCCAGAATAACAAGGGAGAAATTATGCTTAAAGAATGGCAGCTGTCCAAAAAAATAACCTGCAAGCATAAACAATGAAACCCATAATATACCGCCAATTAAATTATATTTTCCAAAGATCCTATACGGCATTTTACCAATACCGGCTACAAATGGCGCAAAAGTTCTAACAATGGGCACAAATCGCGCATAAATAATGGTCCTCGTTCCATGTTTCGCATAAAAATCCTGTGTTTTTTGCAGGTAAGTCGGCTTAAATATCCTTGACCCTGGCTTAAAAACACGGATTCCAACATATTTACCAATTTCATAATTCACGAAATCCCCGGAAATAGCGGCGAAAACTAAGATGACCATAAATAGTGGCAACGAAAGCGGACAATCGGGGTGGGCAATTATCGCACCCAGGGCAAATAAAACTGAATCACCAGGAAGAAATGGGGTAAAAACAAGTCCTGTCTCCGCAAAAATGATTAAAAACAAAATCAGATAAGTCCAGTTTTCATAACTATTGATCAGTTGCAAAAGATGCTGGTCGATATGCAATATAAAATCAATAAACTGTGAAATGATTTCCATTTTTTTGATCTATAAAAAAAGGGAATCTTATTGGATTCCCTTTTTAGTTTTTATCTTTTCTTTAATAAGCTCGAAGATTATTGGTAATATCGATATAAAAATAATGATCAATACGACCTTCGAGAAATTATCTCTGATAATCGGAATATTTCCTAAAAAATATCCTGCGAGGGTTATACCACCCACCCACAAGACAGCTCCTACGACATTATACGTAATGAAGGTACCATAATTCATCTTTCCAATCCCCCCAACGAAAGGCGCCAAGGTACGTACGATAGGTACAAATCGAGCGATAACGATTGTTTTACTGCCATATTTCTCATAAAAAGAATGAGTCTTGGCAATTTGCTCATCTTTGACTACCTGCTTACCAAATAGCTTAAATTTCGTTAGGCGCATACCAAAATTCTTACCAATAGCATAGTTTAAGGAATCCCCAGAAACCGCTGCTACCAATAAAATGAGAATCATCAACCATACGTTAAGATCATTTGGTTGTGCGGCTAGCATGCCCGCCGCGAACAACAAAGAATCTCCAGGTAAAAAAGGCATCACAACCACTCCCGTTTCTACAAAAATAATAAGAAACAGAATAAGGTACGTCCAAGTCTGATAATCATTGACTATTTCAACCAAATGTTTATCAATATGGAGAATAAAGTCTATAAGATGCGTAATTAGTTCCAAATCCTGACGAAGATTAAGCGTTGTTTAACATAACAGGCATCACCAACATCAAAATATCTTCATGATCTTCAGATACGGCCGGAATCAATAAACCGGCACGATTTGGCGTACTCATCTCCAAAACAACTTCTTCACTCTCTAAGTTATTTAACATCTCCACGAGGAATTTGGCGTTAAAACCGATTTCCATATCATCCCCTTCAAATTGACAGGACAAGCGTTCATGCGCTTCATTAGAGAAATCTAAATCTTCTGCAGAGATATGCAATTCACTTCCTGAGATCTTAAGACGAACCTGATGGGTTGTTTTATTAGCAAAAATCACCACCCGTCTCAAGGTATTTAAAAACAATAATCGATCTACAGTTAACTTGTTAGGGTTGACTTGAGGGATTACAGCAGCATAATCTGGGTAACGTTCATCAATCAAACGACAGATCAAATTAATGTTGCCAAAGCTAAAGAACGCATTGGTTTGATTATATTCTATCGATACTGTAACATCATCGGATGGTAGCGACGATTTGAGCAATGAAAGTGCCTTTTTCGGCAAAATAAGTGATGCCGGTTTCTCAGCACCAATATCAGTTCTCGAATAACGCACCAATTTGTGCGCATCGGTAGAGACAAAAGTCACATTCTTTTCAGCTAATTGCACCAAAACACCGGACATTGCAGGTCTCAATTCGTCGTTACTGACCGCAAAGATTGTTTTACTGATCGCTTCTGACAAAATAGGAGCTGGCATCTGAATAACTGACCCGTTATCGATTGAAGGAATTTTAGGGAAATCGTCGGCATTCTCTCCACTCAATTTATATTTTCCATCACCTGCACTGATCTCAATAGCCAAGGTATTCATATCTACTGAAAATGCTACTGGCTGATCTGGTAAGGTTTTTAACGTCTCGATCAAAATCTTCGAAGGCATGGCTACTCTTCCCTCTTCTTTTGCTTCGATCTGTAAGGAAGTAACCATACTAGTTTGCAGATCCGTAGCAGAAATAGTCAAGTTATTGTCTTTTATTTCAAAAAGAAAGTTTTCCAAGATAGGCAAAACAGTACTTGTACTGGATGCGCCATTGATAGCTTGTAACTGCTTTAATAAAATTGATGTTGATACAATGAATCTCATTTCCTGAATACTAATTATTATGTGCAATAATACACAAATTAATCAATATTTTTCAGTTTTATAGGCCGCTTTCTTTCCACATAAAGAGATTTCGATCGTTCAAATAAGCAATTGTATTTCAATTAATAAGCACAGCGCCAAAAGTATAGAAAGCAAATTCGGCCCGATAAATCACAATATTTATTACATTTGTATAATAGCAGTAGTGTATGCAGTTTAAAGAGATCATTGGCCACAAAGACATCAAAGAACATTTAGTTCGCACGGTTCATGAAAATCGTGTGAGTCATGCGCAATTATTTCTTGGTCCTGAGGGCTCCGGTAGCCTTGCATTAGCCTATGCTTATGCACAGTTTTTGAATTGTGAAAACCGACAGTCAACCGACAGTTGTGGCGAATGCCCCTCTTGTCGAAAATATAATAAGCTGATCCATCCCGATCTCCACATGTCTTATCCTTTCATAGCCAAACATAAGGAAGATACGGCATCCGATTATGCGGACAGCTGGCGAAAATCTTTTTTATCCAATCCGTACATGGGATTGGAATATTGGCGCAATCAATTGGATGCGGACAACAAACAGGTCAATATCAATATTGCCGAGGCGCATGGTATCATCAAAAAACTAAGTCTCAAATCCTTCGAAGCTGAATATAAGGTTTTAATTATGTGGCTGCCCGAATACCTGGACACACAAGGCAATGCGCTGTTAAAGTTAATCGAAGAACCACCCGAAAAAACGCTCTTTATTCTGGTTGCAGAAAATCAGGACAAAATATTAAATACAATCATATCACGTACGCAATTGGTCAAAATAAAGAAGTTGGATCACATGGAGATCGCACAACATCTAAAAAGCGTACATCATCTTTCGGATCAAGAATCAGCTGAAATTGCTTTTATTGCGGATGGAAACCTACAAGAAGCAATGAATCAAATCCAGTCGCAAACAAATAATCATTTTGGCATTTTGGTAAACTGGCTGCGCTTCATCGTTTCGGACGCAGGGACCAATATGATTTCCCTAGTAGAAGAAGAGCTCTCAAAAATGGGGCGAGAAAACCAAAAAAGCTTTCTTTTTTATGCAATTAATATGATGCGTCAGATTATATTAATAAAAGAAGGGCTTTCCAGTCTCGTATTCTTACCGGCCAAAGAATTGGATTTTGTCCAAAAATTTGCCGTACACTATACCGTTGAACAAATTGAAGCAACAATAAATCTATTTGAGGAAACACATTATTTTGTAGAAAGAAATGCAAATCCCAAAATATTATTTTTAGATTTATCTTTGCAGTTAACATTAATATACAAGTACAAAACGTTTCCGAAAGGAACTCAATATATAATATAGAAAACTATGGGATGTGGCAGTTGCTCATCCGGCGGAGGTTGCGGTACTACCACGACAAATGGTACACCAGCAGGATGTCAGAACAATGGCTCTTGCATGACTAGCGGATGTAATAAATTAGATGTATATGACTGGCTTTCCGATATGGATATGCCTTCAAACTATAAACCATTTAATATCGTCGAAGTACGATTCAAGGGATCACGAAAAGATTTCTTTATTAATGTAGACAATACCTACCTTGAAATGGGGGAAATGGTCGTTGTAGAACCCTCTACTGGTGGCTATGATGTCGGACATGTCTCCTTAACGGGTGAATTGGTCAGACTACAATTAAAAAAGAACAATGTTACCCCAGAAACGGTAACTAAAAAAATCTATCGGAAGCCCAATGAAATGGATGTAGAGAAGTATAATGCAGCAAAAGATCTCGAATGGGAAACTATGCACAAAGCACGTAAACTGGCTTTGGACCTAGGTTTGTCCATGAAGATTTCTGATGTTGACTACCAGGGTGATAAAACCAAAGCTACCTTCTACTACACTGCTGAGGGCCGCGTGGATTTCCGTGAGCTTATCAAAAAAATGGCTGAAGCTTTCAGAATACGCATTGAAATGCGCCAGATAGGTATGCGACAAGAAGCTAGCCGCCTCGGTGGAATCGGTTCCTGTGGCCGCGAACTCTGCTGTTCAACCTGGCTAACGGATTTCAAAACAGTATCCACGTCGGCCGCACGTTATCAAAATCTTTCTTTGAATACGTTAAAGCTAGCGGGACAATGCGGAAAATTAAAATGCTGTCTCAATTATGAATTAGATAGTTACATGGATGCTTTAAAAGACATCCCAAATAATATCGACCGCATCGAAACGCTAAAAGGAGTTGCTTATCTTCAAAAGACCGATATTTTCAAGAAAATGATGTGGTTCTCTTTTCCTGGAGCTGAAAATTGGATCGCCATTCCCGTTCAACAAGTCAAAGAGTTTGTCGAAATGAATAAGCAGGGGATCAAACCGGAAGCAATTTCGAGTGCAGTAGATAACGATGAAGTCAGAGAAGAGAAAAATATCAATTACGATTACGAAAATGTAGTCGGACAAGATAGCTTAACTCGACTTGATGACCGGAATAAAAGAAAGAAAAAAAGAAAATCCAAAAGCAATACTGTCAAACCTGAAAGTAAGGCTGGACAAAAAACTGAGAAGTCCGAACAAAGTACACCTAGACAAAGTGCTAAACCTCAGATTTCGACTGATGCTGTAGCTCCAAGCGCGAATAAAGAGAATAAAGAAGGATCTAATAACAGACCAAAAAAGCGTTTTAATCGCCATCGGAATAAAAACAAAGGTAATAACAACAATGCTGCACCGAAAGCAGAATAAAAAAAATATGCCTAATTTTAACCCATTAGGCATATTCTTTTTATAAATAAACATGAAACTCAAAAGCTCTCCCTTCCTTATTGGTTTGTTATGTATTGGCATAGGGTATTCTTGTGACCAAACTTTTGTCATAAATGAAAATAAACCCATTGATAATAAAGCTTGGCTGAATACATCACCGCCTAGTTTTCAATTTCATATCGACGACAAAACCAAACGATATGATGTATTGATGGATGTCCGTCATACAACAGAATATGCTTTTTCCAATCTTTTTGTACTTATTTATCAACGAGGCCCAGGTAAAAAACAATATACTTATCGTAAAGAAATAAAAATGGCCAGACCGGATGGGAAATGGCTCGGAAAATCTTCTGGCAGCTTGTATAACAATCAATCCATCATCCATAAAGATTACCTATTTCCTGATACAGGAATTTATACGATTTCCATCGAACAGAACATGAAAGAAAATCCGTTGAAAGAAATCACAGATGTAGGGTTAACCGTTGTTCCAAAATGATACGCTTACTACGATATCTATTATTTCCTTTTACCATCATCTATGCCCTTGTGGTGTGGATAAGAAATAGATTATATGATCTTAAGCTGCTTCCCTCGCGGTCGTTCGACATTCCAACCGTTGTTATAGGAAATCTTGCCGTAGGTGGGACAGGGAAAAGCCCAATGACTGAATTTGTGGTATCCAGCCTTAAAGATCACTTTAAAACGGCAATACTCAGTCGGGGGTATGGACGCAGCACCAAGGGGTTTTATCTGGTACAGACGGATTCATCAGCTATGGATGTAGGTGATGAGCCCTTACAGTTCAAAAATAAATTTCCGGCTGTCACTGTTGCAGTCTGTGAGGATCGTTGTACTGGAATTGAAAAACTTCAGTCAACTCATCAACTTATTATTCTGGACGACGCTTATCAACACCGAAAATTATCACCTCTTTTCAATATATTATTATTTGATTTTTTATCATTTTCTCACCCTATGCTCGTATTTCCCACAGGAAACTTTAGGGATCTCCTTTTGGAGGCCAAACGCGCACAGATCATAGTAATTACGAAATGTCCTATTGATATTTCTAATGAGCAAAAAAAACGGATAGAAAACAAAATCAGGTATTATAACAAAGAAGCTTTAATAGTATTTAGCTACATCGACTATCTTGAACCCATCAATGGTAAAGGAAATCTAATCAATATCAAAGGCAAAGACATTATTTTGGTTACGGGTATTGCTAAACCTCAACCCTTAGTAGATTATCTCCAAAATAAAGCCAATTCAATCCAACACATTTCCTTTGAAGATCATCATTCTTTTACTGAATCGGATATCAATCAAATTGCAAAATCTTACCACAATCTGGCGAGCAAAAACAAGATCGTATTGACAACTGAAAAGGACTTTCAGAGACTAAAACCTTTTAAACAGCAATTTATTGCAATTGATTTGGCTTATCTGCCGATCGGTCTTCAATTTCACGACCCTATCCAACAGGAAATATTCCATGAAAGGTTATATGATGCAGTGGCTCAAAGTGTTAATCAACCTTAAATTTTGTTAAGATCAGATGCTATACTAAACTTTTTCATCAAATTTATATTCTATATGTAAACAGAGAATCTCAAAAGTTTTCGCTCTGTCTATAATGAACAAATTGAGTGTATACCCGATATTCGGCACTCATGATATAAACTATACAAAGATGAAAAAGAAAATTTTAATGGCAGTAGCTTGTCTATTTTTAAGTGCTACAGGAGTTTTTGCCCAACAACGTCAGCAACGTAGTCCTGAAGAACAAGCTAAAATGCGCGTAGAGCATTTAGACAAATTATTAAGCCTCAATCAAACGCAAAAAGATTCGATCTATAACCTTACATTAAGTCAGGCTCAACAACGGGCTGCTCTTCGAAATGATGGTGGAGATCGAAAAGCGAGTATGGAAAAATTTAAGCAGCTTCAGGAGATACAAACAACCAAAATCAAATCATGGCTTACTCCTGACCAAGCTAAGCTATTTGACGAACAGCAAGAAAAAATGAAAGAAAGAATGTCTAAACGTTCCGACAATTAATAAAGCTATCTTAGAAAAGGCCTTGTTTTTTGACAAGGCCTTTTTTATTTCACGTTCAGTTCTATTCTGACGTTGTCATCACAATTAAGCTCGTCTAACTTTATCGATCCTGTTAACAGTGCAATAACAGCGATATCATCAATTTTCGCATTTCACATCACATATCAAAACCCGTATTTCAATGAATTACAATTAGTTAATGTTAAAACTTTGTTAAAGTAACATAGTTGATACAATATAAATGCCCCTTTCCGAGTTTTTATAGCAAGATCTTTTAATTGTAACTTTTTAAATACAATAGATATGAAAAAGCTAATTTTAACAGGAATAGGATTCATTCTAGCGATGGGCCTAACGTTTGCACAACAGGTTAGTCCCGAGGATGCAGCTGCTAAAGCAACGACTGAACTTGTACAGAAACTGCATCTGAATGATGAGCAAAAAACTGCGGTATCAACTATTCTATTGGATCAGGTAAAAGCAGAAGAGACAATAGTAAAAGATACTGGGTCTTCTGCTCAAGCGAAAAGCGATGCACTTCATAAGCTACAGACTGAAGTGGATACCAAAGTCAGTCAATTACTTACCGAAGATCAGAAATCGCTTTATCAAAAAGTCATAACTGAAAGACCAGCTAAAGCTGTGCCGACCGCAGCTGAGCCTACGAAAACTGAATCTGGTCAATAATCGACAACAAAGTAAAATTAGGTAGCAGAAAAACATTGAATAATTTCATCTAAAATTGAACATCATGAAAAAGTTATTTTTAGCAGGCATAGGTTTCTTCCTAGCGATGGGCCTAACATTTGCACAACAAACAACACCGGAAGAAAATGCAACAAAGGTAGTGACTGAATTAGTCACAAAGCTGACATTAAATGACGAGCAGAAAACTGCGGTATCAACAATCGTATTGGATCAAGAAAAGGCTATAGCGGCTGTCATTCAGGACTCCACGACTAAGGTTGACGTCAAAAAGGAGAATATTGCCAAAATACAGGGTGAATCAGATACTAAAATAGCACAGTTGCTAACAGATGAACAAAAAGTTGCTTATCAGAAATATGTAACTGAGCGACCTCCGGTAAACATTCCGGCAACGCAAGAAACAACAGAACAAAAAGAATCCGGTAACGGACAGAGCAATCAACAACAACAATAACCATTCGAGAACGAATGAAAAGCCTCTGGATATGTAATGCATGTCCAGAGGCTTTTTTATGCCTTACAGGGCCTTAAATACATTAAAAAAGGGCTGTCCAAGTAATATGGACAGCCCTTCTAGTGCTTTGCTTACGACAATTGACATTAAGATTTTAATTTTTTCATAATGTCACTTACATAAGTTTTAAATTTCTTGTCAGTTTCAATTAAATCCTCTACGGTTTGACAGGCATAAATGACTGTCGAGTGGTCTCTTCCTCCGAAGAATGCTCCGATCGATTTTAGTGAAGATTTGGTATGTGCTTTTGCTAAGTACATCGAAATTTGCCTGGCCTGCACGATTTCACGCTTTCTAACTTTCGATTTAACCATATCCACAGGAACTTCAAAATATTCACAGACTAATTTTTGAATAAAGTCCATTGAAATTTCCTTATGGGTATTCTTCACAAAATTCTTCAACATCGATTTTGCTAAGCCCAAATCGATCTCTTTTTTGTTCAAAGTAGACTGAGCCAATAATGAAACCATGGCTCCTTCCAATTCACGAACGCTGTTATCGATCTGTGTTGCGACGTATTCCACTACATTTTCAGGTAAATCAATACCATCGGAATACATCTTCTTCTTCAAAATTGCCATTCTCGTCTCAAGATCAGGAATCTGAATATCTGCAGATAATCCCCATTTAAAACGACTAAGCAAACGTTCCTCCAAACCAGCTAAATCCTTAGGAGCTTTGTCTGAAGTCAAAATAATTTGCTTTCCAGATTGATGCAAATGATTAAAAATATGGAAGAAAATATCCTGTGTTTTTTCTTTACCGGCAAAGTTATGTACATCATCCATAATGATGACATCCATTGCTTGATAAAAGTTAACGAAATCATTGATTGTATTATTTTTCAATGAATCCACAAACTGTTGACAGAATTTCTCACAAGACACATAAATGACCAGTTTATCGGGAAGATTTCTCTTGATTTCATTTCCGATTGCTTGGGCAAGGTGTGTCTTTCCCAAACCAACATCACCATAAATCATCAAAGGGTTGAATGAAGTACCACCTGGCTTATTCGCTACAGCATAACCTGCAGAGCGAGCAAGACGATTACATTCACCTTCGATAAAATTTTCGAATGTGTAGTTTTGATTCAATTGCGGATCAACCTGCAATTTTTTCAATCCAGGAATAACAAATGGATTTTTGATATCTCTATTTAAAGATACCGGTACAGGGATAGATTGTCTTTTCCCTTCTGCTCCATTGCCGTTCGATGGAAGATTAGTCGTATAGGGATGAGAAGCTGAAGACTTCTCCACTACAATATTGTATTCCAATCTACCTTGTTCTCCTAAAAATTTCTTTACGGTCTTACGAAGAATTCCTACATAGTGTTCTTCCAGCCACTCATAAAAAAATAAGCTAGGCACTTGAATAGTCAAAACGTCACCCTCCAAACGGACTGCTTTCACAGGTTCAAACCAGGTCTTGAAACTTTGCGCTGGTATATTATCTTTGATAATCGAAAGACAATTATTCCAGACACTTGAATACGTTTTTTCCATTCTAAAATTGTTAATAAGTTGATTTACAATACGCGACAAAAAATATGTTGATAACTTTCTCTGAGAACGAAGATGACAAAAAAATATCAGCTAAAAAACTAAAATATAAAATAATTAATAAACCATTATATATCAGACATTTACTATGTAAAATTGTGGAAAACTAGCGCTAAAATTGATCTCTAAAAATAATTATTAACATTCCAAATTTATTTGAAAAAAAAGAACAAAAAAAGTAGCAAACTAACTACGTCTCAGTCCTTAAGGTCTAAATCTAAATTAACCAAAATAATAGCTAATTACAATCTTTAGTTCATATATTTTTAATATTAAATTTATAAGAATTTAAAGCCAACTTAACATCATTGCTAATGGACGATTCAACTTATTTATGTCCAACTGTAAAACAAAAATCTATATAATTTATCCGAAAGAAAAAAACACATTGTAACATATGAGATTAATTGTGAGCTCCAAAAATGCGATACTATAGAAACAAAAAAGGAGGTCCATATGGATCTCCTTTTTTGTTTCTATAGTGTATAACTTTTATCCGACCATTGAACTGGTCAATTTTCCATTACAAAGTTTTTTAGCTTCTGCTATGATCGCATTTGCATCGTAGTGCGCATTCTTCCACTGTGCATTTTGTTCAGCATGCTCAATGATCTTATCCGGAATACCTAAACGAACCACTTGGCTATGATATCCATGATCTGCCATAAACTCCAATACAGCGGAACCTATACCCCCTTGTAAACTTCCATCTTCAACCGTGATAATTTTATCAAACTTTTTAAAGACCTGATGGAGTAAGACTTCATCTAATGGTTTAGCAAATCGAAGATCATAATGTGCTGGGTGTATCCCCAATTCATTCAACTGCTGTACCGCTTTAACGGCTTCATTTCCTATAGCGCCAAAGCTCAATATAGCAAGCTCTTCTCCATCCGTTATAAGACGTCCTTTTCCAATTTCAATTTCCGTAAACGGGCGACGCCAGTCTGGCATAACACCATTTCCTCTCGGATATCTAATAACAAAGGGACCTTTATTGGGTAACTGAGCTGTATACATTAAATTTCGTAACTCTTCCTCATTCATCGGCGCAGAAACCGTCATATTTGGAACACAGCGCATAAATGCGATATCATAAGCGCCATGGTGTGTCGCACCATCCGCTCCTACCACGCCCGCACGGTCCAAACAGAAAACGACGTTCAGATTTTGCAATGCAACATCATGGATTACCTGATCATAGGCCCGTTGCATAAACGATGAATAAATATTACAAAATGGCAATAGTCCCTGAGTTGCAAGTCCAGCACTGAAAGTAACAGCATGTTGTTCGGCAATACCAACGTCAAATGCACGCTCAGGCATAGCTTTCATCATAATATTCATGGAAGAACCGGATGGCATTGCAGGTGTTATACCCACAATCTTATCATTCTCTTCTGCAAGCTCCACCAAGGTATGTCCAAAGACATCCTGAAATTTGGGAGCCACCGGTTTGTCACTTGATGATTTCTTGATCTCACCGGTAATTTTATCAAATAAACCTGGAGCGTGCCACTTCGTCTGGTCTTTCTCCGCCAACGCGAAGCCCTTTCCTTTGATAGTGACAGCATGTAATAATTTGGGACCTGGTATGTGTTTAAGATCTTCAAGCGTTTTAGCCAATTTTTTGACATCGTGCCCGTCAACTGGTCCAAAGTATCTAAAATTTAAAGATTCAAATAGATTAGCATTTTTCAGCAAAGTTCCCTTTATGCTTTTTTCAAGTTTTTTGGCAATGCCAAGTGCATTGGGACCAACTTCTGAAATCTTTGTCAATACTGCTGCTATATCGTCTCTAAATCTGTTGTATCGCTTAGAGGTGGTAATGCTTGTCAAATACTCCTTTAATGCGCCAACATTCGGATCTATCGACATGCAGTTATCATTTAAGATCACCAAAAGATTTGATTTAGAAATTCCAGCATGATTCAATGCTTCAAATGCCATTCCTCCCGTCAAGGCACCATCACCGATTACGGCAATATGCTGACGGTCTTTCTCACCTTTTATCTGAGAGGCAACAGCCATACCCAGCGCAGCAGAAATAGATGTTGACGAGTGACCAACACCAAATGCATCGTATTTAGATTCAAAACGGTTCGGAAAGCCCGAAATTCCGTTCTCAATTCGATTTGTATAAAATATATCGCGGCGACCTGTTAGGATTTTATGCCCATAAGCCTGATGACCTACATCCCAGATCAATTGATCGTATGGGGTATTCATTACGTAATGTAACGCCACCGTTAACTCGACGACTCCCAAACTTGCTGCAAAGTGACCACCATTAACCGAAACCTGATCAATAATAAATTGACGTAATTCCTGACTTAACTGTTCTAATTGGTCTTCCTTTAGCTTTTTAAGATCAGAGGGATCGTTTATTTTACTTAATAGTTCTCCAGCCTCAAACTGCATAGTACTGCTATTTACATGATATGTTCGTACAAAGTAACGACAATTTTATTTAATCTTTAAAATTAAATCGCATTTACATATTGAGGTACAACAAATAAAATAATGAATAGTTTGTATCGAAGTTATTCCAAAAGATTTTATATGTAAATTTGTATAAGATATGCAAGTAGAAGAAGGCTACGAAATCAAGCTTCCTCAATTTGAGGGACCTTTTGATTTATTATTATTTTTTATCGAACGGGATGAATTAAATATCCACGATATACCGATTTCAAAGATTACAGATGATTTTTTATCGTATGTGAGCCAAATGCAAGCGCTCAATATGGAAATGGCAAGCGAGTTTATCTTTGTTGCTTCGACACTGATGCGTATTAAAGCTAAAATGCTCTTGCCTCGTCTAGATCTAGATGAAAATGAGAATGAAATCGATCTTAGAGAAGATCTTGTTCAAAAACTTATTCTCTATAAGCAATTTAAAGAGACCTGTGACGATTTGAGAGTCTTGGAGGAGGATCGTCTCAAACTATACAATCGAGGCAACATACGCTATGATATCCAACAAAGACTAAAATTAGATTCTACCGGAGAAAATTTGGATAGCTTCGACCTTTATAGTCTAATGATGATTTACGAGCAAATGATGTATCAATTCCGTAATCGTCCCCCTGAAGTAACACATACAGTTGTCAAATATCCATACACCATTGAACAACAGAAGAAAGCAATAGCCGAACTAATTGAAATCAATAAAAAATTAGATTTTCAAGAAATTCTTAAAAACTCAGAAAATAAAATACAGTTTGTCTATAACTTTTTAGCAATTCTTGAAATGCTGCAACAGAGATTATTACAGATCGAAGTGGGCTTAGGCTATAACAATTTCAATGTAGGTGAAAGAGATCCAAATGAGGTAGAGGAACTCCGGCTTGAGGAGCAAGAAGCATAAAAAAAGACCTGTTTTGAACAGGTCTTTTTCGTATTAATCTTTTTTCTTAAAAGCATTCCAACCCTGGGCTGTTATCGGATAAAGATTCCCTGATTTGGAAATCATTTCACAGCCTTCAGTACTTGGGGTCATATAACCAATAATGCTAATATCCGGTAAGTTTTTGATTTTATCATGATCAGCCTGAGCTATTGTGAACAGTAGTTCATAATCTTCACCGCCATTAAGTGCAGCTACGGTTGGATCAATGCCAAATTCCCGCCCCGTATCATAAGTCATCTGATCCAATGGAATTTTTTCCTCATATAATCTGCAACCTTTGTCAGATTGTCTGCAAATATGTAGAATTTCTGATGCAAGCCCGTCTGAAATATCCATCATCGCTGTGGGCTTGATCCCTAGCTTAGCAAATAATTCAACAATGTCTTTACGGGCTTCAGGTTTCAATTGGCGTTCAACGATATAATCTTTTCCCTCTAAATCAGGCTGTACATTTGGATTTTCTAAATAGATATCCTTTTCACGCTCCAAGAGCTGTAAGCCCATATAAGCTGCCCCCAGATCACCAGACACACACAAGAGATCACCTTCCTGCGCACCATTACGATAAACAATCTGATCTGTATCAGCATAACCAATGCTTGTCACAGAAATAACCAAACCCTGGGCTGAAGCCGAAGTGTCTCCCCCAATTAAGTCGACATTATATTTCTTACAGGCAATCAATGCTCCCTGATAAATCTCTTCTACAGCTTCCAATGGAAATTTTGAGGACAGACCTATTGAAAAGGTAATTTGTGAAGCTATTCCGTTCATCGCGTAAATATCGCTCAAATTGACCTGAACAGCTTTGTAACCTAGATGTTTTAACGGAACATATCTAAGATCAAAATGAATCCCTTCCAACAGTAGATCAGTAGATATCAAGGTTTTTTTACCTCCAAAATCTAGAACAGCAGCATCATCTCCAATCCCTTTAATTGTGGATTTTTCTGTTATTTCTACAGCTTTTTTTATATAATCAATCAAACCGAACTCACCCATTTCTTCCAAATTGGTTCGCTCGGTGTTATCAAAATCAAACATGCTAAAAAGTTTAAAAGTTTAATATAGATAATGCCAGCTGATAATCATCTCCCACAAATATATCCGGATGGCATTACAAAATAAGTTTTACTATAAGACCAATGCTCCTCTGCTTATATATTGGCCTCTTTTCATTGAACTGCATATAAACAGCTCAACGAAATCATTATTGATCATTGAAAACCAATCAGTTATTATCTTGGTTATGATCAAAAATTATGCAGATTTCTATAAGCCTAAACTTGCCGATATTTCCAACATACGTTCAATAGGACGCTGGGCTCGGAGAATAACATCCTCGGGAAGAAGGATTTCAGGCGATTCATACTTCAGACAGTTATATAGCTTCTCAAGCGTATTAAGCTTCATATGTGGACAATCATTACATGCACAGGCATTATTAGGAGGTGCAGGAATAAAAGTCTTATGTGGACTTGCTTTTTGCATTTGGTAGAGAATACCTGATTCTGTAGCAACAATATAAGCCTGGGCCGTATCTGTCTGGGTAAATTTAAGCATGCCGGCAGTCGATCCCACATAATCGGCTATCGCCAGTATATGATCTTCACACTCCGGATGGGCAATAAACTTAGCATCAGGGTACTCGCTTTTCAAACGATCAATTTTATCTTGAGAAAAAATTTCATGGACCATACATGCACCATTCCAAAGCACAAGATCTCGTCCAGTTTTCTTTTTAACGTATGCTCCGAGATTACGATCCGGGCCAAAAATGATTTTCTGATCCGCTGGCAGGCTCTCTACGATCTGAACAGCGTTACTAGAGGTACATACGATATCGGAAAGCGCTTTCAATTCCGCTGTACAGTTTACATAAGTGATGACCAAATGATCAGGATATTGTTCCTTAAATTTAGCGAAAAGATGAGGTGGGCAAGAATCTGATAGCGAACAACCTGCTTTGGCATCTGGCAGAAGAACCTTTTTCGTCGGTGAAAGTATTTTAGCCGTCTCAGCCATGAAATGTACTCCAGCAAAAACAATTACATCGGCATCAGTTTTCGCAGCTTCCTGGGATAAACCAAGGCTATCTCCTATATAATCCGCTATATCTTGAATTTCAGACTCTTGATAATAGTGAGCCAAGATGACAGCGTTCTTTTCTTTCTTTAACCGTTGGATCTCTTTAATCAAATCCAGTGAGGGATCAATCGGAGCATCGATATAACCTTTTGCTTGAAGCTCATAATTTACAATTTCCATGCGAGTAGTTTCAACTTTTATGAACAGCAAAAATAAGCATTGTTAGATATATAAAAGTCAATTAAAAGCAAATTAATCAGGTCGTGGTAATATACCGCTCGCTTGAATGTGATCCATTATTAGATAATAACGGATAAAACACTGATATAAAACCTCTTATTAATAAAGAATAGATTGCAGCGGATCTACCGAGCCTAGCTTATAGGATAATGTCAGTTTTCAAATTTGATCGAACAACTACAACTGTTGCCCAATTACATGATCTTGCAGCACTGACAGTGAAATACCTATTTAAAAAATACAAATTAAACGTTTATAATATTAATAGTTAAATTAATTTATATAAAGTTTAATCACACAATATTATGCCCATATAAACTCTTTTAGACTTGAATATTTAGGAAACTATTCAAACTCTTCATTTATACTAAAAGCTGAAAGGGTTTATTTCACATTATTTCGATCTTCGAAAATCAGTTTCATCCGCATCCAACCTTCATAGCCTAAGGAACGTTTTTAGGCATATTACAAAACAATGAAAAATATAGCACAAAAGGAAGCTTTATTTATTAACATTTCAGATTAAAAAACGTTTTTGAGCTCGTATAGGAGAGATTAATGGATTCTGGATTGATCAATAATTTTATATCAAATTCTCAGCGGGTTTATTTTGTAAATTTGGAGTAAACTGTATATGCCTGCAGCATTGAAAACGTACAAAATAGCTTCGAAAACAAAATAAACGCTCTCAGAATCGTCTATAGGATATTGTATCATCACCTTCCCTAAATATGCCATTCTAATCGCAAATATTTGAAGTTTATATATTTTCCGTTTACCAACCACATACAGCAACGGAGGCCAGAATTGGGCAAAAATCAATTTTCACCAATAAAAATACGTCATAGACAATCAATACAAAACAATAATTTCTGGAATAAGTGCTTTTACATTTACATATAAAAATACTAGCAGCATGTAGAAATGAATATAGGAATGTAGGGATGTAAATTTAAGCCAATTCAGGGTCAATAGCGTTGAATGAAATAGTTCAAATAAAGCCTATAAGAATTGGATATTTATAAGAAAATCTAAAAGAGTCGGGTAGAAACGAATCTAGAAGAGAGTAATTCGCGGAAATTGAAATAAACGACTAAATGATGCGTACAGCATCCAAAATAAAGTGGATGAGAATTAAATATTGGCTACTATAATATAAGATAGTGAATTTATTTAATTCTAAGAGGCTTAAATGAAATTTTCACAATTCAATTTTACAAAATTCAAGAATAAATGAAGAATCCCACCAAAATAAAATAAATTATACCGAGTATCAGATTAGAATCCCGTAAATAGCTCCCTCAAAAGCTCAATATAACAGAATCCGAGCGTATATACGGCTAGACCAAGCATCTGGCAATAATTATGGTACAAAGCGCAAAAAATTCAACAAATACAACTTAAAAGATACTAACTAGTATAATAAAGAAATATAAATTTGTTAAAAAATATAAATTTTCATATTTATGTTAAATTTAGTGAATTAAACCGATTAATAGTCAAATATATAGATAATATTACAAGATAACACTAAATATGCCACTGACAACGCGCTTTCAAAGCAACTTAGTCGCTTAGAATTAAATATTCGAAACAAATAGCGAATCAAGTCAATATATTCAATCTATAAGAGCTTTATTTTAGAAAAATATGCCCTGAGAATGATATAAAAAGATACTCCATAACAATAATCCAGAATATTCGAATCTCACTGATCTAAATTTGGATAATTCCTCCATCTAATGGATGTTGGGCTGCAAATATAGTAAGATTGTTTGTTCTACAATAAATTATTTGAAGAAATTATTTACAATCCAAAATTATAAACAAGCAAATTTTAAAATTTCACTTAGATCGCAAAAAATTCACTATTTAAACGCATAGAATGCAATAAAAAGCACTGAAAACAAATTTTGTAAAAATATCCAATTTTAACCGGGTTTATTTTTAAACAATAGCCTTGAGATTCTGTTTAAAATTCAATTCCGCCAAAACCAAACGGATATTATAGCCAATTCGAATACGATAACCCGATCAGGAATAAAAAATTCCAATAACCATTACGGTTCAATTTTCATTTTGAAAAATTTGTTGATAAAATTATAAGATTTCGTACTTCAATTTAAACTCGTTGAGAAGGCCATATTCTAATATTTTTAAAAAAAATAAGCAAATAAGCAATCCTAAAACGACTTAAAATCCAAATAGCAAAATCAAGTAAATTACCTTTTTAAAGAAATTTTCAAAGCAAAGATTAGTAGCTATTAGAATTCAATAAAAGAATTTATCTGGTTGAAAGCCAAAAATATTGAAATCTCATAGCACCAAAATGAGAATTAAACCATTTCTTCATCAATTTCTATCAGTTACAATCCAATAAAATTGAAATAAGATCCCATAAGGGAAAATATCCAAGTATAAAACGGCTTAAAACTAAATTTTTCCTAAAAAAAATATAAATAACGCGCTGAAACTACTTTAAATCTATATACAAAAAAAAATAAAATAAATATCCAATCCTAAAGCGCTTCAAAAGCCAATAGGAAATTAAAAAAATAATATAAACTCAACTAGAATTAAATATTTCAATAGGGGGACTTTATAATTCCCAGATATCGAAATCTAACGGCCTCTAATCGAACTTGACAAAACTAAACAAAGATTTTCGAACGTATTCCACAATCTTTTTTTTCAATAAATACTAATTATTTAAAATAGAAAATCTCTTATTGTTTATTATGGTGTGGAAAAGTGGTATAAATTAGGTTATTTCAATTTTGATTTTAGGTTTTTAGTGAGTTTTCAACAATTTTTCAACAGGATTTATCTATTAAAGAGCTGATTTTTAAAATTATAATTTATCGTATTTTTTATTTTCCATATATTTTTGTTGAATAGTTTTTGTTTAGAAAATGTGGAAATCTATGGATTTTTGTGCGGAAAAATTTTAGAAATAAGGCTTCGAAATAGGGGATTTGTGAATTGTTAAATACTTTTCATTTTTATTTAACCTTTTATTTACACGTTTTCCACATTTTTCGTTAATTTGAATCGTCACTTTTGGGGATAGTTTGTGAATTTTAATTTATATGGCAGATAGAAAGGTAGATTTTTTGGTCATTGGATCAGGTATTGCTGGATTGAGCTTTGCTTTAAAGGCATCGAAATTCGGTAAAGTATTGATAGTCACTAAGTCCAATGAGGATGAGTCTAATACAAAATATGCGCAAGGGGGAGTGGCTGCCGTTGTGGATAAGTCAGATAGCTTTGAAAAGCATATCATTGATACTCAGATTGCTGGGGATGGTTTATGCGATGTTGAAATTGTGGAAAACGTAGTGAGAGAAGCACCGGAACGGATAGCAGAACTTATTTCATATGGGACATCATTTGACAAGGAGGAATCGGGCTTGTATGACCTGGCAAAAGAGGGGGGACATTCAGCTCATCGTATTTTACATTATAAAGATATAACTGGTTACGAAATAGAGCGGGCATTATTGGCTCAAGCACATAGTGATCCCAATATTGAAATTGTAACACATTACTTTGCCATTGATTTGATTACACAGCATCATCTGGGTGAGTACGTGGATAAAAATAGGGAAGACATTACCTGTTATGGAATTTATGCTTTTAATACCTCATCACATTTAGTAGATAAGATTTTGAGTAAGGTCACCGTGATGGCCTCTGGCGGAGCCGGTCATGTTTATTCAAGTACAACAAATCCAACTATTGCGACCGGAGATGGTATAGCGATGGTGTATCGGGCAAAAGGTAAGGTACGTAATATGGAGTTTATGCAATTTCACCCTACTTCTTTATATAATCCAAAGGATTCGCCTGCATTTTTGGTATCCGAAGCTGTACGTGGATTTGGGGGAATTTTAAGGAGGATCAATGGTGAATCTTTTATGGAGGAGTACGATGAACGTGCTTCCTTGGCACCAAGAGACATCGTTGCTAGAGCTATTGATGCCGAGATGAAGAAATCAGGTATAGATTATGTTTACCTCGATATTACGCATCGGGATAAACAGGATATTATCAAGCATTTTCCAAACATTTATGAAAAGTGCCTTTCGATCGGACTGGATATGGCGAAGGATTTTATACCAGTTACACCGGCGGCGCATTACCTCTGCGGGGGTATCTATGTCGATGATTTTGGACGCAGTAGCCTTGTTAATTTATATGCTTGCGGTGAGTGTTCTTCTACTGGACTACATGGTGCAAACCGATTGGCTTCTAATTCGCTTCTTGAAGCACTTGTTTATGCACATCGTATTTTCTTAGACGCCACAAAGTCGATCGGATTGATTAACCATATTGTTGACGTTCCGGAATGGGATGACTCTAAAACTTCACTTTCAAATGAGGATATTTTAGTAAGTCATAATTTGCGCGAATGCCAAAAGATTATGAGTGACTATGTTGGTATAGTCCGTTCCGATTTTAGGCTGGAAAGAGCCCTTAAACGATTACATCTGTTATATGAGGAGACTGAAGAATTTTATCGAAATACCAGGCTTTCTGTTAAATTGTGTGAATTGCGTAATGTTATCCAAGTAGCTTATATTGTGACAAAATCAGCTATGTTGAGGAAAGAAAGTAGGGGATTGCATTATACAACGGACTACCCTAAACATTCGGAAGTACTACAGGACACAATTTTTTAAGGAATATGGCACTTATTTTACCTGTTTTGTATAAATCTCCATTGATAGCCGAAGAATGCTTCTTAGCACCTAATTCAACGATTGTAGGCGATGTAGAGATTGGGCATCACTGTTCGGTATGGTTTAACGCTGTAATACGTGGAGATGTCAATTATATTCGTATTGGTAATTATACGAATATTCAAGATGGTGCTGTTATACATTGTACCTATAAGAAATGCGGTACAACGATTGGAAATTATGTAAGTATAGGCCACCAGGCTATGGTACATGGATGTATTTTGGAAGACCATGTACTCATTGGTATGGGAGCTATCGTTATGGATAATGCTATTGTTGAATCTAATGTTATTGTAGCAGCTGGAGCAGTGGTGTTAGAAAACACCCGCTGTGAATCGGGATTTCTATATGCTGGGGTACCTGCGAAAAAGATAAAGGCACTTACTGAAGAGCAGAAAGATCTATTGCAGCAGCTACCACATAATTATGTTCTGTATAGCTCTTGGTTTTAGCTTAATCGAATTAGCAGTATTTTAAATTATTATTTTAGAATGGCCTCACTTATTCTTTTTTGAGGCCATTCAAAGAAAAGCTATCTTTTTGTTCCCAATTAGCACGTATAGTAAATACTTTATTTAGATATATTACAGGTTCCGGAAAGGTTTTCTTTTCGACATCTCCGGTATCCCAGATTCCATTATCATTGTCGTCGCGAATTACACGTATGCTATACTTTCCTCCTGGATACTGTTTGTATACGACGGTCGGATTGTTCATGTTTATTTTGTCGACGCGGTAGACTTTATCTTTTTTCTCATTGATTAACTCTACCAGATATGTTGTATTGCTATCTAGATCTGTAAAATCAAATGTCAGATCCCCATAGTTTTCACTATCGTCATAAGTCAAATCCAGCTTTTTCTCTTTATTCTGCTCGCCAAAATAGCCTGTTATGGCGCCTTCTGTAAACTCAATTTGGTACTTTTTATCTTTTCTCCAATTATATCGAATATGGTAGATATTGCTATTCGCTGTATCAACAGCAAGTTGGTAATTGGTTCGGAACAATGAGTCTTCTTTGAATTTCAACTTGGTTTTATCGATATTCTTGATCGGTGTGAATGCAGATACCTGAAGGTGTGTAATCCGATCTACTCGCCCATTATTCGGGGTAAAAATAGGATCAATTGTCTGCTCTATTTTTACATTCCCTTTTCTAATTAGAATGGTGTCCAATGGCCTTTCATTTTCTGTCAGAACTAGCTTTAGGGAGTCTATTTTTAAATTTGGAATAAACAAAGTGGCGGAGTCTGATGTATTTGAAAAGCGTACTATTTTATCCTTGTTGTTTACTTCATCATTTAGGATATTGAGTTTGGGTTTGTCCACTCGCCTGTTAAAAATAAGAAGTATACTTCCATTTTTTTCAAATTTCTTCTCTTGCGTTCTAAACTTTTTTGGGGTTCCTTTGAATATCTCCAAATTGATATTGTTTAAGTCTCGCTCTAGCACGATAGAGTCTTTTAGGAAACCTATTTCTTCATCAGCGCCATTATAGATCCTATCATTGTTCTTTTCTTGAAGTGCGTAAATGCGATAGGTTCCTTCTCTCAAATTGTTTAATTTGTAATTGCCTGCAGTGTCTGTTGTCGTAAATATATTCGCTTTCTTCTTCCCGAAAATGGAATCTTGGCTAGTGGGGATCAATAAGACTTTAACATCTTTTTGGACCTCTTTGGTCACTGCGCTTTTTACATTACCGGATATACTGAGCGAATCTATTTTGTCTCCTGTTGCGAATACATAAGCATAATTGACCAGTGCATTTCCTGCGTTATAATCGACTAGTCCTTTACCGAAATATATGCTGTAAGTTGTATTTTTTTCTAGAGAATCAGGTAAGGTAATTTCTAGATTTTTTTTCTTGACCTTGAACTCTGGGTTACTCCCCATGTCTGGCGTAATACTGAATTCTTTTTGCTGATTTGCCAGTTTGATATACTCGTCGAAAGTGATAACTATTTTTTTTGCTGTAAAATTCTTCGAAAAATTCGTAGGGCTTTCCAATAGTATTTTCGGGGGAATGGAATCTTTTGGCCCCCCCGTAGGCTGTTGTATGCTCGCACATTGTATGGACAAGCCAATGAGCATAATAAACATGCTTAAAATAAGTAATCTTGTTTTTAAGCTACTTTTTAGCCTTTTTGAACCACTTTTATTTTCTTTTAAAGAAGTTGTCATAAAAAATAGAATATTGTCTTAAATCGCTTATTTTAAGCTATGTAATATTTTATATATAAGTATTTGTATATCAGTTATTTAACTCATGTGTACCATCAATACAGTGATATCGGAAGGTGAAACACCCGAGATTCTTGAGGCTTGTCCCAGTGTACGTGGTTTTACCTTTGATAGCTTTTGTCTTGCCTCAATGGATAATGACGTTAGTAAGCTGTAGTCGAAATCAGGGTTTATTTCTCTATCTTCCATCTTCTTCATACGATTAACTATTTCCATTTCTTTATCGAAATAGCTTTCATATTTGAGATTGATCTCTGCTTGTTCGATGGTGTTGTTATCAAATTGGGATACATAGTGTGCAAAGCCTTCATCTCCTTTCAGAATATCTTGTATACCAACTTGTGGTCTCGCAAGTACATTACTCAACCTTGTTTTCTGAGGAAGAGCGCTCGAGCCAACTTCTGATAACACTGCATTCATCTTTTCGACATTGGTTGAATTTTGTTTTAGATACTCAATTATTTTAGTTGAGTTATCAATTTTGTCTTGCACTTTTTTGAGTCTTCCTTCTCCTACTAATCCCAATTTGTAAGCTAGTGGGGTTAGGCGAATATCAGCATTGTCCTGGCGCAAAAGTAGACGATGTTCTGCTCTTGATGTAAACATACGGTACGGCTCTTCAGTTCCTTTTGTTACGAGATCATCGACCAATACACCTATATAAGATTCGGATCGTTTTAGAATAAGTTCCTTATCATCGTTGATGCGTTGATGAGCATTTATCCCGGCTAGGAAACCTTGAGCGGCGGCCTCTTCATAGCCAGTAGTCCCATTGATTTGTCCTGCAAAAAATAGATGTTTCACCAATTGGGTTTCTAGGGTTAGATCCAGTTGCATTGGTGGAAAGTAGTCGTATTCTATGGCATAACCTGGTCGGTACATCTTTGCATTTTCAAAACCAGGGATTAATTGCAAAGCTTTTAATTGTACATCTTCCGGTAGTGAAGTCGAAAATCCATTGACATAGATTTCTACTGTTTTAAAACCTTCGGGCTCCACGAATATCTGATGCCTTTCACGCTCGGCAAAGCGATTTATTTTATCTTCTATAGAAGGGCAATAACGCGGACCCAATCCTTTGATACGTCCCGTAAACATGGGTGATTTTTCAAACCCAGTACGAAGCATTTCGTGAACTTTATCGTTTGTGTAGGTAATCCAACAACAGCGTTGCTCAGTAGGTATTTCTACATCTGTATAAGAAAACCGCCCTCTTTTTTCGTCGCCCCACTGTTCTTCCATTAATGCATAGTTGAGGCTTCTCCCATCTATGCGTGGTGGAGTTCCTGTCTTCATTCTTCCTGATTCGAAACCAAGGGAAACAAGTTGTTCGGTTAAACCTGTGGCTGCCTTCTCTCCTGTTCTACCGCCTCCAAATTTCTTATCGCCAATGTGAATTACACCATTTAGAAAAGTTCCATTGGTCAGTACCACAGCGTCCGATTCTATTTCTATTCCCATCGAAGTGATGACACCGCAAGCTTTTCCATTTTTGACGATAACTTCTTTTACGGTATCTTGCCACATATCTAAATTTGGAAGAGACTCCAATTGTAACCTCCATTCTTCAGCAAAACGCATTCGGTCATTTTGTGTACGTGGACTCCACATAGCTGGACCTTTCGAAAGATTGAGCATTCGGAATTGAATGGTTGATTTATCTGCTATGATACCAGTATATCCGCCCATAGCATCAATTTCTCTTACAATTTGTCCTTTTGCTACACCACCGATAGCGGGGTTACAACTCATTTGGGCTATTACTCCCATATTCATTGTGATGAGTAAAGTGGACGAACCTAAGTTAGCTGCTGCAGCCGCTGCCTCACATCCGGCATGCCCCGCACCAACGACAATTACATTATATTTTTTAAACATTTTTCTATTCTTGTTCCACGTGAAACGTGGTGTTTTTATTTCTTTGTAAATTTACGTTTTCTTTGTGTTCCACGTGAAACCTCTGGTGAAATTTTACATAAAATCAGCAAGATATAACCATCTTTCGGATTTATCGTCTATCTGTTTTTGGATAGATTGAATTTCTTCCGCTAAGGAAGAAAGTTTTAGATGATCTGTTACCTGGTTTAGTTCCTCCGTTTTTAACACTACTTGTGTTTCCAGTTTTTCGATTTCTTCTTCTAGTTTGTTATATTCCAATTGTTCCTTGTACGAGAGTTTTTTCTTTTCCTCTTTTACAATTGGCTTTACCTGTTCTTGGGTTATCCTTTTTTGTTTTTCCTTTTCTAATTTTTGGATTTCTTCCTGTTCAAGTTTAAAGTCGGCATAATTTCCATTGTATATCTGCACGATCCCCTTTCCTTCAAAAATGAAAAGTTGATCCGTTAATTTGTCTAATAGATACCTGTCGTGTGATACTAATATGAGTACTCCTTTGTAGTTGTCAAGAAAATCTTCCAGCACGTTTAATGTATCAATGTCCAAATCATTGGATGGTTCATCCAGGATTAAGAAATTTGGATTCTTCATTAAAACACGCATTAATTGAAGTCTTTTTTTCTCCCCTCCACTTAATTTGTTAACGAAACCAAATTGTTTTTCAGGAGGAAATAAAAAGTGGGTTAGCAGCTGTGAAGCCGTGATTACTTCCCCATTTGCCATTTCAATATAGTCTGCTATATTTTTTACAACATCTAATACTCGATCGTTTTCATTTACTTCCAATCCTCCCTGTTTATAGTAGCCATATACTGTGGTTTCCCCTACTGCTATAGACCCTGTATCAGGTTTTTCTTCTCCCGTGATTAAATTAAGAAAGGTTGATTTTCCAGTACCATTTTTTCCAGCTAGACCAATACGATCACCTTTTTTAAAGGTGTATGAAAAATCATGTATGATTTCTTTTGCTCCATAACGTTTGGCAACATGTTCTAGTTCGAGTATTTTTGAACCCTGTCTGCTTACTTTTACACTGAGTTGTACCGAGTCGTTTCCTTTAATTGCTTTAGATTTTTCTTCCAAGTCATAGTATGCTTCAATACGTGATTTGGATTTGGTACCACGTGCCTGTGGTTGACGACGCATCCACTCCAATTCACGGCGAAGTAGATTTCTGCTTTTCTCAACCATAACCGCATCAATAGTTTCGCGTTCGGACTTCTTTTCTAGAAAATAAGAATAGTTACCTTTATAGGTAAAGAGATTGCCCCTATCCAGCTCTCGAATCTCAGTACAGATATTATCCAAGAAGTAGCGATCGTGCGTTACTAAAAGAACGGTTTTGCTACCTGTTGTTAGTAGTTTTTCAAGCCATTCAATAGTCTCTATATCTAAATGGTTGGTGGGTTCATCTAATATATAAATATCCGGCTCGTCTATCAAAAGCTTGGCTAGCGCAAGGCGTTTTCGTTGGCCTCCTGATAAACTTTTGATATCTTGATGGAAATCCATAATGTTTAAACGATTAAGAATCGTCTTAATATTATGCTCATACTCCCAGGCATTCAATGAACTTATTTTTTCTGTAAGATCTTCTAATTTTTTCTGATCGATATCAGTTTCCAATAACAGCTCCTCGTACTCACGGATAAGACGTTGTTGATCGTTGTCTGTACTATAAATAAAATCGTTGATTGATTTTAATCCTGTGAAATCAGGATCCTGTTCTAAGAAACCAATTTTTATACCTTTTTCTTTTACAACTTTTCCTGAGGTTGGCAAGATTCGCTCTGCTAAAATAGCGAGTAAGGTTGATTTACCTGTGCCATTGATTCCGACCAAGGCCACACGTTCCCCCTTCTGGAGACCGAAATGTAAATCTTTAAAAAGCCATCGATCATGGAAGGAATGGCTTACTTGTTCTGTAGCTAAAATACTCACGTTATATCACCCTAAATTATATTCAGTCAATTTACACGCCAAAACACTACCAGGAGGTTTCTTCTCTTGGTAGTGTATATCGTGTTGATAATCAATGTTTTAATTATGTTTCTATTGATTATCAGTTATTTATATATTGAATCAATAATCGTTTTGATTGTTGACTAATTTAATCTATCGGGTGGCATACGATCAAATGCTAGCATTTGCCATCGAGTAAAATTAGTATACCCCGAGGTTGGCATGTTCATTTGGAATGCTCGCAAAAATAAAGAAATAGTTTCTTATTCGATGCGAAAAAAGCTTCGTTATTTGATTAATTGGCAATAATGATACTGCCTTGATAAAATTAATTCAATGCGTAATCAGCTATCAGATTGAAACGTGGTATTTCAACTTGAAAGCTGCCGTTGTCCAGTGTTCGGATCATATTGTAATATCCTTCCATGAATCCGAATTCGCTATTGAGATTGCAACCTGAGGTATACTGATGAGTCTGGCCAGGTTCTATAATAGGTTGTTCGCCTACCACCCCTTCTCCAGATACCTCCCTATAGTCTCCTTTTGCGTCAAAGATTTTCCAATAGCGACTTATCAATTGAACCGTGTAATCGCTGAGATTTTCTATGCTGATATGATAAGCAAACATGAAATGTTCACGGTCCGGATTCGAATACTCTGATTGATAGATGGTTTCAACCGAGATTTTTACGCCTTCTGTAATTTGTGTGATCATTTGAATGATGTTTATTGTTGCAATGAATATTTACGCTAAAATACTAATAATGAGTTTAAAAATCGAAATTATAATCATTTTAAAAGGTTAAATAATGCTAAGTTTAAAATTAGTATAGCCAAATGGACCTTAATTAGTAGGTTTGTATTATGGCAAATGGTATCTTATATTTAATTCCTGTTCCATTGAGTGATGACGCAGCTTTCCAATCGTTTACTGCATATTTAGTGGAAACAATCAATTCATTGGACGAGTATATTGTAGAAAATGAAAAAACGGCTCGTAAGTTTTTAAAACTTGCAGGTTTAAAGATTCCGCAGAGCGAACTAAAAATTCATGATTATGGAAAACATGCACGGAATAAGGGAAATATAAACGACTTTTTTGGAGGCTTGAAACAGGGCAAAAATGTTGGTTTAATGTCTGAGGCAGGATGTCCTGGTGTTGCTGACCCTGGAGCTTCTATTGTAGCACGGGCACATCAGTTGGGTATTAAAGTGGTTCCTCTTGTTGGACCAAGTTCTATTTTACTAGCGCTTATGGCTTCTGGATTTAGCGGTCAGAAATTTGCTTTTCATGGGTATTTACCTATCGATAAAATTGATCGAGCTAAGGAAATTAAAAACCTCGAACAACAATCAGCACGCGAAAAGCAGACTCAGATTTTTATTGAAACTCCATTTAGAAATAATCAACTTTTGGCTGATCTACTAAAAATATGTAAACCTTCCAGCTTACTCTGTGTTGCGTCAAATGTAACTGCGGCCGATGAAAATATCCAAAGTTTGACGATTGGTGAGTGGAGAAAACGATCGTATGATTATCATAAAAAGCCTACTATTTTTTTACTTTATGCATGATGTTTTTATAGCTCCCCCCTACCCTATCTTCCTTGATGATGTTTAGTTGAGAAGCTAAAAGCTGTTTTTATTCGATTGAATCATGTTTTATTAAAGTAAGTGAGTGGTCACATCTAGTTTTTTAATAAAAATGTAAACTGGCTTATCAATACAGTTTCTGAACAGATTTTGTGAAGTGTAGAGGATGTTTTAATATATAACACAATGAATTACTGTAAATTACTGTTTATTATATTTTTCTTTTCATTAGTTGGATTCGGTAAAGATGTTTCTGCGCAGTCTTCTACGTATGTAATCGTCCATGGAGCTTGGGGTGGTGCTTGGCAGTTTAAAAATACTGCAGTTGAGTTAGCGAAGAAAGGAAATGAGGTTTACCGCCCTACACTAACAGGCTTGGGCGAGCGTTATCATTTAGCAGATACCTCTATTCGATTGCAAACTCACGTTAATGATGTTGTAAATACGATTCTGTTTGAGGATCTTCATGATATTATACTGGTGGGACATAGTTATGGTGGTATGGTAATTACGGCTGTGGCCGACAGTCTTCCGGATAGAATACGTAAATTGGTTTACTTGGATGCTATACTTCCGGAGGATCAACAATCTGTAATAAACTTAATGGGGAAATCTACTGCAGCAAATGGACTGCTAAGATTAGAAAAGGATGGTTATATTTTTCCTTTCTGGGTGAAGGACGTTAAGAAGCTTCCTAGAGATGTCCCCCACCCGCTAAAAACAATGACAGATAAGATTAATTTAAAAAATCCGAAACGACTTAAGATTCCAAGTACATACATTTTGACTTATATGGATGGTACAGCAATTGAGGAGGATGATTTTTACCCGTTTTATAAGAAGGCTAAAACCATGGGTTTTAAAATAATTGAATTTGTTGGAGATCATAATCCACAAATAAAAAAGTTGAAAGAATTAGTAGATTTGTTGGAACAGGAATAATAAATAAGCAATAAATAGTTCAATGACGCAAGAGGAATTAATAAAAGAGTTAAGTAAGCCTGAAGTAATTTATACCGCTATGGGTATTGTGGCTATACGTATTATTGTATGGCTTTTATTTGCAAATACAATTCGAAAGACCTTAAAATTGGTAGCCAAAGAAAATAGATTAATGACGCCTAATCAATCCTGGTTAGTTGCCATTCCGCTGGTTAATATTTATTGGAATTTTCAGGTTGCGTCGCGTCTAAGGGATTCTTTGATCAATGAATTTTATGATCGAAAAATAGCTGTGGAAGAAAATCCTACGTTTAAGAAAGGATCGCTATATGCTTGGATTTACTTGGCCACAAATATTCCACTCCCGCTTTCCATTTCCGGTGTACTGATCATTATGCATTTTGTGACATTGGCTAATTATTGGTTTGAAATTAACGCGAATAGAAGAATTTTAGAAGAACATAATAAATTTAGAGAAAAGGAGGTAATTGTAGACCATGAAAATTAAAGAAGTCATTGATTATTTGGAGCAATTGGCTCCTTTAGATTTGCAAGAGTCTTATGATAATGCTGGGCTTATTGTGGGCGATGCCAATAGAGAGATTACAAAAGTGCTCATTTCTTTGGACTGCACTGAAGCTGTTGTAAAAGAGGCCATTGATAAAGGATGTAATTTAATTATTTCGCATCATCCTATTGTGTTCAAGGGCCTGAAAAAAATTAATGGAAAAAATTATGTGGAGCGTACGGTTATTAAAGCAATTGAACATCAAATTGCATTATATGCCATTCATACAAATCTCGATAATGTTACCGGTGGAGTGAACACGAAAATTGCCGATAAATTGGGATTAGAAAATCAGGCTATACTGGAATCTAAAACGGATGTATTGCGAAAAATGGTCGCTTTTGTACCAAGGAGTCACGTTGAAGATGTCCGACAGGCATTGTTTGATGCGGGCGCAGGTAAAATCGGAAAGCACTATGATCAATGTAGTTTTAATACGGCAGGTTATGGTAGTTTTAGACCTTTAAAAGGGGCCGGTCCTACCATTGGAGAGATTGATGTTCAAGAGCGTGTAGAGGAAACACGGATTGAGGTTATCTACCTGAAATCTAATGAAAGAAAGTTACTTTTAGCACTCTATGAAGCTCATCCCTACGAGGAAGTAGCTTATGATTTGTTTGATATTCAAAATACGGCTACCGAAATTGGTGCTGGAATGATTGGAAATTTGGCTGAACCAATGGCTGAATTGGAATTTTTAGCTTATCTTAAGGACAAACTGAGGTTGAATGTCATTCGTCATACAGCCTTATTAGATAAAAAAGTTAGTCGTGTAGCAGTCTGTGGTGGCTCGGGTGGATTTTTACTTGGTGCAGCCAAACGTTCTGGTGCTGATTTTTTTGTTACAGCAGACTATAAATATCATGAATTTTTTGATGCTGAAGGTGAAATAGTGATTGCAGATACGGGACATTTTGAGAGCGAACAATTTACGCAAGAATTATTGTACGACATTATTACGAAAAAATTTCCTAACTTTGCAACCTTAACAACAGAAATAGATACAAATCCTATAAAATACTACAGTTGATGGAACAAACCGTAGAACAAAAATTGAAAGCATTATGGCTTTTACAAGCCATACATACTAAAATAGACAAGATTCGCCAAGTTCGTGGTGAATTGCCTATGGAAGTTGCAGATCTTGAAGATGAGATTGCGGGTTTAGAAACTCGTATTGAGAAGATCAGAATAGACTTAGACGATTTAGAAGATTCGATCGTTAAGCGTAAAAACATGATTAAGGATGCCCAAGCTGCTATCAAAAAATATGAGTCGCAGTTAAATGAGGTAAAAAATAATCGTGAATACGACGCTATTTCGAAAGAAATCGAAATTCAAGGTCTTGAAATTCAGGTTTGTGAAAAAAGAATTAAAGAAGCAGAATTCGAAATTCGCAACAAGACAGAAAACTACGATACTACTGTAGGTAATCTTGAGTATAGCAAAAACGAGCTTGAGGGAAAAAAGAAAGAATTGGAAACAATTACTTCTGAAACTCAAAAGGAAGAAGATGCATTATTGGCTAAAGCTGCTGAGGCTGAAGCTAATATCGAAGAACGTTTGGTAAAGGTATATTACCGTTTACGTAACTCGTTCAAAAACGGACTTGCTGTTGTTTCGATTGATCGTGATAGCTGTTCAGGATGTCATAATAAGATTCCTGCTCAAATGCAATCAGAAATACGTCAACGCAAAAAAATCATCATTTGTGAACACTGTGGTCGCGTTTTGGTCGATGAAGGAATTGTGTTAGAAATCGAACAAGAGTACGGTTTCTAATCTTCAAAAGATAAAGGAAAGTCCTGCTGGAAAGCAGGACTTTTTTTTTATCATATTTTTTATGCAACTTTGTTGATATACTAACTAGGTCCACTTTACAAAAGTGTAGTTTTGTGTGTGGTAAATTTAACCTTTAAACGTTTATGAATAAAACTCATTTCAAGTTATTTGCTGCCTTTTTGCTCGGGACATCCTTTCTGCAAACAAAAGCGCAAGAAACCCTATTGCTTCGAAATCCAAGTATCAGCGCCAATAATATCGCTTTTGTCTATGGTGGAGACATTTGGATTGCCGACAAAAACGGAGCAAATCCGAGACGCCTTACAACAAATCCAGGGGTGGAACAGAATCCAATGTTTTCTCCAGACGGCAAGAAAGTAGCATTCACAGGCAATTATGACGGAAATACAGACGTATATGTAATCCCTGTAACGGGTGGAGAGCCAAAACGTATCACTTATCATCCCTCGTCGGATGTATTGCGCGGATGGCTCAATAATGATGAAGTATATTATACTACATCTCGTGATTTCACCTATGCTTTAAGTCCACGATTATACAGTTCCAATATTCAAATGTCGGGAATGGACAAGGCGCTCATTATGCCTGAGGCTACTCAAGGAAGCCCTTCTGCCGATGGTCGTTATTGGGCTTACATCAAGAATACTGACCCTACTGAAAGAGATCGAGTAGCCTTTAAGCGTTACCGGGGTGGTGGTATGCCAACCATTTGGATCTTTGACACCAAAACAAAAGAAATCGAGACTATTCCGAATGTTAAAAGTAATGATGTTAAGCCATTATGGTTGGGAACGAAGGTTTATTTCCTATCTGACCGCGATAAAATTGTCAATATTTTTAGCTACGATACCAAAACTAAAAAGGTTGAAAAACTAACAGATTTCAAAGATTATGATGTACGTTCCTTGAATGGTAATGGTAACGACTTGATTTTTGAATATGCTGGAGTATTGAATACACTGAATCTAAACGGAAATAAAATTACTCCTTTGCACATCACTGTGAATACAGATGTCATGTACAAAAGACCTTATTATAAAGATATTAAGGACGATATACGTTATGCTACATTATCTCCTACAGGTCAGCGAGCGTTATTTGAAGCACGTGGGGAGATCTTTACGGTACCAAAGGAAAAAGGAGAAGCTCGAAATTTATCTAATTCACCAGGTTCACATGAACGTTTTCCAGATTGGTCTCCTAATGGTAAATGGGTTTCATATATCTCAGATAAAAATGGATCCTATCAGTTGGTACTGATGGATCAGTTCGGAAAAGATCAGCCATTGTACTTTAATTTAGGGGAAACCAATTTCTATTTTGAACCGACTTGGTCGCCAGATTCAAAGAAGCTTTTTTACAATGATGCGCATCTTAATCTGTACTATATTGATATTGCTTCCAAGGCTGTTGTCAAAGTCGCCGATGACAAATTAAGTGGTCAGACCGGGCGTGTATCCAATCATTTCCAACCAAGTTGGTCTCCAGATTCAAAATGGATATCCTTTATACGTACACTGGAAAACGGTGCACCTGCTGTGTTCATGTATAACTTAGATACAAAGAAAACTCAGCAAATTACGGATGGTATGAGCTCTGCCCGCAGTACTGCATTTTCGCAAGATGGTAAATATTTATTTTTCACGGCGAGTACAAATACAGGTTTAACAAATTCTGGTTTACATATGTCCGCTGTACAGCGTAACGTAGATTATGCAGTCTATGCTTTTATCCTGTCGAGCAAAACACCATCATTCTTTAAAAACGATAGTGATGATGAGCAAATCCGTGAAGATAAAGCTGATAAAAAGGAAGAGGGAGAGAATAATAAAAAAGAACGTGTAAAAGAGAATGATAAAAAAGCCCCTAAAAAGGATAAGAAGGAAGAGTCAGTTGCAAGCAAGCCGGTTGACAAATCTATTCAGGTAGACTTTGATCGTATAGAGAATCGAATTGTTGCCCTCCCTTTGCCAGCCGGTCCTTACTGGAATTTAAATGGTTTGGTTCCGAATCAATTGACTTATCAACGTGGTGGAACAATCGGTGCATATGATTTTAAGGATCTTGAAAATAAAACCTTAGTGGAGAATGCACGTAGTTTTGTTATTAGTGCTGATGGTAAAAAAATGTTATATCAAACGGGAAATGGATTCAATATTGTAACAGCTGGGCAAAAAGTAGCCTCTCCTACTGCAGGAGAAGTCAAGTTAGGTGGAATTCAGCAATTGGTGGATCCCGCAGCCGAATGGAAACAGGTCTTCAATGAAGTTTGGTCAATGCAAAAAGACTATTTCTATGTAGAAAATATGCATGGTGCAGACTGGAAAGCGATGAAAACCAAATATGAAAAATTCTTACCTTTTGTAAACCATCGTTCTGATCTTGGTTATTTATTGAACGAAATGATGGGAGAAATGGTCGTGGGACACAATTATATCTATCCAGGAGATCAACCTTCTACGCCATCAGTTTCAGTTGGTGTGTTGGGAGCAGATTATACGCTAAAGAATGGTTATTATCAGATCGCCAAATTGTTTACCCGTCTTGAATGGAATCCATCGTTCAAAGCCCCATTGGCTGAACCGGGATTAAACATAAAAGAAGGAGACTATATTGTTGCTGTTAATGGTACTGAATTGACTGAGGATAAGGATATTTATAGTCTATTCGACAACACTGTTGGTAAACAAGTTACGTTGAAGGTCAATTCAAAACCTTCGTTGGTAGGCGCACGAGAAGTAATCGTTAAACCGATCTCGTTTAGTGATGAAATGAACTTGCGTAACATGGAATGGGTCGAAAGGAACCGTAAAAAAGTAAATGAATTGAGCAATGGGCAAATAGCTTATGTGTACATGCCGAATACCGGTCCTGAAGGGTATACCTATTTCAATCGGTATTACTTCGCTCAGATGGATAAAAAGGCTCTTCTAATGGACGAAAGGAACAACGGTGGTGGCTGGGTTGCCGATTACGTGATTGATCTCTTATCTCGCGAGTTAATCGCCGGCTGGGGAATTCGTGATGGAAAAGGATTTACGACTCCGGGAAATGGTATTTATGGACCAAAAGCCATGATTATTAATGAAAATGCAGGCTCAGGTGGGGATATGATGCCTTATATGTTCCGTTTTAAAGGACTTGGTAAATTGGTCGGTCGTACAACAATGGGGATTTTGGTTGGCATAAGCGGTTACCCTCCTTTGTTGGATGGAGGCCGTATTACTTCACCAAACTTTGGTGTCTATGACCTAAAAGGAAATTGGATTATCGAAAATGAAGGGGTCGCTCCTGATGTATTTATCGAACAATTGCCTAAAGATCTTTTGGAAGGCCGAGATCCACAGCTTGAAAGAACGGTGAAGATATTGTTGGAAGAAATGAAAACATATCCGTATAAAAATCTGCAGAAACCTGCAGATCCAATTCGAGTAAATTAGGATAATCTACATCAAAAAAAAGGCTTTGGATTTTTCCAAAGCCTTTTTTTTGATCATATATGCTGTGTCAAATGTATTCATATTCGGGATGATCGAATACCTCTGTTGGAGTTTTTCTGTATTTGGATGATATCGCGCGTTGCCATTCGGCTAGTACAAACTAGACGGCAGAATTTGAATGAATGCGACAATTTTAATAAATCTTGCTTTTATTACTATCTTTAACTGATATTTAATAGCTATGTTTCCTGAACAAACACCCCATCCGTTTCAATCTTTGTTACGATTGATCTTAATGGTTATCGGTTTTACCATTCTTTCGCAGATTATTGCTATTCTGATTATTGCAAGTTATTATACATATACTAGGCAGGTCTTCTCATTGGAATCCTTAATGAATGGATCGGCCAATGAGATGCGCTTTATGTTGTTAATGAGCAGCTTGGGATCTTTTGTTGTGCCAGCTTATCTGATGAATACACGCGAAGGATATGGCATTACTTATTTTAAACTGAAAAAATGGCCTAACGGAATGCAATTTGGCTATATATTTTTGGCAATGCTTTCTTTTATGCCTTTGATGAGTCTGATCGGTCACTGGAATGAATCCTTACAATTGCCCGATAGTATGCAATCGTTGCAGCGTTGGATGGAGCGTAGCGAAAAGGAATCGGGTGATTTAATTAAGGGCATAATTATGGAGTCGAGTATATCCGGCTTTTTGTACAATATTGTTGTACTGGCCTTAATTCCGGCCATAGGTGAAGAATTGTTGTTTCGTGGTATTTTGCAAAAAATAATAGGAAGATGGTTGAGCAATCAGCATGTGGTTATATGGCTCGTTGCTATTATCTTCAGTGCAATACACCTGCAATTTTTTGGTTTTGTTCCCCGCATGTTATTGGGGGCTTTTTTTGGCTATCTTTATGTATGGAGCAAGAACATCATATTGCCCATCTTTGGGCACTTTGTCAATAATGCCGGAGCCACAATTGGAGCATTTTATTACGTAAGACAGGGAAAGAGTTATGATGAACTCAATGCATTTGAGTTACAATCTTGGTGGATATATCTTGTAGCCTTCATTTTTACTCTTATTTTTGTATTCTTATTTTATCGATCAACGCAAAAAGAAAACAATGGAGAACGATTGGAAAAAAATTAAAACATATACAAATGCTATTCAAGCCGAGATAGTCAAACAAATGTTGGAAGAGAATGGTATTCCGGCTGTCGCGTTGAATAAACAAGATTCTTCTTATCTGTTTGGAAAAATTGAACTTTATGTCAGCGAAGGATCTATCGAAGCAGCCGAAAGGTTAATTGAGGAATCGGAAGGGGATTTTAGTTTATGAAAACAAGAGCAATAACCGGAGTAATCTTTGTGGCTGTTATGATCGCGGCTACTCTTTTGGGAGCTTATGTTTATTCCATCTTTTTTACCTTGCTAAGTACATGGTGTCTTTATGAATTCTATGGAATAGTTTCATCCGAAGAACGCGCTCCAAATAAAGTGATTGGTATCGCCCTGGCCTTGGTACTGTTTGTTTTGGGATCCTTAATTTCGATGGATCTGCTTGCGGTAAAATTTTTAGCACTGATTATTCCGTTTATAAGTACGACTTATATTATTTCACTGTTTCAGAAGAGAGCTTTTCCTTTTAATGATATTGCCTATACTTTTTTGGGAATAGCTTATGTTACATTACCTTTTTTCCTATTTTCCAAATTAGGGTTTATGCAAGGTGCTTTTAACTATGTCCTGCCCTTAGGTTTTTTGATCTTATTGTGGACAAACGATACAGGGGCATATCTCGCTGGACGAAGCTTCGGGAAACGTAAACTATTCGAACGAATCTCACCAAAGAAAACATGGGAAGGTTTTTTCGGTGGATTGATTTTGGCAATTGTTGCTGCAGTGAATCTAGAGAAGTATTTTGGTTATCTACCACTCTGGCAATGGGTAAGTATAGCGGCTATTATCAGTATTGTTGGAACATTGGGAGACTTAGTTGAGTCGATGTTAAAGCGCAGCTTGCACGTAAAAGATTCCGGAAATATATTGCCCGGACATGGTGGTTTTTTAGATAGATTTGATGGGCTGCTATTAGCGGCACCTATGGTCTATGTTTTCTTAATTTTAATCAATTGATTGTATTATGAGTCACATTCAAAAATCTACATTTGATTTTTTAACGGAATTGAAAGCCAATAATTCTCGGGAATGGTTTGCCGATAACAGAGCTCAATATGAAGCTGCATTGGCTGATGTGAGAAGTTTTTTGACAGATTTAATTGCCGCTTTGAGCGAGTTTGACCCTAAAATCAATACTTCCATACAGGCAAGTAAGTGTTTGTTTCGTATTTACCGTGATACACGCTTTTCAAATGATAAAACACCTTATAAAAGTTGGTTTGGGGCAGGAATTTCAGTTGATGGAAGAAAGTTGCAGGGACCAGAGTACTATATTCATATTGGAGCAGAAAATTCATTTATTGCCTGTGGATATTGGCGTCCAGAAAAGCAACATTTAGAGGCAATAAGACAAGAAATTGATTACAGTGGCAATAAATTGGATGAAATTTTAAAAACAGTATTGACAGGCGGTAATATTGCACTTTTCAAAGAAGATTTACTGAAGCGTGCACCTGCGGGTTATAGTGAGGATAATCCTTTTATTGACTTTATCAAATTGAAAAGTTTTGTGTTGGATAGATCATTAACTATTAAGGATTTATCTGCAAAAAATGCGTTAGATAATATCGTGGCTTCCTATAAAAGTATGCTTCCTTTTAAAGAGTTTTTACAAGAAGCCATCGATACGGACTAATTATTGCGGTAAGCTGATTTTGCCCATGCAGACAGCGGGCGAATCTTTAATTTGCGCTACATTGGATTTGTTGCCTACCAAAGTTTCATTTGCTAACAAAGCAAAGAGGACGGCCTCTTTTGCGTCTGGATTGATACCTAATGTTGCAAAGCTTTCAACTTTACAGGTAGGTAAGCTCCTTTTGATGTAATCAAACAGCAAAGGATTGTGCAGTCCACCACCACTTATATATACAGCCACATCAGATAGTCCTTCTGACTGCTTTCGGATGCCGTTGACCATCGCAAGAGCCGCAAAGCGATTGAGGGTTGCCATAACGTTTTCATGTGGAATATGAGCTGTTTTCGAACGCTCTTGCACCTTTTCGAGATAAGCCAGATTAAATAGTTCTGGCCCGGTGGTTTTTGGAAAGGGCAGTGTTAGAAATTCTTCGGTTAATAATTGATTCAATAGCGCATCATTTACTTGTCCCTTTTTGGCCATATAGGCATCTCTATCCATCTCCTGATTAAAATTAGCCTTCATGTATTGGTTCATCATTGTATTGCCTGGACCGAGATCTGTTGCATAGGCTTTCAATTTTGTTTGATGGCTTGGGATAAATGTGAAATTAGAAATACCGCCAATATTCAGTAAGAATCGATTCTCTGTTGCATGCGAGAAAAGTAGATAGTCGCCATACGCCGCCAAAGGTGCCCCTTCCCCTCCCGCAGCAACATGTTTCTGTCTAAAGTCAGACAGGGTTATGATGCCGGTATTTACGGCAATATGATCTCCATCGCCGATCTGTAAGGTACTATTGGGCCAGTTGCGGTCTTTGGTCAATGATTGGGGAGCATGGTATACGGTTTGCCCATGGCTGGCTATACAATCAATCTCGCTGCTTGGTATATTCCATTGTTGTAGTGCTGTATTGATTAATTTGGCATGCGTGACTCCAATATAAGCATTGAGTCCCGAAAATAACTGTTGGTCGATATTTCGTTTTGCAAAGACTTCACGGACTCGTGCTCTGAAATCATCCTCATAATCCATTGTAGCAAAATTCTCTAGCTGTATTTTTGTTGTTTTACCTGCATTTTCTATGCGGCATACTGCGATATCAAGTCCATCCAGGGACGTTCCGGACATCAGGCCAATAATACGACGATCTTTCTTTTGTGAAATTTGGTAAAGTCTTTCGATTTGAGGATTCATAGCTTAAAAATAAACACAAAAATGTTATGATGAATATCATTTTTGACAATTAAAGATATTTTGTAACTTCACGGCATTAAAAATCAAAAAATTAAATACAATGAATTTTCCAGCAGAATTGAAATACACCAAAGATCACGAATGGATTCGTGTTGAAGGTGATGAAGCAGTTGTAGGGATTACCGATTTCGCTCAACGTGAATTGGGTGACATCGTTTTTGTTGACATAAACACTGTAGGTGAGGAAGTTGCCGCTAATGAAGTTTTCGGTACAATTGAAGCTGTAAAAACAGTTTCTGATCTATTTTTACCTGTATCAGCTACGATTTTATCGGTTAATGAAGCTATTGATGCATCTCCTGAATTGGTCAATTCTGATCCTTATGGTGAAGGTTGGATTGTTCGTATTAAATTGAACAATGTTGCTGATGTAGATGCTTTGTTATCTGCTGATCAATACAAAGAAGAGATCAACGCATAAATTTGATATATAACAAAAAAATAGGGGCCTTTTGGCCCCTATTTTTTTATTATAGTCGTTTATTGACTTTTTAATGTGGTCTTTATTTTTGCTTCAGGCATATCCACTGCACTTGTCATTTCTGTTATCTTGGTAAGGCAGGTTTTTTTATCCAGGACATAGAACCCCTGTACGTTGCCTACCTGATTTGCATCCGGGCCGAACATTTTTCCTTCAACATTTACTTTGTAGCCAAGTTCATTTGCTTCTATTAAAGTCATTGTGCTCTCCACCGAAATGCCTGAATCATCCGATTCCGTTTTGGATGTCCATGAATCACCGATTTTAACAGGCTGTTCAGGTAATACTGTACTTATATTTTCGAACATACTTTTATCAAATGGCATGTTAATACCCTCAGGTAACTTGATGTCAGAAGATTTGCCAAGTTGATCAACATTAAAGCTAATGCTATTTTCTAGCAATTTGCCTAAGGTAGCATGCATCTGTTTGGAAAACTCATTGGCTTCGGGGTTTTTCGAGTCGTAGGACATGTCCATTCCCGCCATATTCATTTTCATGTTTATTCCGGTATATTTAAGGTCAAACGCGAAGATATTGTCTTTTTTCGTTGTATTGGTGATATCAAAGCCCATATTAAGGTCTGTAACCATTTTTTGGCCAGCAGCGTCAATATCCATTGTCATTACAAGGTTTTGCGATATTTTTTTCCCCGAATCGGGATTTACACGTAGTGTGTATTTCTTTTGTGCGGAAGCAGATATCACTAGAAATACAAATACGGCCATTAAAGAGGCAATTCTTAATTTTTTCATATATGGAATTTTAATTTTTTTAATAAGCAACAATCGGCCAGCTTAAATATAAAAAAAAATCCCTTTTACAGGGTAAAAGGGATTTTAATTTTTTAAGAATGTAATTCGTATTACTTCTTGATATAAGATACTTCTTTCACAGCTTTAACAACTTTCTCAACGCTAGGTAAAGCAGCTTCGATCAATGTTGGAGCATAAGGAAGAGGTACATCTGCACAATTTACGCGGATAACAGGGGCATCTAAATAATCAAATGCGTTACGTTGTACATTGAATGCTAAATCCGTCGAAATAGACGCCAATGGCCATGCTTCTTCCACGATTACTAAACGGTTTGTTTTCTTAACAGACGCGATGATTGTAGGGTAATCGATAGGACGTACCGAACGCAAGTCAATTAATTCAACGCTGATACCTTCTTTTTTCAATTCTTCAACTGCAGGAATGACAACGCGAGGAAGCATTTTACCAAAAGACACAACAGTTACATCTGTACCTTCTTGGATAATATTAGCTTTTCCGATTTCCAAGTAATATTCTTCTTCAGGAACTTGTCCTTTATCACCATACATTACCTCAGATTCCATGAAGATAACAGGATCTGGATCGATAATAGCTGATTTCAATAAACCTTTAGCTTCATATGGGTTCGAAGGAACCACAACTTTTAAACCTGGTGTATTTGCAAACCAGTTCTCAAAGTTTTGAGAGTGTTGTGCTGCAAGCTGACCCGCATTTCCTGTAGGACCGCGGAAGACCATCGGAATAGAGAACTGTCCACCACTCATAGAGTGAATTTTAGCTGCCGCATTGATTACTTGGTCAATTGCAACAAGTGAGAAGTTGAATGTCATGAATTCAACAATTGGCTTCAAACCATTCATTGCAGCACCAACAGCAATACCAGCAAAACCAAGTTCCGCAATAGGTGTATCAATGATACGCTTTGCACCGAATTCATCAAGCATACCCTGACTTACTTTGTAAGCTCCGTTATACTCAGCAACTTCTTCTCCTAATAAAAATATTTTGTCGTCTTTACGCATTTCTTCGTTCATTGCTTCACGAAGTGCTTCTCTGAATTGTATTTCTCTCATCAGTTGTAAAATAGTGTCAATTTTTAGATTACAAATCTACTATTTAAAATTGATATTTTGAAGATTTGAACCCGCTAATTCTATAGTTTTATGTCATTTTTTAATAAGTAAATGACTTTTGTATTAAATTTTTGAATATAAGTTGTTCAGATATTCTAATGTTTTTATAAGTGCCTTATTACTATTCATTATCGCTAACGGAATGTTCCACGTGGCACGGTTCCTTCTTTCCACGTAATTTGAAATACCGCGAATCTCAATCACGGGAATTGTCATCTTATCGGCGGCATAGAAAACCGCAGCCCCTTCCATACTTTCAACAAGGCTATTGGGATGCAGTTTTTTAATTTTTTCGATACTTTCTGTGCTACCATGGACTTTGTTTACGGTAATTCCTTCCCCCTGTTTTAGAAAAGGAAGCCTAAGCTCCTTGTCATTCAGTAAAGACGAGGTAAATGTAGACCTTCCATAGCCCAATTGATCTATTGGAATAAAATTATGACCGTCTTCCGCACCTAGTTCAACAAATGACTCTGAAACGACCTGAATAACCGAGCCTATTTCAATAGTACGATCCAAACATCCTCCTATCCCGACATTAATAAGGAGATCATATTTTTTTTCGTGTAGCATTCTTCCCAGCTCAAAGCCTGTGGCGACCATGCCTACACCAGTTACTAGGGTATCGCATTGATCGTAATTTGATACCACTTCCAGAAAAGGCTGCAATTCAAATGAAGTAGCCGCAATAATTAATATTTGCATGACGAGCTCGTTTTGGATTGAAAATTACAAATTATCTTGCAAGCGCATCTCTTTTTAGCATAAAAATATCATGCTTGCAATGAGTCCTGCTTAGAAACCCGAGCTTGATGTTAATAGGGCTAACTGCTTTTTGCTATGATCTCCTCTTTTATAATGCTGTACGAACTGTTTAGTTTTTGTCCCGATGCTATTGGAAACAATGCTAATCGATCGATATAATCGCTTGAATTAGTTTAGATTTTATATATCCTTAGTTTAGATTTTAGTTAGGGTTACTTTAGGTAGAGGCTATATAAAACCTAAACTAACCCTAACTAAACCCTAACTAAACCCTAACTAAAGGTAGAAGAAAATAGGCCTTAAAAATCAGCATTCGTTGTCGTTCTTTTTAAACAGGGAGTGTTTACACTCCGCGACAAAATTTTATATCAAATTATTCTTGAAAGCGGGTTATGAGTAAGGATAAAGTGCTTAGATTTTTGCCTGTTTGTTCAATAAGCTAGAAAGCACTTCATTATATTACTATATTCTGACGGCATTCCTTAAATTGAGATGTTTTAATTGCACTTAAAGCCTTATCTTTGTATCATTATGGTATTTATAACTCGTCGTGAACGTTTCTGTGCTGCGCACAAGCTCTATCGTGAAGACTGGAGTAAGGAGCAGAATGAACAGGTATTTGGTCTTTGCTCCAATCCAAATTGGCATGGACATAATTATGATCTTTATGTAACAGTTAAAGGAAAAGTCAACCCGGAGACTGGTTTTTTGATCGATTTAAAGATCATGAAAGAAATAATCAATCGTAGTATCATAGACAAAGTCGATCACCGTAATTTCAATTTAGATGTTGATTTTATGAAAGGAGTCATGGCTTCTACGGAAAATATCGCAATCGAAATATTTAAGATCTTAAAACCGCTGTTTGACGAACAGGGTGTGATCTTGCATAGTGTCCGTTTGCATGAAACAGAAAATAATTACGTCGAATATTTTGGCGATTAATCTTTAATACATTTAAATAGTAGAAACTATGAGTCAACACTCATTTGACAACGAAGAGTTGGATGGATATATTAAGATCGACAAATACAATACTGAAAAGGTAGATCGCATCGCTGCTCATTATACAGATATATTGGAATGTCTGGGGGAAGATCCAAAACGCGAAGGTTTAGTGAAAACACCAGAACGTGTTGCAAAGGCACTGCAATTTCTGACACATGGCTATGATATCGATGCTGCGGAGGTATTACGTGGTGCTATGTTTGAGGAAGACTATAGTCAAATGGTCGTCGTTAAGGATATTGAAGTATATTCTCTTTGTGAGCACCATATGTTGCCTTTCTTTGGTAAAGCCCATATTGCATATATTCCAAATGGCCATATTGTAGGTTTAAGCAAGATACCACGTGTCGTTGATATTTTTGCGCGTCGTCTGCAGGTTCAGGAACGTCTCACCAATGAGATCAGAGATTGTATTCAAGAAACTTTAGGCGCTCGTGGAGTAGCTGTGGTTATGGAATGCAAGCACATGTGTATGGCGATGCGTGGAGTTCAGAAACAGAATTCCGTAACGACTACCTCTGCATTTACTGGAGCATTCCAAAATGATGTGACAAGATCCGAATTTTTACGCTTGATCACTGCTGATCTTGCTTAGTATATTTGTTGTTTAATAATAAAAAAAGTCCCCCTAAAAGATCATCTTTTAGGGGGACTTTTTTTTGATGAAATTTGGAAACAAAATAGAAAATCTAAAAATGGCAATATGGCTTTTTTATGCATCTGACGCGATTTCCGAAAAATGCTCTTTACAAAAGGATAATTGTATTTCGCTGGTATTCAGCTTTTTGTAAAAAAAAGTTTTTATCATAAAAATGTTTTTTGGTACCTTTGTGGTTATGGAAATTGTTGCCGACGATTTAGAGTCCTATTTGGAACATACTACAGACGAGGAAAATTCGTTACTGAAAAGGGTAAATCGGGAGACATATTTGAAGGAAACAATGCCCCATATGTTATCTGGACACTACCAGGGAAGAGTTCTTTCTTTATTGAGTAAATTGGTTGCTCCGAAACGTATCTTGGAGATAGGAACGTTTACGGGATACGCAACGTTGTGTCTCGCAGAAGGGCTGCAGGAAGATGGGATATTACATACTATCGATATCAATGCAGAGCAACAAGAACGCGTCCAAGGTTATTTTGACGAATCGGCATTTGCTGATAAAATCAACTATCATATTGGAGATGCAGCGGTAATACTACCTACATTAGATGAAACATTTGATCTGGTATTTATCGACGCGGACAAAAAGAGAAATTTATATTATTTCGAAACGATAATAAATCAAGTTCCGTCTGGGGGACTTATTTTGATTGACAATGTCTTATGGAAAGGTAAGGTGTTAGATTCAAAACCAGACAACCAAACAAAGCAGATCATTGATTTGAATGCACGTTTAGCTCAGGACAAGCGCGTAGAAAAGGTGATATTACCAATTCGAGACGGACTTTTTGTATTACGCAAAAGGTAATTTGTGAACTAAAACATTCTTCATGAATTTAAAACAATTAAAAAGCTTTGTACTGTTACTAGCTTTGGGAACTTTTGGATTAACAAAAGTTTCAGCTCAAAGTAATGCGGCATATGTCGATAAGTACAGTCCAATAGCAAAAGAAATGATGGAGGAACACGGTGTTCCAGCATCGGTTATCTTAGCCATCGCTATGCATGAAAGCGGAAATGGTGGTAGCAGGGTAGCAAAAAATTTGAATAACCATTTTGGTGTCAAAGGAAAGAACAACAGTACCGTTATTCGGTCAGCTTACAAAGGTTATCGGTCTGTAATGGACTCGTATGATGATTTTGTAGGAATAGTAAAAAGAAAAAAGACTACTCAGAGTCTTTTTGAAAAACATCCTGGTGAAAAATACGAAGCTTGGGTAAAAGCGATTGCTCGTTCGGGTTACTCTACGAGTAAAGGTTGGACAGCAAAAGTACTCGCTACTATTAGACAATATCATTTGGATATGTTTGATAATGATGCTAAGCAAAATAGATTCTCGTCAACAAAAAAATAAGCGCGACATTATTGCATGAAGAAGTTTTTTTATGGCATGTTTGTATTCATGATGTTGATTACATCATGTTCAAGCCGGAGAGGCACAATATCCTCCACTAAATCTGGCTCAAATTCAAAAACTTCTTCATCCTCTTCTGTGGGACGACCGACCATGGCTGGCAACGACTATATTGCTCATTACAAAGATGTGGCCGTTGCAGAAATGAATAAATATGGTATTCCTGCGAGCATTAAACTTGCTCAGGCTTTACTGGAATCCGGTAATGGTAACAGTTATCTTGCGCGTGAGGCTAATAATCATTTCGGTATTAAATGTGGCGGAGTTTGGAAAGGAAAATCCGTGACTCGTCCCGATGATAATATCAATGACTGCTTTCGTGTTTATGAAAATCCCGAACAATCTTTTCGGGATCACTCAGAGTTTCTGCTACGACCGCGATATGCGGCACTCTTTAAGTTGGATAAGAACGACTATAAAGGCTGGGCCAAAGGCTTGAAAGCGGCTGGATACGCCACCAATCCGCGTTATCCTGAATTGCTGATCGAAATGATCGAAAGATATCATCTTGATCAATACGATCGCGGTGAATCGCCACGTGAAAAAGTTGTACGGGAGGAGACTGTTCAGGTCGAGATCGTACAGAATGTACAAGAAACCCCTCCTACCGTCGTAAAGACAGAAGAAATCAAGAGCCCGGTAGCTATGCGTATTCATGAGGTTAAAGCTCAGGATACGTTATATTCGCTCAGTAAGCTGTACAATGTATCCGTTGATCAGATCAAATCCCTAAACGGTCTTACCGATGATGCGCTATCTTTAGGGCAGCTATTGGTTATATCTAAATAGTTACGCTTTAAAAGATGTTAAATATTTCGCTTTTGTACAGCGATATAGTAGTTTTACGAAAGTGATACTATTGCGATATATTTTTCTACTTATTGCCCTTGTGGGCTTTAGTTCTCCACTTTTTTGCCAAGATAAAAAAGTCGAGGGTATCGTTTTTGATAAAAATACCAAACAACGTATTGGAAATGTAAGGCTGGCCAACTTACGTACCGGCGAGGTCAATTATAATACTATTAAAGGAGAATTTGTCTTTAATGCACAACTAGGAGATCATATTGTTGCGATATGTAAAGGCTATTTTTCAGATACTCTTCAGGTGGATAACCGCGGATTGTTGCTGTTTCATTTGGTACGTGAATCGTTTTATATTGATGAAGTTCAGGTTTTTGCACGCAAGACACCAGAGGAAATTCTGAAAAAAGCAAAAGAGGATTATGAGAAAGCGTATCGTCTTGCGGGTTATGGAGACGTATTTTCTGTTGGCCCAAATGGGGCTGGATTAAGCATCAATTCAATTTACAGTTTATTTAGCAAAGAGGCTAAAAGAGCACGTCGACTAACTAAAACCATTGAAAACGATTATAAGGAAAATGTGATCGATTACAAATTTACGAAAGAGCTTATCAGTAAGATTACAGGATTAAATAGCGAAGAAGCTGAACGATTTAGAAGGATATTTAGACCCTCCTATTTCTTTATTCTCTCAGCGAGTGATTATGAATTGGTGAATTATATCAAAGATTGTTATTCACGGTATCAATTGAACCCTTCGCAATATTTTATTGAGCCTTTTCCAACAATTAATTATAAATTAGTACCGTAAACAAAAAATAGACGTTTTCAGAATGAAGTTATTCAATTTTGTCGGCATGGCTCTGCTTTGCCTTTCTATTACCAGCTTAAAAGCACAGGATCTGAAAGATCTTCGAGCAAAACCAGATACCGTAATTTCTGTACAGAAAGAGCAACCATTAAATATTAAAACGATTCGTCCTATAGTTCCAAAACTAAACTTAGAGGTAGACTATTGGAAACATTGGACAAAATTCGGGATCAATTTAAACCAGGCGTCATTTAATGATAATTGGAAAGGTGGTGGTGTTGGTTCTATTGCTGTAGGATTGAATGCGAATCATAAATCGGATTATACGAAGGACAATTTCAATTTTGTGACCGAAGTTGATTTACGTTATGGCAAGATAAAGAATACCAATAATATTGCGAAGAAGAATAATGACCGTATATTTTGGGATAATAAGCTCTCTTATAAATTGTCTGCCAATTGGGCATTGTTTACGTCGGTGACATTTGAGTCGCAATTTGATGCGGGTTATAAGTATAAAACGGTTAACGGCAGAGATACAATAGACTATATTGAGAATGCTTTTATGGCACCAGCTTATCTGACAGAATCTTTCGGTCTTGAGTATAAGCCTAGTAACGAATTTTCCTTGCGTTTTGGTACGGGTACTGCACGTCAAACTTTTATCTTGGATGAGCGTGTTAAGCCTCGTTCTGGAGAAGGTTTCTTTGAGAAATATGGCTATTATAGAGATCCTAACAATCCAAGTGCGGGTACTGGTGAACGATTTGGTGTAAAGGAAGACCGCTCTTTTGCAAATGCACTGGCATTTCAGCTAACGGGTAACGTGGACAAAAACTTCACAGATAAACTGAATGTAAAGGCTCGTTATAACCTTTTTGCTGACTACGAGAAACTTTCCAACCCTACACACCGTTTGGATGTAACTGTAACGGCAAAAGTCACGAGAGTTATCAATGTGAACTTAAATGGTATCATGATCTACGATCCGGATGTCATTTCAAGAGTGCAGTTGAGCCAGTCGTTGGCGATGGGTATAGTCTATAGTTTACCAAAATAATGTTTAGGCCTGTGTCAATAGGGATATTGCTTTGTTCATTGCTGTCTTTGGCAAGCTGCAAGTCGAAGATACAGCCGGTGGTTGCAAAACCGCTAGTTGCGTCATTTGCTTCTGCATTGGTTGTGGAAGAAAAGGTCGAAGCTAAGCCAGATACCAATTTATTGACACCGGAGGAAAGAAAGGTTGTTTTTTTACAGAAGTCTGGAAACCATCCTTATTGGCGCCAAGAGGAAGCCATACATTATGATGTTCGTAAACCTAACTATGTCATTATTCATCATACAGCACAAGATAGTATTGGGCAGACGATCAAAACCTTTCAGATTCCAAGAACTAAAGTGAGTTCACATTATGTCATTGGCCGGAATGGGGAGATTATACAAATGTTGAACGATTATGTTCGGTCTTGGCATGCAGGGGTGGCAAAATGGGGTTCTATTGTCGACATGAACTCCTGTTCTATAGGTATAGAATTGGATAATAATGGTAGGGAGCCTTTTCCTGAGGCACAAATTAATTCATTGATGACTGTGCTTGATACCTTGAAATCGCGTTATTTAATTCCAGCAAATAATTTTATTGGCCATGCCGATATCGCTCCATCACGCAAGAATGATCCAAGCGTTTTTTTCCCATGGAAAAAGCTTGCAGAACGGGGTTTTGGAATATGGTATGATGAAGGACAGCTTGTGGCCCCTCCTGATAACTTTAATGCGATAGACGCGCTTAAAATTATTGGTTATGATACCTCCAATCTAAAAGCCGCTATCGTTGCCTTTAAACGAAAATTTGTCGTTCGGGATACAACCCCCGAATTGACCATATACGATAAGAGTGTATTGTACAATATCTATAAAAAATACTGAGCCTGAGCAATCAGGCTTTTTTATTTTATTCAAGATCCTTTTTGACCTCTATAGGGCGAGGTGCTTTCGTCCCCAGTTGTACGATATAGGCGATTAACATGACAGCTAGGCAGCCAATAAGATTTAGCCAGAGAAAAGGAATCTTATTCATCGTCCATACTGTGATCACTATAATTTCGGAAAGAATGGCTGCAAGAAAAACAGCTTTGCCTTGGATTTTCTTCATGTAGAAGGCGACGATAAAAATCCCTAGGATAGTACCATAGAATAGTGAGCCCAAGATATTGACCGCTTCGAGGAGATTACCCAATCTGTTTGCATACAAAGCAACAATAACAGTAAATGTACCCCAGATCAACGTAAATAAACGCGACCACAAAAGGTCTTGTTTTTCAGATGAGTTAGGATTAATAAATCTTTTGTAGATATCAATGGTCGTTGTTGAGGCCAATGAGTTAATAGCACTTGCCGTAGACCCCATGGATGCGAGAAAAATGACCGCTATGAGTAGCCCAATTAGGCCCTTTGGAAAGACGCTTGTCACAAAAGAAAGAAAGACATAATTATTGTCATTCGTTTCCGCTGTTGGGTTGTTTTTTTTGATTAAGTCCAAAGTCCCTTCTTTTACGACCTGCATTTTTGCATTAAGTTGAGCGAGTGAGGATCGATAATCAGCAATTCTTTTTTCATCGTCGTGATCCAATGCTGTATTAAGCTGCTGAACAACAGATTCACGTGTTTTAAATAGCTCGCTATGCTTTTGTTCGAGAAGCTGGTAGTCAGGAGCATATTTGCTTTCTTTGAGCTTCTTGATCTCGACTTGATTGAAAAAAATGGGCGGCTGATGGAATTGATAATAGGCAAATACCAGAACTCCAATCAACAGGATCGCAAATTGCATAGGGATTTTCAATAGACCATTCATAATTAATCCCATGCGACTTTCTTTGATCGAAGCCCCTGTCAAATAACGACCTACTTGACTTTGGTCGGTCCCGAAGTAGGAAAGCTGTAGGAAAAAACCACCGATTAGTCCTGTCCAAAGTGTATAGTTATTATTGAGGTCAAAAGTAAAATCCAATGCATTGGTTTTTCCTGATTTTCCTGCAATATGAAGTGCTTTTGATAGTCCAATAGACTCTGGCAACAGATGGATAACTAATATACCTGCTACGAGTAATGATCCAAAGATAATGCTCATTTGAAGCAACTGTGTGTGAGATACGGCTTTGGTTCCTCCATAGGTCGTATAGATAACAACAAAACTTCCTATGGCCAATGTGGTCCATGTAAGATCAATATGAAGGATGGTCGATATAATTAAAGCCGGTGCAAAGATGGTTATACCCGTTGATATCCCTCGCTGTATCAAAAAAAGAATGGCAGTGAGCCCTCTGGTTTTGACGTCAAAACGTTTTTCTAAAAATTCGTAGGCTGTAAATACTTTTAGCTTATGAAAAATAGGGACAAATGTAATGCAGAGCACAATCATGGCCAACGGAAGACCAAAGTAGAATTGGACAAAACTCATTCCTGAGGAATAAGCTAAGCCGGGGGCAGATAAGAAAGTAATGGCGCTCGCTTGCGTCGCCATTACCGATAATCCGACGTGATACCAAGGTAACGAACGATTACCTAGAAGATATCCGTCAATATTTTTTATACCCCTACTCTTATAAACGCCATATACGACAATAAACAAGAGTGTCAGAAATAAAACGATCCAATCTGCTGTACTCATGAATAGTGGTTCGTGAAAATGTACAGAAAAAGGATGAATACGAATAGCCAGATAACGACCAACCAGTAGAAACGCTTCCAGCTATTCATCTTTCTTATCTATCTGAAGGCTTTTGAGGATAGATAACGCTATTAAAAATAGCAGCGATAATCAATCCGACAGCGGCACCTCCAAAGATGCTTAAAAATGTCTCGTTTGCAGTGAATCCAATTAATGCACCAAATACTACAGCAACTAAAAGAATGATTCCTTTTGCTTTGCCAGCATCAATTGTCGTGCAGCTGTTGTCAATCTGATTTTCCATTATTATATTATTTTGATTTTGATAGCAAATTTACGAATAATCTGTAAGCTCCGGGAATCCCGGCAGGCAATTGTCTGAAAAAAGACAAAGATGTATAAACAAATTTACCTTTTCCATATTGAGCAATGAGTAATGAGCCATTATGTAACGGTTCGCCGGGATCTTGCATGGTGATCGGGGTGCGGTACTTTTTATCGATATCTTCCGCAAAGTAGAGTCCCCGCTCCTGCACCCAGTGTTCGAAGTCAGCTTCGCTGATCTTGTTCGGGTAATTAAAAATCGGGTCATTTTTATCGAAATGTACCGTTGCAAGTTCGTCTGTTACACGGCTTCTGCCGATGCTAAAAGGAAAAGGGCCAAAGTTCTTTGAGAACAGTCCATTGTTTACATTGTACTGTTCCAGGACCGTTCCACCCATGTTGACATACGTAAGTAGTCTGTTTTGGAGCTGTGCAATTTGCTTGTTGACATTGAATATTCGTACACCCAAGATTACAGCATCGTAGCTAGAGAGATCTGCTTTTAATGCCTGTTCGTTACTTAATACATCAACTTTAATACCAATGGCCGCCAGCGACTCCGGAATTAGATCCCCTGCCCCATGGATGTATGCCACTTTCTTTACGTCGTTGATCAGGTTGACATTGCTCATTTTTATAGCGACATCTGGGAAATAAACAATATTAGGTATATGATTGTAATCGATGGATTTTATCTCTTTTAAGTGCTCTTTGTTTGCCAATAGGAACCCCAGGGTATCAATGGAAGATTTAGAAGCATCTGATGGTTTTATGCTGATCTCTTTGGAAATTGTACGTTCGCCTTTGTCAAAAGTTAGGTCAAAAGATGCCGGTGAAACTTCCCAGCCTTTAGGTACATTCGGTCTGACGTTAAACGTGGTTGTGTTTGCTCGTCCGTTTTTCTGAAAAGTCAGATTCACTTTGACAGTGTTGGCATTTTGTGTAAGTGCCAAAGGGCTGGAACTTTTTGCCGTCAACTGTGGGACGATCACAATGGGGTCGTAGATTTCGCCACGAACAGGATCGGTATATTTATATTTTATGGGCTGACTGAGTGTGATATTTTCACCATTGATCCGGAGTTGAAATGATACCTCTGGAGCATAGGGGTTTTCTGGATAGCCAGTCAGGTTAAAATCACTGACATTAAATTTGCCTTTTCCATGTGGTTCAATCAACCAGTATGGTTGTGTCGTCCTGTCGGCATGTATAAGAACAGAGTCTCTTTGTAGCTTGTTTATTTTTAGTGTTTCATGAATGCTATTTCCATTTATTTGGGTCAGCTCAACGGTTACATTTGGACGCCGAACAATAATGGAATGTTCCACTTTGATCTGATCTTCCAAGGCATAAGATGGATTTTTAGCGATACTTTCGAACCAAATTCCACCACAGGCAAGAATTAGTTTTTCAACCTCTTTTTTCTTTTCAGTTTTCCAGTATTCATCATCAATTTGATCCAGTGCTTTGTACAGTTGGATCAATTCAGCAATGATCAATTCGGGTTTATCAATTTGATATGTTTGATTGATGTGATCAATCAAGGACTGAACTTTACTGCCGTTTTGAATTCTTTTCCATGAGGTGTCAACACCATCCAAGAGTGTATTTTTTGCAGGTGCACCGTCTACATACTCAAAGTATTCGATTGATGAGCCACGTTGGCTTGCTGAACCAAAGCCTTGGCTTTTGTGTGATGAACGGCTGTGTGCGGCAATTTCCCCATAAGAAGCTCCTAGAAGAGAATTGTAATCCCCGATATCTATTTTTAACTGATCTTCACGTGTATTGTTTTGACCTCCGAAATTAGCTGTATTCCAAAGCAAGCGTTTAGCTTTCCAGGGGCGTACAAATTGAAGCTGCTCTGGAAATTGATTCGGATCAGCAGCAGCTTTAAAGGCTTCATGTGCTAGAATGGCAGACGCTTGATGATGACCATGTCCGCCTCTTGGATCTGGAGGAAAACGTGTGATGATGACATCGGGTCTAAATTTGCGGATAATCCATACGGCTTCGCGAAGAACACGCTGTTTATCCCAGAATTCGAAAGTTTCTTCTGGAGTCTTTGAGAATCCAAAATCATATGCTGAGGAAAAAAATTGCTCACCCTTATCGATTTTTCGAGCAGCCAGTAATTCCTGCGTTCGAATCAATCCAAGTTCAATGCCTTGTTCTGTTCCGATGAGGTTTTGTCCGCCGTCACCTCGAGTTAGGGATAAATAACCTGTTTTATATTTTTTTTCCTGAGCTAGCCAAGCGATTAGCCGGGTATTTTCATCATCCGGATGTGCCGCAAAATAAAGGACTGAGCCCAGCACGTTCAGTTTTTCTAGATTAACTTTAATTTCAGCAGCATTCCACTGTGGATTCTGTGCTTTAACGATTGAGGTTGACAAGATACCAGCCAAAATAATAATAACAGAGAGAAAAGGTCTTCGCATGTTTAAAGATAAAGATTTTGATGAACAACGGATTGTTGGAGATTGTAATTTTATTGACAGTCTTTAAGTAGTGCGTTTATGACGTAGGTTTATTGCTTTAACTTACGGATATTAACCATTAACCTAATTCAACTTAGGTCAATATTTAGCGAAGAGGTAAAGGGATCGATCGTTGAAAGGTAAAACATAGGTATAAATAAAAAACGGAAATCCCAATCAATTTGGAATTTCCGTTTAACAATTAAAATATTTTTTCCTGAAACGAATTTTTAGAGAATAGTTATTTTGTCGCTTCGCTCCAAGTGGCAACCTTTAACATAGTAAATATATGTAGAAAATATTTAGTTCTGTTAGATTACTTTAATTAGTTTTCCACATTGCTAAATTTTGTCAACATTTTAGCTTTTGGAAAACATATAATATATAGGCGTCATGCGTTTAAGATGCTGCAATACAACGATATTTAGAATAAGATAGATTCTCCACTACCTTAAAAAAAATCTGGATTGGTCTAAATCCAATTGCATATTTGTTTGACAAATTTCAATTGATGTTAGTTTCTATGCTTCAAATGCTCAAAAACAACCGGAACAACCTTTAAAGAAAGTTTCACACGAATGCTTTTTTGCAAAGACTATTTATCAATAGCACCTAGAACACGCTTCATAAACATATTTAACGCGTCTTTTTTTGAGTTACCTTCTTTAATTAATTTATCAACCTCTACAGCTCCGTATAGGTTTGAAATCAATTCACCAAGAACGTCAAGTTCTTCATCTTTCAAAGGAGCTTCGGTTAATGCTTCCAGTGTCTCGATTGTTTCCAAGACATAATCTACATCATTCTGCTCGATGAACTCTGTCAAATGCTTAATTACTGGTAGTTTCATTGAATAATTCTACTAATGCGTCTAACTTATTTGTTTGTACCTGATTGACTAATTTACCGTTCTTAAAAGCGGCAAAAGTGGGTAGGTTATTGACATTTGCCAGTTTGCGGGATTCAGGAAATTTTTCTGCATCTGCAATAACAAAAGGTACGCTATCATTTTCGCCAGCCAGTTTTTTGAATTTTGGTTTCATGATTTTGCAGTTACCACACCAAGTGGCAGAGTACTGAACCATAACAATATCGTTATTGTTTACAATTTCTTGTAAATTATCGTTTTCTAATTCTTGTAACATGATTTTATTATTAAGGTGATTGTTGGAGAAATCAACAGGAGCCGGGAAAAGCTCCTGTTGATAAGACAATGTGGTCTTGTATTGTTAGTGTTTCGCTAAATAATCAGCTACACCTTTTCTGTCTGCGTTCATGGCATCTTTACCTTCTTCCCAGTTTGCAGGACACACTTCGCCAAATTTCTGTACGTGAGCGTAAGCGTCGATCAAACGTAAGTATTCTTTAACGTTACGGCCCAAAGGCATGTCGTTTACTGATTCATGGAATACACGGCCAGTTTCATCGATCAAGTAAGTTGCTCTATAAGTAACCGCAGAACCTTGAGCCAATGTTCCGTATTCAGGGTGTTCAACTTCTTGAACATCTAAGATTCCCAATATACTTGATAAGTTACGGTTGGTGTCTGCCAAAAGAGGATATTCAACACCTTCAATTCCACCGTTATCTTTTGCTGTGTTTAACCAGGCAAAGTGTACTTCATTTGTATCGCAAGAAGCGCCGATTAAGACTGTATTGCGTTTTTCAAACTCAGCAGCTGCTTCTTGGAAAGCGTGCAATTCAGTAGGACATACGAAAGTGAAATCTTTTGGATACCAAAATAAAAGCACTTTTTTACCTTCTTTAACTGCTTTTTCAAAAATGTTGATTTGTAAATTGTCGCCTAAATAATCAATTGCATCTACTGTAATGCTTGGAAAACTTTTACCTGTGAAACTCATAATATATCTTTCTTTTTTTTGTTGACACAAAGATACAGCAACTCGATGCAAAAAGCGAATTGATTTTACCAATACACTATCGTCAAAATCTATTATGACTAGATTATAACAATAAGTTTTTATTATAATAATGATAACTTGATCTCATGATGAAGAGATCATTTGAATGTTTCTTGAAAATAAATGAATTAATACTGCGGTAGTTACAAATTTATGGCCTAAAATAATTGCAGTTTTGCAAATCAAAAGCTACTTTTGCGACGTTCAATTCTAGAACAACACAATGCTGGAGGGGTTCCAGAGCGGTCAAATGGGACGGACTGTAAATCCGTTGCTTCGGCTTCGAAGGTTCGAATCCTTCTCCCTCCACCATTTTTCATTTTCTAAATCCAGTTTATCTTTCAGGTTCTAAATTTGCGTTTGTTAGGGACTATTCCATCGTACATGAAACGGCTTTTAATATAGATTTTTTGCTATTGTGGATGTTAATGGCTTTAGTAAAACTAGTCTATACAGGGGTTCCCTCTCTTTTTGAAAAAAATATAACAGGATTTTAGACTAGCTATTGACTTATATATAAAATAAACCTAAGTTTGGCTTCTGAAAAGGCCCCGTAGTTCAACGGATAGAATAGATGTTTCCTAAACATTTGATAGCAGTTCGATTCTGCTCGGGGCTACTGAGAAAAGCGATGGATTTCCATCGCTTTTTTTGTTTAGTGCCTAATAGTTTTTCTTTTCTTATCAAAATAAATACGTAATAGAATTGTAAATTTTTAATAGAATGTTTATTTTCGGATCATTATTTACACATACAGCAATTTTACTTTTGGCCTGTAATCCTGTAACATAGATTGAATGGGAAAATTTTTATTATACCAATTTAGAAAGGTATATGCAGCTAATCCTGCTTTTTTTGTTTGTTTTGCCATTTGGATGGCCTTAATGACAGCTATAGTTGTATTTATACCGAAGGGAGATTCATTCCATTTTGTGAATACACGTCATGCATTTTGGGCCGATATTCTTTTTACAATACAGACCTATTTTGGAGATGGTCTTTTTGTTATAGGTGTTTTTATTGCTTACTGCTGTACACAGCAGTGGAATTTTGCTCGAGCTGTTCTCGGGACTTATATCTTTTCAGGGCTGATCTGTTGTGTATTGAAAAACCTTTTTGATGCCGATAGACCGGCAACGGTATTTCATGGAGACCCAACATTCCATGTTGTTTCTTGGTTGCGTGTAGCGCACTTTAACTCCTTCCCTTCTGGACATACAACGTCGGCTTTTGCGATGGCAGCTACGTTAGCCATTATCTCAAAAAATAGAGCTTTTGGTATAATTTTATTTGTTCTCGCTGTATTAACGGGCTACTCTCGGGTGTATTTGGGTCAGCATTTTGTCGAAGATGTATGGTTTGGCTCCATCTTAGGGACAGGTACGGCCTGTTTTTATCTATTGGCAATGCCTTATGTTTTAAGAAGTAAACGTATGTCATTTGGACTGAGATTTCTTCAGGTCAAAATCTAAAGTGCAAATTCGGTAAACATGTGCTTTGGTGGATTAGGCTGCGCGTGTTTCTTTAAATAGAGATAATCGCCCAACCATCACAAACATCAATAGGCCGAAACAGGCAAAAACACCGTAGGAATAGCGTAGGCTAAAAGCTTCAGCAATATATCCAATTAAAGGCGGTCCCATTAAGAAGCCCAGGTAACTGATGCTTGAAACCATGGCTAAGGCTACTCCAGATGGTACATTTTTGTTCTGCCCAGCAATGCTATAGATAGATGGGACGTTGCAGGCCACACCTATACCTACCAACATAAAGGCTAGGGTACAGATGATAAATTCGGGGAAGATAACCGATGTCATCATTCCGACAAACATCAGCAGGCCACTGTATTGCAGGGTTCTTTTTCTCCCTAATTTGCGAATGACAGCATCACCAACAAAGCGCCCAGTGGCCATCATAATCATAAAAGACGCGTAGCCAACGACAACAAATTTTTCGGGAGCTTGAACAATCTCTTTGAAATAGACCCCACTCCAGTCAAACATTGCCCCCTCTGTTGCCATGCTGAAAAAGCCGATAATGCCGAGTTGAAGTAAGCCACCTTCTGGTTTAGAGAAAAAACTACGCTTGTCCTTTTGAGGAGATTTGCCCGGAACCAGATACTTTTGGTTGATTAGTGTATTTGCTGTGACAATGACTAATATGATTAAAAAATGATAAAAGGTGTTCAGACCCAAATTCATCGTTAACAAGCCAACTAGTGCGCCTGTGAAACCAGCGATGCTCCAGGCCCCATGAAAAGAAGTCATTATTGATTTTTTGAAAATCTGCTCAGTTGCAACGCCTTGCGTGTTCACGGAAATATTACACATATTGCCAGTGACACCAAACAGAAATAATATGCCTCCCAACTGCCAGGCATTCTGTGCGAAGGGGATGGAGCACAAGACCAAGGTGTAAGCGATAGGTACAATACGCAAAACACTTGCACTGCCATATTTTGTGACCAGCTTTCCTGAGAGAGCCATTGTTGCAAGCTGCCCAACAGGAAGCATTAATAAAATTGTACCCAATTGCCCCTCACTTAAATGGAGATGAGCTTTAATAACGGGAATTCGACTTGCCCAAGATGCAAACGCGATCCCTTGGCAAAAAAAGAAAAGTGATACCGCGATTCTTATGCGATTTCGTTTGTTATAAAGATCTTCTTCTGAATGAGTTAACGTTGCTTCCATAGTTTCTGATTTGAGGGTGCAAAGTTAAGGATAAGTATCCCATTAAAAAATATAATGATTCAAAAAATACTTCAACTTTTGGGTTGCAATAGGGATACAGAAATATGCCTATATTTAAATTGTTTATCGGCTTGCTTATAATTATATGCTAATGTTGTGATAATTATCTTCTCTTACAGTCTTTTGGTAAGAAAATAATACGTTGTTCTTTTTGAATTCGGCTAAAACATATGTATTCAATATGATATGTTTTGCATAACCATTCCTTGTATAAAAACCGGAAAGAGACACATTTGTTTCAGTCTATTTTCAAGCATGCTTCAAGTTAAGAAGATATTAGTTGCGGAAGTCAAAAATAGGCCAAGTGGGAACTTCTACTTCATTAGAAAATAAATACCAATGAAATAGGGAGGAAAGGCCTACGATCAAATGCTGAAATCGTGAAGAAATAAAAATATAAAATTCTTCACTATTTCATAGTGGTTTGTTCAATACCTATTCTACCTTTGTATTGGCAAACAATTATTAGCCTCCTAGATAACATGATAAAAAAACTAATCTTAAGTACAGTTCTAGCCTATGCTGGAACAACCTGTGTTATTGCCCAACAACCCACATTTTTGTCCCATCCGACATTGAGTCCCGATGGTAAGGAAATGGTTTTTAGTTACGAAGGTGACCTTTGGAAAGTAGGGAGCCAGGGTGGTGTTGCAGTTCGGCTGACAGGAATGGAAGGAAATGAGATCAATCCACGAATTTCCCCTGATGGAAAATGGTTGGCTTTCTCGGCCAATCAAAATGGTAATATGGACGTCTATGTGATGCCTTTGGCTGGTGGAGATATACGACAGCTTACATCGCACGATGCTTCGGATGAAGTAGACAGCTGGAGCTGGGATAGCAAGACGCTTTATTTTACGTCATCGCGTTACAATAGAATGAGTGCTTATCAAGTCGCTTTGGATGGCGGAACGGCAACAAGGTTGTTTCCTCATGTCTTTAATTATATCAGTAATGTGGTGCCAACACCTTCAGGAGAATTATTATTCAATGACAGCTGGGAAGGCTATAGCTCGGCCAACCGCAAGCGATACAAAGGTGCTTTCAATCCGGATATAAAGTCCTATAATCCCAAAACAAAAGCTTTTCAACAGTATACAGATTATATAGGTAAGGATTTTTGGCCGACAGTAGACCAGAAAGGAAACATATTCTATGTGTCCGACGAAAGCAATGGTGAATACAATCTTTATCAAATAGCTGGAAAAGCGAAAACCCAATTGACCTCTTTCCCAGAATCAATCAAACGTCCGTTTGTCGCGGCAGATGGTAGTAAGATCGCTTTTGAAAAAGGGTACCAGCTTTATATTTACGATGTCAATGGAAAGAAAACCATACAGCCCAGCATCGCACTTAACCGTAATCAGGTACTAGGAAAGCTGAAGGAGTTCAATATTTCAGGTAACATCAGTAATTTCGACGTTTCACCGGACGGGAAAAAGATGGCATTTGTATCCCGTGGGGAATTGTTCGTGTCGGATATCGAAGGAAAGTTTGTTCGTCAGATGCCAAGTCAAGGGGAGCGCATCATGGAAGTTAAATGGCTTAAAGACAGCAAAACATTGCTCTATAGTCAAACGTATCAAGGGTATCAGAACTGGTTTTCACGCACAGCAGACGGTAAAGGAGAGGTAAAACAATTGACACAAGATCTGCGTAACAATCGGGATATTACATTCAATGCGGATAAAACAAAAGCGGTATATCTCAGCGGACGTGATGAAGTTCGTCTATTGGATTTGACAAGTTTGAAGAGCCAAACAGTAGTTAGAGATGAAATCTGGGCATTTCAAAATTCTTCGCCCTCATTTTCTCCCGATGGAAATTATCTTTTATTCACGGCCATACGCAATTTTGAACAGGATATTTTTGTGTATAACCTGAAAAATGAGCAAACGACAAATTTGACAAATACTGGTGTTACAGAGGCAGCACCATATTGGTCTCCTGATGGTAAATACATTTATTTTGCGAGTAATAGGACTAAGCCTTCTTATCCTACTGGTATGCAAAACTCAAGCATTTTCCGAATGGCATTGACCAACTTTGACCAACCTTATCGTAGCACAAAGTTTGATGAATTATTTGTAACACCTGAAAAGAAAGATACGACAGTAAATAAAGCTGGTGCAACTAAGAAAGAAGATGCTGCTAAGGATAAGAAGAAAAATGATGCCGACAAGGTAAAGTCAACCGCAACACCAGCAGCCGAAGCCAAGAAAGCTGTTTTGGTCCAATTGGATTTAGAAGGATTGCGTGACCGAATTGAGCAAGTCAGTCCAGCATTTGGAACACAATCTGATCCTTTGGTGATACAAAAAGGGGATAAATCCTATTTGTTCTATGCTTCCAATCATGAAGGAAAATATAGTACATATCGTACCGTATATGAGTTATTTACACCAGCCAAAACCGAGAAAGTCACAGATGGAGGTATAGGACAATTTGTAGAGTCTGCAGGCAAGTACTTCGTGCTGACCCGAGGAACAATTCAGAAATATAATCTTGACTTGAATAAGCTTGATGCGGTCACCATGAGTTTTAAATTCAATCGGGATCTTGAGAAAGAGTTCAATCAGATGTTTTATGAGACATGGGCCAATCTGGAGGAGAATTTCTACGATAGCAAATTCCATGGTGTAGATTGGACCGCTGTTAAAAAGAAATATGAGAAATATCTTCCAGGTATCAACGATAGGACAGATTTACGCATCCTCTTAAATGATATGTTGGGCGAACTCAATTCGTCACATTTAGGTTTCAGTTCAATGGGGCAGGAAGAACGTAAGCCGTTTGGTTTTGTAACGAATGAAATCGGTGTGATCTATGATACAAGCAACCCTTATAAGATTAGCTATATTGTTCCGAATGGCCCCGCAGCAAAGAAAGAGGCTGATATTCATGCGGGTGATATTCTCGTGGCGATTAATGGAACAAAATTGAATACGCAGGCAGATCGCGATAGTTATTTTACTTGGCCTTCACTGGAAGAGGAAATTCAATTGACCTTGAATCGTAATGGCAAGGAAATTCAGACAAACATTCGTCCGGTATCAAGCGCCGTGTTTAGAGACCTCCTCTACGACCAATGGATTAGAGATAACCGAAGTCGAGTTGATCAGTTGAGTAGCAATAAGATAGCGTATTCACATATGAAAAATATGTCGGATACTGAATTACAGCGGTTCTTGATCGACATGGCTGAACAGGAGAATAACAAACAAGGGATTATTTTAGATTTACGGTATAATACAGGCGGGAATGTGCACGATGAAGTTTTACGATTCTTGTCACAACGGCCTTACTTACAATGGCAATACCGAGGTGGTAAACGTGCGCCACAAAGTAATTTTGCACCATCTGCCAAACCTATTGTTTTATTGATTAATGAGCAATCGCTGAGCGATGCTGAAATGACCGCTGCGGGCTTTAAAGCCCTTAAATTGGGGAAAATAATTGGTAATGAAACCTATCGTTGGATTATTTTTACTTCTGCTAAAGGCTTAGTAGACGGATCAAGCTATCGACTTCCGTCTTGGGGATGTTATACGCTTGATGGTCAGGATCTCGAGCAAACCGGAGTTGCCCCAGATATTCTTGTAAAAAATACAGTACAAGATCGGATGGAAAATAAAGATCCGCAATTGGAAAGAGCAATAAAAGAAATTCTTGACAATATTAAATAGGGAAGTAACAATTAGAATTACTTACTGTAAATAGGCTGTCCAACTTTTTTGAGACAGCCTATTTTTTTAACGTCTCATGTTTTTATGAATACGATCTTCTAATTTTTGCTATTTATTACCCTTCAGCATATGATTTACCTCATTCGGTTCATTTACTTCATTTGGTCCCACCCTTTGCTCTGTGGAAGTTAATAGACGATTTTAAACGGTTTTATCTTTTTAAGTGTCTGTTTACCAGCGTTTAATGATTTTGTACACTGTTTCGTTATGAAATTGGCGATTTTCCTGCATCCCTTCTGAAAATATAAGGCAATATGGAAAAGATTGTATTACAGGTAAAAGAATCTTGCTCTGCAGATTGGGGTAAGATGACGCCACAAGAACAAGGCCGTTTCTGTGGCCAATGTGAGAAGATGGTTGTTGATTTTTCACAGATGAATGATCAGGAAATTGTGGATCAAATAAAAAAAGCCAGTAGGGGGTTATGTGGTCGATTTTATGAAGATCAGTTGATGCGCGAATTGGATGCCACTATTTCTTTTTCTAAAAACCCTATTTGGCAAGGAAGATGGACAGGGATTGCTGCGGGCCTCCTATTGGTTGGATCCTTGAGTTTTCATACTGCTCAAGCACAAAACAAACTGACTGGAGAAGTTGTCGTTGTCCAAACAAAAACGAAAAATGATCAGATAAAGAAGCAAGATCAGGGCAACTCATCAACAAATGATAATTCAGCGTTAAAAGGAAGCCGTGATAGTACTAAGGTAAGCATAAAAGGTAAAGTTGTTTGCGCTGGAAACGATGTAAGCATGGCGGGGACAGAGGTATCCCTAGGAAATTATCGTACGAAAGTGGATGAAAATGGAAATTTTCAGCTTTGGGTACCGCAATCTTTGTTTCGGGTAAACCAAGAGCTCCGTGCACAGATGTTTGGCTATAAAACTGTTGTGATTCCATTCAAAAAAGGGAGTAAAATGCAACTGGATAAACCAATAGAAATGGAAGTTAAGCCAATGATTATGGGAAAGATCGCTGTAGTGGGAACACAAGGCAATATAGGGCGAAAGAATAAATAGTTTAATAGTCTTATTTTGGTCTGTTTTTTATCGAGCAACTGCCAAAAATCTCGCTTGAATGTCATAAAAGTCAAAAAAATATTCTTTTCCACTTGACTTTTTCTACGGTGAACCTTACATTTGGATTATCGAATGACTTCGTAGCTCAGTTGGTAGAGCAACAGACTCTTA